>JAXEEN010000232.1:0-7117 GCA_034104065.1 Sutterella sp.
ATGCCGGGCGCCGCCGTCAGCGCCGAACGCATCCATCTCGGCTTCGACTGGCGGGCGCTCTTCAACCAGCATCTGCGCATCACCGATCTTTCGCTCGAAGGCGTGAGCGTCACGGTGAGGTCGGCCGACCTCCCCGCCGCCGACGAACCCGACACGCCGGCGGAACCGCTGCGCGACCTTCGCGCGCCGCTCCCGGTCACGGTGGAGAATCTGTCTCTCTCGGGAATCACGGCCGAGACGGACGGCATCCGCACGTCGCTCGTGCGCTTCACGAGCTCGCTCACCTGGCGAAACCGCCTGATCGCCGTCGGCAGCACCCGGCTTGAAACGCTGAGCGTCAGTCTTCCTCCCGAGCCCGAAGCACCGGCGGCCTCCGCTTCGGCTCAGCCGCCGGAACCGCTCGGCAGAACTTTGGAAGCCCTGTTTGCAAAACCGCTCCTCCCCGAACTGCCGGAGATCATCGTGCCGGTCGACTCGGACGTTTCCGAATTCGAAGCGTCGGACGTCCGCATTGACGGCGCGGCGTCCGTCGCCGTCGGCCGCGCCCGGCTCTCGGCGCTGCTGAAGGACGGTCTTCTGACGGTCCGCGGGTTCGAAGCCGACCTGCCCGAAGTCTCGGCGGCGCTCTCGGGCACGGCGGAACTCAACGGCAGCCGCATGCTGGATCTCAGGGGCCGCGCCGAGATGCGAACCGATCCCCTCAAAGGCGAGAGCGCCGACTTTTCGCTCAAAGGCCCGCTTTCCGGCCGGCTCGCCTTTTACGCCGGCCTCGGGGGACCCGTCGCCGCCGAGATTCGTCTCGAAGCCGAACCCGCCTCGCGCGACCTGCCGCTGCGGCTCCACGTCACGGCAGCCGACGTCGGCTGGCCGCCGGTCCCCGCCGAAGGCGAAGAGCCCGTCCGGCTTCAGTCGCTCAGTCTGACGCTCGACGGCACCGTTCGGGACTACCTTCTCGGCCTGCAGACCGGACTCAGGGTCCCCGGCGCCGTCCCCGCCGGCATCCGGCTCGACGGCCGCGGCTCGCTGACGGGCTTTAAGCTCGGCGACGCCGCGGTCAGCGCCGCCGACGGCACGGCCCGGCTCAGGGCCGATCTCGGCTGGGCGGACGACGTCACGGCGTCGGGCAGTCTCGCGCTCAGCGGCCTGGCGGTCAAACACTTCGTGCCTTCCCTCAACGCCGTTTTGTCGGGCAGCACCGATTTTTCCGCCCGTCTGCGGGAGGGAAACTGGGCGGCCGATCTGAAGGGCCTCTCCCTGAAGGGCACGCTCGACGCCTATGCGCTCGAGGCCGAAGGCTCGCTCGACGCCCGCAGTCCGACTCATTTTTCCACGCCCGGGCTCTTCTTCAGACTCGGCGGCAACCGGATTGAAGCGAAGGGGAGCTTCGACGGCAGAACGCTCGCCGCCGATCTTCTCGTCAGCGCGCCCGACCTTACGGCCCTGCTGCCGGGACTGGCCGGCCGTATCGAAGGCCGCCTGACGGCATCCGGGACGGCCGAGGCGCCGGTGATCGACGCCGATCTGAAGGGCGCCGGATTGGGCTGGGACGGAATGACGCTCGCATCCCTGAGTCTGACCGGCAGGGCGGCCGCCGATCCGAAGGGAGAGGCCGAGGGCGATCTGACCCTCAGACTCGCGGGCGGCGAACTGCCGGGCTATGCGCTTCGCTCGCTGACGGCGCGACTTTCCGGCACGGAAAAATCGCATCGTCTGAGAATCGACGCCGAAGGCGATCCCGCCTCCGCCGGTCTGACGCTCGAAGGGGGCTTCAGCCGCAAAACCGAGACCTGGACCGGCAGACTGGCCGACGCCGCGGCCGACACGCCCCTCGGCCGCATCGCCCAGGACCGGCCGGCTTCGCTGGTGCTCGATGCCGGCCGTCTCTCCGGATCGCTGGCCGAACACTGCTGGCGTCATGAGAATGCCGAGATCTGTCTCGACAGACCGCTGACGGCGCGCGACGGCGGCCGCACGGGGAGCGCCTCCCTGGCGCTCGGGCGCTTTGACCTCTCCTTTCTGAAGTCCCTCCTCCCGAAGGAAACGGCCGTCTCGGGCACGCTGACCGGTCATGCCGAAGCGGCCTGGAAGCCGTCGGATTCGGCGCTTCCCGCCCTCAGACTGACGATCGACGGTCGCGACGTCGCCGTGAAGCAGACCGTCGGCGAAGCGAGTCTTCCGCTCGCCTTTTCCGAACTCGCCCTTTCGGCCGGCGCCGAAGGAAACCGCCTCAGTGCGGACTGGAAGGCGGCGATTGCCGGCAACGGCTCGCTTTCAGGCAGTCTGACGGTCACGGATCCCGAAAAAAACCGGTCGCTCGAAGGCCGTCTGCGCATCTCGGACATCGATCTTTCCGCGATCAACGCGCTCATCACCTCGGGCGAGAAGGCCGAAGGGATGCTCTCAGCCGATCTGACGGCGGGCGGCACGATGACGGATCCGTCTTTGACCGGCCGTCTGACCCTCGAAGGCATCCGCGTATCGGACGGCATGGTTCCGCTGGAGATGAAGCCCTCCCGCATCGACGTCGACTTCGACGGTCGCAGGAGCCGTCTCGCCGGCGCGATCGATACCGCCCAGGGCCGCCTGGACGTGTCGGGCAGCGCCGACTGGGAGAATCCGGAGCGATGGTTCGCCGAGGTGAGCGCCCGCGGCGAAAAGATTCTGATCACGGTGCCGCCGACGGCCCGCGTCTGGATTTCGCCCGACGTGACCTTCCGGGCCGATCCGACGCTCATGACGCTCGCCGGCCGTCTCGACATCCCGAAGGCCCGCATTGAAGTGAAGGAGCTCCCCGAATCCGCCGTCTCCGTGTCGGACGACGAGGTCATGCTCGATGCGGCGCTCAAACCGATCGAACCCAAGACGCCGTCCGTTCCGATCAGCAGCACGCTCACGATCGGCATCGGGAAGGACGTTCGGCTCAGTGCGTTCGGACTGAAGGCGGCCCTCTCGGGCGAACTCGACGTCAAGCAGGACCGCCGCGGCCTCGGACTCAACGGGCTCGTCAGCGTCGACTCCGGACGCTTTCACGCCTACGGGCAGGACCTTCAGGTGCGCAAGGGCCAGATCGTGTTCGCCGGTCCGGCCGATCAGCCGCTTCTGCATCTTGAAGCCATCCGTAATCCCGACGCCGTCGAGGACAACGTCATTGCCGGCATCCGCGTCACGGGCGTCGCGACGCGTCCCAAACTCACGGTCTTTTCCGAGCCGGCCATGTCCCAGCAGGAAGCGCTTAGCTATCTGGTGCGCGGCCAGGGGCTCGGCAGGGACTCCGACAGCGGCTCGGCGCTCACGTCCGCCCTCATCGGTCTCGGCGTCTCTCAGACGGGATCCGTGGTGAGTCAGATCGGCAGCGCCGTCGGCATTCAGAATCTCGGCGTCGATACCGAAGGCGTGGGCGACGGTTCGCAGGTCGTCGTAAGCGGCTACGTGCTCCCGGGCCTGCAGGTGAAGTACGGCGTCGGCATCTTCGATTCGCTCGCCACGCTGACGCTGCGCTACCGGCTGATGCCGCAGCTCTACCTCGAAGCCGTTTCGGGCGTCAATCAGGTGGTGGACCTGCTCTACCGCTTCGAGTTCTGACAAAAAGAAAACCCCGCGCGATCGTTCGTGATCCGCACGGGGTTCTTCCGCCGCCGACAGACGGTCGGCGTCAGGCGGGCATCAGTCGAGCCACTTGTCTTCGATGCGTTCGAGTTCGCCGCGGCGGTCAAGCAGATCCCAGAGGTAGTTCATGACGCGGGTGTAGTCGGCGTCGTCCGTCGGCATCAGGAAGCCCATGTAGTTGACGGGCGTGAGCGGATGATCGAGGAACGCGGCGTGAAGCTTCGGATTCTTCTTCGCATAGAGCTTCGCTTCGGCGTTTTCCGTAATCATGACGTCGCCCTTGTCTTCGGCGATGAGACCCGGAATTTCATAGTTCTTGTCGTGCGTGGAAATCTGGGCCTTCTTCAGGTTGGCGAGAACGAAGGCTTCGTTCGTGCCGCCCGGATTCTTGATGACGCGAACGTCGGGCTGGTTGAGGTCTTCAAGCGTCTTGAAGCGGTCCTTGTTCTTCACGTTGACGAGGGCCACCTTGCCGAACGGCGCATAGGCCGGGAGGAAGTCCGCGACTGCAGGCAGTCGAACACGTCGAAATGGCCCTTGTGCGGATTGAGCGTTTTGCCGTCCGCCGTCACGCTGCCCTTTTCGGGCGCTTCGCCGTGACAGCCGACGCAGGCCTCGCGGTTGGCGTTTTCCGCCGACGGAGGCGACGCCTGATGACAGACTGCACAGTCCGGATGAAATCCGGCAACGCCTGCTCCGTATGATGCGCACGAAAATGCTCATGCTGCAGCCGCAAATATCAAATAAGCAATTTGCGTCATTTTGAAACTCCGTGCAGTTCTGTATTCCGACGGGGTCATCATCTCAAATTGCCTGCCGCAGATGCGTTAAGCATTTAACGCCTGAAGAGAAGCAGGTATACGGGTTAACACTCATCCTATTTCGGCCCCGAAGGGGGCTCTGCAGGAACGCTTCCGCCGCAGGGATTTTCAAAGCTTCTCCTCACTGCGCGGGGAATTGCGTAAGGAGACGGCGCTTTCTTGACTTCAGGGGCATCGACTGATAATCCTCCTGAGGGTTATCCGCTAACTCCTTATAATTAATCAATTCGCCGAATTTCCCGCTGCTCGCAACGCTACGGACCGAAGCGCCCCTTGGAGTTCGGCATTCAACAGCCAATTAAGGAGAACTGAAACATGGCTCTGAAGGAATACGACTTTGCCTACGGACGCGGACGCAAGACTTTTCAGATCGACGACGCGCGCGTTCTGAAGGAAGTTCGCACTGAAGAATTCCCCGTCATGGAAAACATCCGGGAAGGCGTGCTCGAAGCCATCCGCCATCCGATCGGCTGCCCGTCTCTCGACGAGATCGTCAAGCCCGGCGACACCGTCGCCTTCATCTGCAACGACCCGACCCGCGTGGCGAACAGCTACGACTTCATGCCGGTCCTCGTCGATGAAATGAATCGTCTCGGCGTGAAGGACGAAGACATGAAGATCGTCTTCGCGCTCGGCACGCACCGCGCCATGTCGCATGAGGAAATGGTCGAAGGCGTCGGCGAAAACGTGGCCTCCCGTCTGAAGATGTTCAACAGCATCGCGACGAACGACGAGGACTTCGAATTCTTCGGCACGACCTCCCGCGGCACGCCGGTTCTGATCAACAAGGAACTCTGCAACGTCGACCACGTGATTCTCACCGGCACGATCGTTCACCACTACTTCTCCGGCTACGGCGGCGGACGCAAGGCCGTTCTGCCCGGCTGCGCCGCAATGGAAACCGTGCGCGTGAACCACAGCTTCATGCTCGACGAACGCGCCGGCCTCGGCAAGACCGTCGGCAACCCCTGCTACGAAGACCAGATGGAAGGCGTGGCGCTCTTCGCCAAGGGCCGTTCGCTCTTCCTCTTCAACGCCATTCTCAACGCCAAGCATCAGTTCCTGCGCATGTTCGCGGGCGACTACGTCGAAGCGCACAAGGAAGCCTGCAAGTTCGTCGACCAGGTCTACGGCTGCGTGATCCCGAAGGAGGCCGATCTCGTGATCGCCTCCTGCGGCGGCTACCCGAAGGACATCAACGTCTATCAGATGCAGAAGACGATGGACAACGCCGCCTGCGCCGTGCGCAAGGGCGGTGCGGTGATTCTTCTCGCCGACTGCGAGGAAGGCTCCGGCTCCGCCGTGCTTGAAGAAACCTTCCGCCGTCTGAAGACGCCCGAAGCCATCAAGGCCGAACTTGAAGCCAACTTCCGCATCGGCGCCAACAAGGCCTACGCCATCACGCGTCCGATCGAAAAGGCGCACTACATCCTGGTCACGCGCCTCGACCGTCAGCTCGCGAAGGACATGCTCTTCTCGGGCGCCGTCGACACCGTTGAAGAAGCCCTTGAGATCGCCAAACAGTACGTGGGCGAAACGCCCGACGTCATCCTGATGCCTGAAGGCAGCCTCACGGTGCCCCGCGTTGAATAACGCCCGACACGGCTTCTGAGCGTCCTGCTGGACCCCGCGTCCGGCAGGACTTTTTCTGCCTGTCCGTTTTCCCGTCTGTCCGTTTTCCCGGCCGTCCCGACGTTCGGCCGGACGTCTTGGATTTCTGCCCGATTCTCTCCCTGCCCGTTCGGTATTACTGCGCCGTTTCCGGCATCGTGATAGTCTCGGTGCACCGACTTTTTCAGGCCGACCCATGCCCGACAACATCCGCTTTGACATCGAACGAGACCGCCGCATCGGTCTTCCCGAAGCCGTCTTCTGCGCCGGCAAACCCCGGGATGCGCTGCTGACGCTCCTCGAGCGCTTTGCCGATCCCGCCGAAAAGCCTATTCTCTTCACGAGGCTCGAGCCCGCCGTCTGGGCGGACGTTCCCGAAGGCCTCCGCGCGCTCTACAGCTACGACCCGCTGTCCCGCACCGCCTGGCACCGAACCTGTCCGAGCACCCCGTCCGGCACCGTCGCCGTGGTCTCCGCCGGCACGGCCGACGGCTTCGTCACGCATGAAGCGGCGCGCACCCTCGAGTATCTCGGCCGCCGCGTCCGGCTTTTCGAAGACTGCGGCGTCGCCGGACTCTGGCGAATTCAGAAGGCGCTCCCCGAGATCAACGCCTGCGACGTCGTCATCGTGGCCGCGGGACTCGACGCCGCGCTGGCGAGCGTGCTGGGCGGTCTGACGCCCAAACCCGTTTTTGCGGTGCCGACCTCCGTCGGCTACGGCGTTGCCGAACACGGCATTACGGCGCTCAGAAGCATGCTCGCCTCCTGCGCGCCCGGCGTCGCCGTTCTCAACATCGACAACGGCTACGGCGCGGCCTGCGCCGCCGCGCGCGTGCTCGCCCTCATGGATTCCCTGCGCTGATTCTCCGGAGACACCGATGTCCGCTCTTTTCAACCATCCGATTCTCACCGTCCGCATTCATGCGGGCTTCAATGCCAATGCTTTTCTTGGCGGCCTTCTGGCGCTCACGGGGCAGACCTCGGGCACCGCAAGCGCCTTTCTCAGTCTGCGCTTTCCCAAAGTCAAGGCGGAAATCAGTCTGGAAGAGCGCTTCGTGAACGACATCGCGGGCTGGACC
>JAXEEN010000233.1:0-18355 GCA_034104065.1 Sutterella sp.
GACCGGACGGGTGTCGACGAGCGAACCCGGGAGGAAGGCGCGGATGCCGTTGGTCATGACGGTGAGACCGCCCTTGACCTTGCCCGTAACCGTACCGGTAACGAGTTCACCGGTTTCGAGAGCCTTTTCGAGGTTCATCCAGGCGGCGAGACGCTTGGCCTTGTCGCGGCTGAGGATGGTGTCGCCGTAGCCGTTTTCGACGGATTCGATGGCGACGGAGACGAAGTCACCGGCCTTAACGGTCACTTCACCGCGGTCGTCCTTGAACTCTTCGATAGGCACATAGGCTTCGCTCTTGAGGCCGGCGTTCACAACCACAAAGTTGTAGTCGACGCGCACGACTTCAGCGGTGATGACTTCACCCTGACGCATTTCCTGTTGAGCGAGGCTTTCGGCAAAAAGCTCAGCGAAGGATTCGGGCTTGTTGGTTTCGTTGGTCATTGTCTGATGGAAAAAATACACACCCGCGGGCTGCTCCCTTGGGCGGAGTTGAACAAAAACAGGCCGCTCAGACCATCCGAGCGGCACAGAAAAATTTGGAATCGCTATTCTACGACAACTCAGCGGGCTTCGTCCCACCAAAGAAGGACTTTTTTTACAACTTCTTCAATGCCCATTTCCGAGGTATCCAGTACCTTTGCATCCTCTGCAGGGCGCAGCGGCGCCGTTGCCCGCTGGCTGTCCCGGCGGTCGCGCTCCTCCAGATCGCGGGTGAGCGCTTCAAGATCCGCCGTCTCGCCCCGGCCGATAAGCTGCCTGTAGCGTCTCTCGGCTCGAACACGGGCCGATGCGGTCATAAAGACCTTGAGGGGCGCATCGGGAAACACGACCGTGCCCATGTCCCGGCCGTCGGCGACAAGTCCGGGAAGCCGGGCGGCATTTTTCTGCAGGGCGAAAAGCGCGGCGCGCACACCGGGAACGACCGCGACGCGACTCGTTGCGGCGCTTACCTCTTCGGAACGGATCGCCGTCGTGACGTCTTCGCCATCGAGCAGAATCCGACCGCCCTCAAAACGGGGAGCCAGCTGCTCGGCCGCCGCCGTCAGCGCGGCGGCGTCATCGAGCGGCACCCCTTTTTTGAGCGCATTGAGCGTAGCGATGCGATAGAGCGCGCCACTGTCGAGGTAATGAAAGCCCAGCGCCTGAGCAACTCGTTCGGCAATAGTGCCCTTGCCGCTGGCGGCGGGACCGTCAAGCGTGATAACGGGAATTCTGTCTGTCATTCGTCTGTTTGTTATGAAGTCTTTCACGAAGAATCAGCGCTGAGAAGCCACGGCCTTTTCGAAAACGTCGAGGAACTTCGTGATTTCCTCCGGACATCCCACGGAGATGCGCATCCAGTCGGGCAGACCGTAGGAGCGAAGGCCTCGGACGATGATGCCCGAGCGAAGGAGCGCCTTGGCAACCTCGGCGGCGCCGGGCACCTTCACCATAATGAAGTTCGTCTTCGTAGGCAGGTATTCGAGACCCAGTCCCTCGAACGCCGATTCCAGTCTCTGCACGCCTTCGCGGTTGAGCTCGGCGGTGCGGCGCAGGAAGTCGTCGTCGGCAATCGCCGCCGATGCGGCGGCCTGGGCCAGACGGTTCGCGTTGTACGGCGCACGGATGCGGTTCAGCAGCTCCACGGTTGCCGCCTGTGCAAGACCGAGACCGATGCGCAGACCGGCCAGACCGTAGGCCTTCGAGAACGTACGGGTCACGATCAGGTTCGGATAGCGGCGAAGAAGCGCCATGGAATCCGTCTGCTCGTCTTCGGGCATGAACTCCCGGTAGGCCTCGTCGAGCACGACCATCACCCGGGACGGCACTTTTTCCAGGAAGGCTTCGATCTCGGCCTGAGTCAGCGCCAGCCCCGTCGGGTTGTTCGGATTCGTGATGAACAGAACGGAGACCGACTCGTCGGCCGCCGCTGCGGCCATCGCGTCGAGATCCAGCGTGAAGTCGGGCTTTACCGGCACTTCCACCGTTCTGGCGCCGTTCATGTGCGCGCTCAGCTGATAGACCGAGAAGGAGTACTGCGAGAAAACGCAGGTGCGGCCGGGTTCCAGGTACGCCAGCGCGATCAGTCCGAGAATTTCGTCGGATCCGTTCCCCTGGATGATCCAGTCTTCGGGGATGCCAAGACGGCGGCTGACCGCAGCCTTGAGACCGAAGGCATTACCGTCCGGATAGCGGAAGCCGCGCCGCAGCGTTTCCGTCACGGCCGCTACCGCCGATTCCGGCATGCCGATGGCGTTTTCGTTGGCGGCCAGCATGACGATGTCGGAGGGAGCGATGCCGAACTCCGCCGCGAGCGCTTCAACCGGTTTGCCGGGATCATAAGGATCGATGTCCGAAATATAGGAAAGCGCTTGAGCGGCCGTCATATTGTCTGCCATGAAAATCTCCGAAAAAACGCGCCGGTGCTTATTCGCCCAGCACCGGGTAAGATCCCAGCACGCGCAGGTACGTCGCCTCGGCGCGCATGGTTTCCAGCGCTCTGGCCAGCGGAGGATCATCCTCGGCGCAGGCCAGATCGATGAAGAAGTTGTATTCCCAGTTGCCGTTGCGTGCCGGACGGCTTTCAATGCGGACCATCTGCACGCTGTTTTCGGCAAGCGGGAACAGAATACGATAGAGAGAGCCCGGTTCGTTGGCAACGGAAAACACAATACTGGTTTTGCGCTGTCTCACGCAATCCAGGATTTTTTCCGGCTCCCTGCTCATCACCAGAAAGCGGGTTCGGTTTCCGAAGCCGTCCTGAATGCCCTGCGCCACGGTTTTCAGACCGTAGATCGACGCCGCCTCAAGGGCGGCGATCCCCGCCGCCTCCGGATCCTCCGAAGCCAGTCTGGCGCCTTCGGCGTTTGAACTGACGGCAATCGTCTGCGCCTCGGGAAGATGCGATCGGAGCCATCCCCGGCACTGGCCGAGAGCCTGTGCATGGGCGTACACGCGGCGGACGGAGCGCAGCGTGCCGCTCAGGTTCATCAGGTTGTGAACGACGGGCACGGATACCTCGCCCACAATCGAGAGCGGACGCTCAAGCAGCAGGTCAAGCGCGTGAGTCACCGTGCCGTTCGTATTGTTTTCAATGGCGATCAGACCGTAGTCCACCTCGGCGCGCTCGACACAGTTGAGCACTTCATCGAAGTTGACCTGCGGCAGCGCTTCGGCTTCACGGCCGAAAAAGCGCCGGACGGCCTGCTCGGAGAACGTGCCGGCAGGCCCGAGATACGCCACGCGTTTGTCAGTGAAGCTTTCCATGGCGTCCCGCGAAGTCCTTCATGAAGACCGTCAGCTTCTGAACCGCTTCGATCGGCATGACGTTGTAGAGAGAGGCGCGAAGACCGCCGACCGAGCGGTGTCCGGCCAGATTGATCATGCCCTGGGCGGCCGCTTCCTCCACGAAGGGCTTGATGAGATCCTTGTCGGCGATCGTAAAGACCACGTTCATGCGGCTGCGAACCTCGGACGGCAGAGCGCCGACATAGAAGTCCTGCATGTCGTCGATCGCACTGTAGAGAAGTGCGGCGCGTTCCTTGGCCCGGCGGTCCATTTCGGCGACGCCGCCCTGTTCCTCCACCCAGCGCGCCATGAGCATGGCGGTATAGAACTGAAGCACCGGCGGCGTATTCTGCAGACTGTTCGACTTGGCGTAGACGTTCCAGTTGAGCATCTGAGGCACCGTATCGGCCGCATTGCCGAGCAGATTGCGGCGCACGATCACGCAGGCCAGACCCGCAGTTCCGAAGTTCTTCTGCACGCCAGCCCAGACGGCGCCGAAACGGCTCACGTCAAAGGGACGGCTCATGAAGTTGCTCGACATGTCTGAGACGAAGATCGGATCGGCGCAGCTGACGGCGGGCAGGCCCCGGAATTCCGTGCCGTCGACGGTTTCGTTGTCGCAGAAATAAACATAATCGGCGTCGTCGGGCACCTCGATGACTTCATCCGGAAGTTCCCGGCCGTTGCCCGCCCACAGCGTCACTTCGCGCGAAACCCGCCGGGCTTCTTCGCTCGCCATGCGCGACCACGTCCCCGTCACGATATAGCCGCCGCGGCATCCCGGCGTCACGAGATTGAGGGGTACCATGCCGAACTGCATTTTGCCGCCGCCCGGACAAAAGAGAATTTCATAGTCGTCCGGCACGCTGAGCAGCGACTTTACTCGGCTCTTGAGTTCGAGAAGAATCGCCTCAAAGGGGGGCTTTCTATGCATCATCTCCAGAATGGAGTAGCCCTGGCCTTCGTAGTTGAGAATCGAATCCTGAATCTTTCTGAGGACGGACTCGGGCATCATGCTCGGGCCGGCCGCGAAATTGATGAGGCGGTCCATAGGTATTCCTTTCCGCCGCTGTCCGTCTCGACGGACGCGGACTTCACAAAAACAAACGGATGCCGTGCGCAACCGCGCAGGGCATCCGTTAATCTTAGGGCATCCGAAGCCGGGCCGTCATAGGGCGGAGTGCTGATCGGGGAAAGAGTCCGGCAAGTCGCTTACTCCGCCGGAGCGTCCACGCCTCTGCCGTCCGACAGCTCCTCGCCGCCGTCCGCCTCATCGTCCGGAGACTCCTCCGGATCCTCCTCCGGCTCTTCGTCAAGCGCGAGTTCGGCCTCCTCGGCACCGGAAATTTCAAGGTGCTCAATTTCGTCGTCTTCACTCTGGACGGCGACCCGGCGCAGAGACGCAACCGTGTCCTCTCCGAGATTGATGAGCTTGACGCCCTGCGCCGAACGACCGTAGACGGGCACCTCGCCGGCACGGGTCCGGATCACCTTGCCGCCCGTCGAGAGCAGCATGATTTCGTCTTCCGCCGTCACCAGCACCGCCGACACCACCCGGCCGTTGCGCTCGGAAGTGGGAATGGCGATCCGACCCTTGCCTCCCCGGCTTTGAAGCGGGAACATCGAAGCGTGCGTGCGCTTGCCGTAGCCGTTCTCCGTCACCGTCAGCATGTCCCGGGCATCTTCGGGCTCGAGCACCATCAGGGCGATCAGATTCTGATCGTCCGCCAGACGCATGCCGCGCATGCCTCGGGCTGCGCGGCCCATGCTGCGGACGTCGCCTTCCTCGAAGCGGATGCACAAACCGGCATCGCTCACGAGCATGATATGGTTGCCTCCGTGCGTTATGCCGACGCCGATCAGCATCTCGCCCTCATCGAGAACGGTTGCGATGATACCCTTGGCACGGGCATGACGGAAGGCCGAGAGCGGCGTCTTCTTGACAGTGCCCCGGTTCGTCGCCATGAAGACAAAGTGTTCGTCGTCGAAGCCCTGAATCGGGAGCACGAACGAAATCTTCTCGCCTTCCTCAAGCGGGAGCAGATTGACGATCGGACGGCCGCGCGTGTTCGACTTCCCTTCGGGCAGTTCGAAGACGTCAATCGGATACACCTTGCCCTTCGTCGTAAAGCAGAGCAGGACATCGTGCGAATTCGCGATGAAGAGTTCGTCCACGACGTCGTCCTTCGTCATTTCCTGAACCTTGCGGCCCTTGCCGCCGCGGGTCTGGGCCTCGTAGTCGGACAGTTCCTGGCTCTTCACATAGCCTCCCTTGGTCAGCGTCACCACCATGTCGCGCCGCGGAATCAGATCGCGCTTGTTGAAATTCGGATCACCGAGCAGATCGATCGTCGAACGGCGCTCGTCACCGTACTGGTCGCGAATGTTTTCGAGTTCTTCGCCGATGATGGCGTTCACGCGTTCCGGACGGGCCAGAATGTCGAGACAGTCCGTGATGTTGTGCATCATCGCCGCGTAGTCCGCACGAACCTTGTCCTGCTCCAGGCCGGTCAGACGGCGAAGGCTCATCGCCAGAATGTTGTCGATCTGGGCGCGGGTGAGATAGTAGAGCCCGTCGGCCTGGATGCCCCGGGAGGGATCCATGTCGACCGGGTAATAGCGGTGCATCTCCTCGACGCTGCGGTTGGCGAGCTCTTCGGCGAAAGCCATCGGCCAGCCGCGGCCGTACAGATTGGCCGCCGCTTCCGCCGGCGTCTTGGCGCTGCGGATGATGCGGATGAACTCGTCGAGATTCGAGAGCGCGACCGCCTGACCTTCGAGCAGATGGCCCTGGGCGCGGTATTTGTTGAGGCGGAAGGCCGTGCGGCGGGTCACCACTTCCCGGCGGTGGGACAGGAAATGGACAATCATCTGCTGCAGATTGAGCAGCGTCGGCTGGCCGTCGACGAGCGCGACCATGTTCATGCCGAAGCTCTCCTGCATCTGGGTCAGCTTGTAGAGATTGTTGAGAACCACTTCCGGCATCACGCCCTGCTTGAGATCGATGCAGATGCGGATATCCTTCGAGGACTCATCGCGCATTTCGGAGATGCCTTCGATCTTCTTCTCGCGCATGAGTTCGTGCATCTTTTCGTACATGATGCGCTTGTTGACCATGTACGGAATTTCATCGACGACGATGCGCACGCGGTCTCTTCCGAACTCTTCCAGATGGGTGCGGGCGCGCATGACGACGCGGCCGCGGCCCGTGCGGTAGCCCTGATGAACGTCGGCAATGCCGAAAATGATGCCGCCCGTCGGGAAGTCGGGGGCGGGCATCAGACGGATCAGATCTTCAATCGAGCAGTCGGGATGATGCAGCTGATGCAGGCAGGCGGACACCGTTTCACGCAGATTGTGCGGCGGAATATTGGTGGCCATGCCGACCGCGATGCCGGACGAACCGTTGATGAGCAGCTGGGGAAGACGCGTCGGGAGAACGAGCGGCTCCTGTTCCGAATTGTCGAAGTTCGGAACGAAGTCAACCGTGTCCTCATTGATGTCGGCAAGCATTTCGCCGGCGATCTTCTCAAGGCGGACTTCCGTGTAACGCATGGCCGCGGGACTGTCGCCGTCGATCGAGCCGAAGTTGCCCTGACCGTAGACGAGCGGATAGCGCAGAGAGAAGGGCTGCGCCATGCGGACGATCGTCATGTACGCGGCAGCGTCGCCGTGCGGATGGTATTTGCCGAGCACTTCACCCACAACGCGCGCGGCCTTCTTGGTCGGGTTGTTGTGCGTGTTCTTGATTTCGTTCATGGCGTAGAGCACGCGGCGATGAACGGGCTTAAGACCGTCGCGCACATCGGGAAGCGCACGTCCCACAATCACGCTCATGGCGTAATCAAGATAGGAGCGCTTCATCTCCGATTCAAGGGAAATCGGAAGAAGTTCCTGTGCGATGGCGAGTGCGGACCCCTGAGCCGGCGTTTCGCCTTCGGTTTCGTTCACGCTCCCGTCTGCCGTGTTCTCAACTTCTTCCTTGCTGTCGTTTTCGTCCATGAACTGTTCCTCTGGATAAAGGAGGGCGGTCTTAACCGAGCCCGCCGTCCCCTCTCGTTTGAGTCTGTCTCGACTCTTTCGGCCGGTCTTTTCCGCCGGCATTTCACGCCGCCCTAAATCGGAAGACAGGCGTCTATCCGAAGCGGTCTAAATGATTAATTTTATCAGAGTTCGGCTAAGGGCAAGCGAAGTACAATAACCCGAAACCGCCTTCGGTCCGACCTGCGGCGCCTCGTTCAGTCCGGGTCTGTCCGGCAAATATTTTCATTGTTATTCAAGGACGATCATGCAAGCTGACACCGTCATTGAAGCCCGTTGGCTGATCCCCGTCGTTCCCAAAAATACCGTGCTCGAGCACATGAGCATCGTCATCACGGGCAGCGTCATCTCCGACATTCTGCCGACGGCTCAGGCTCGTCTTCGCTATCAGCCCGACAAAACGGTCACGCTGCCGGAAAGCGTCGTCATGCCGGGGTTGGTCAATCTTCATTCCCACGCCGCCATGAACATCATCAGGGGACTCGGCGCGGACCTTCCCCTCATGGACTGGCTCAACACCAAAATCTGGCCGGCGGAGGGCAGGCTGATGAGCGCCGACTACGTGCGCGAGGGCTCTCTGCTTGCCGGACGGGAAATGGCCATGAGCGGCGTCACCTGCACGTCGGACCAGTACTTTTTCCCTGAATCGGCTGCGGAAGGTCTCAGAGAAGCAGGACTTCGATGCGCCGTTTCCGGTCTGGTGATCGGCTTCCCGTCCGCCTGGGGGTCCGGCGACGAAGAGTACCTCGCCAAGAGCGAAGCGCTGATCCGCAATCATGAAAACGATCCGTTCGTTCACGCAACGATTGCACCCCATGCGCCCTACACCGTCTCGGACGAGTCTCTTCGCCGATGCGCCGACATTTCCGAACGCTTCGGCGTTCCCATCCACATCCACGTCAACGAAACGGCGGGAGAAGTCGAAGGCTCGCTGAAGACTTACGGTCTTCGCCCGATAGAGCGTCTGGCCGGACTCGGCCTCGTCAACGACCGTCTCATCGCCGTGCACAGCGTGCACGCCGACGCTTCCGACATTAATAGGATGGCGGCGGCCGGCAGTTCGATGTGCCACTGCCCGTCCTCCAATCTGAAGCTCGCCTCGGGCTTTGCGCCTCTTGCTGCCTTTATGAAAGCAGGGGTCAATGTGGGCATCGGCACCGACGGTGCGGCCAGCAACGACAAGCTCGACATGCTGGGAGAAACGCGGCTGGCAGCCATGCTGGCCAAAGCCGTCGCAGGCGATTCGACTGCCGCGAAGGTTTTCGACATGCTTGAGGCCGCCACGCTCGGCGGCGCCCGAGCCCTGCATTGGGACAAGGAGATCGGTTCCGTTGAAACAGGCAAGCAGGCGGACCTCATCGCCGTCGATCTTTCCGGCGTCGAATGTCTGCCCGTCCGGGATCCGGCGGCTCAGCTCCTGTATTCAGCGGGTCGTGAAAACGTCACTCACACCTGGGTTGCAGGGCAATTAATTGCAGAAAAAAATCTGTCGATTCGCTGCCCGGCGGAAAAATACGGGTTCTCCCTCAACAGCGTTGCGAAGAAGTGGCAGAATATGCTTTGAGTGTAGCTGTCGGTTGCCGCTCGGTGGCTTTTTGTTCAGAAATCTGACAGAATGCCGTTGAATGCCAGGGCAGTACCGGTTCTGTTCGAGCTGTGTTCACGGCCCTGTGAAGTTTCTGCTTCGCTGTGAATTTCAGCAACCGGACTGCGGATCCGGTGCTTTTTTGGGTGATCTGTTCGGTACCGACAGGCTGACTCTGTCGGGGACATATCGTCCATCCGTATAAGCTTCCTGTATTTTTTGAGGTTATAAAAAAATGAAGACTTCTCTGAAGATCGGCGGTCTCGTTGCCGCTATGATGCTGGCGGTTTCGGGCGCTTCCTTCGCTGCCGACCCGGTCAGCCCCTATGTCCACTCTTCCGACGCCAAGATCGTTAAGTCCGCCTACGGCCTTTGCTGGCGCACGGGTTTCTGGACGCCGGCTCTCGCCGAAGCCCAGGGCGTCGGCGGTGAAGGCTGCACGTGCGATGCCGACATCCTCGGCGCCGCCGCCTGCACGGCCAAGAAGGTCGCCGCTGCTCCGGCTGCCAAGGCTGCCGAAAAGGTGACGTTCTCCGCCGACATGCTCTTCAACTTCAACAAGTCCACCCTCAAGGACGAAGGCAAGGCCGTCATCGACGAACTCGTCTCTCGTCTCGCCGGTGTTGACGTTGAAGTCATCCTGACGACCGGCTATGCCGACCGCATCGGTTCCGACACGTACAACCAGAAGCTCTCCGCCGCCCGCGCTGAATCCGTCAAGGCCTACCTCGTCTCCAAGGGCGTGGATGCCAAGCTGATCCAGACGGAAGGCCGCGGCGAACTCGACCCGGTCGTCAACTGCCCGGATCCGTCCGCCAAGGGCCAGGTCAAGAACTTCCGCGAACTCGTCCAGTGCCTCGCTCCGAACCGTCGCGCTGTTGTCGAAGTCGTCGGCACGCGTCAGTAATCTGCGCTTAGTTCAGATGCGACCCGCCTGAGGTGGGTCGCCGCAAACCCTCGAAAGCCCAGGCCTTCGGGGGTTTTCTTTTACCAACCGAGAATCAATGCATGTCCTGCAGGCTTTTTCTCTTTGACCTGGACGGCACCGTGGCCGACACGGCGCCCGATCTCGTACGCGCCGCCAATCTCGTCCGCACGGTCCGCGGACTTGAGCCTCTCCCCGACAGCATCCTCCGGCCGATGGCCAGCAGGGGAGCGCCGGGCCTCATCGGCACCTGCTTCGGGATTCAGAAAACGGATCCGTCGTTTCCTGCGCTTCGTGACGAATTTCTTCGAAATTACGAAGCCGGAATGACCGTGGACTCCCGTCCCTTCCCTGGCATTCTTGAAATGCTTGCCGAACTCCGTGCAGCCGGCATCCGTACGGGCATCGTCACCAACAAATACACGCATCTCGCCCGCAAACTTGCCGCCGGTCTCGATATCGACCGGTGCTTTGACGTCATTCTCGGCAGTGATGCGGACCGATGCGCCATGAAGCCGGCGCCCGACTCCCTCCTCACCGCGGCCGCCGCTTTGGACATTGCTCCCGCCGATACCCTTTACGCAGGGGATGATCCGCGCGACGTTCAGGCCGCTCATGCCGCCGGCATGCCCTGCGCCGCCGTACGCTGGGGCTATCTGGCCGGCGATCCCGAGACATGGGATGCCGACATCGTGGTATCGGAACCGGCGGAACTCACCGCCTGGGCGCTCAGCCGCTGAGCCTTGCAATCACTTTGTTGCAATTTTTCCAGTTGCGCGAAGTACTCTGCCGTTTGAAACAGCCGTGCCTCGGCTATAATCCGCATCCTACTCATACGGGGGCGCCTTGGTTTCGACGGGGACGCGGACGCTGTGTGGGGCATGCCGAGGTGCAGCCACCTCGTAAATCCGCTGCAAACAATTAAACGCCAACAACAAGCGTTTCGCTCTCGCTGCTTAATAGCGGGATGCTGCACCGGTTTGTCTCTGGGCCGGGTCGGGCAACCGACAGCAGTATCACTTGACAGAGCCTAGGATGCGCGGCTGTCGCCGACGCGTTTCCGAAACTTAGGTGACTGGCTGAATGCCGGCCCGCCGCTCGGCAGGGCATTCGGTAAGACTCAAATCATGCGGCTATGCATGTAGAACCAACGGAAAAAGGTTTCCGGACGCGGGTTCAACTCCCGCCGCCTCCACCAAATTCAAGGCTCTGACAGAACGCCGCGGCTGTCAGAGCCTTTCATTTTCCGGGCTGCCTCAGCCCGTCTGCCTTGAGATAATTAGGGATTCTCCCTAAAATACGGGACACTTTATCTCCGCTCAGTCCCGCGTCTTCTTTCCCATCATGGCCCTCAAGCGAAACATCTTCCTCGGCATCGCACTGATCATTGCGGCGGGACTGCTGTGGGGCGGGATGGGAACGGCGGTCCAGTATCTGTTTTCTTCCAACGAGAGTTTTACGCCGCTTCAGCTCGTCACGGTCCGTCAGCTCTCGGCCGGCGCTCTCTTCATCGGGGCGGCCAGTCTTTTCATGCCCGGGCGCATGTGGGGCATCTGGAAGAACCCCCGACTCCTTGCCGACATCGTTGTGAGCGGCGCACTGATCTTCGGGGCGCACTATTCCTTCTTCGAATCCATCTACTACTCGAATGCCGGAACCGGGGCCATTCTGCTGACGACGGTTCCGCTTTTCTGCGGCGTCTGGTATGCCGTCACTCAGCGGCGCATGGTTTCCCCGGCTGAAATCGTCTGCTTCTTTCTCGCGGCTTCCGGCGTCATGCTCATCGTGACGGACGGAAATCTCTCCGAACTCATGTTTTCGCCGCTTGCGCTCTCCTGGGGCATGCTGTCCGCGGTGATTGCCGCCGCCTACAGCATTCAGCCGCTCAAAGCCATCGCCAAGGCCGGCGTAATTCCCGTCGTGGCCTGGGGGCTGCTTTTCGGAGGATGCTTCGCGTCCTTCATGTGCCCGCCCTGGACCATCTCGCTCGTGTGGACGCCGTCCTCGTTTGCCGCGTTCGGCTTTATCGTCGTTTTCGGCACGATTCTCGCCTTCTGGTCCTACATGTCCGGACTCAAGTACGTGTCCCCGGTCATGGCCGGTCTTCTCAACTGCACGGAACCGCTCTCCGCCTTCCTCTTTTCGATTCTGCTGCTCGGCGACACGCTCGGCCTTGCCCAGTTCGTCGGCATTCTCCTCGTGATGGCGAACGTCTGTCTGCTGGCCCTGGCCAAGGGCAGACGCTGAGACGACCGCAGGGTCCCTCTCGTTTCATCGCTCCCGTAGTCCCTTCCTTATAATTTGTGGGGATTTTCGGAGCCCTTTCCCGGGCTGTCCGGATCAAGAGCCGCCGTACGCCCGCCGTACGGTTTTCCCAACCCGTTTCTTTGGGCTCTTAGTATGAAATACAACTTCCCCGTCGTCATTATTGACGAGGACTACCACTCGGAAACCGCGTCCGGCCTCGGTATCCGGGACGTCGCCAAAGCCATCGAATCGCACGACATCAGCGTCGTTGCCGTGACGAGCTTTTCCGACCTGACCAGCTTCGCGCGCCAGCAGGCCCGTGCAGGCGCCTTCATCATCAGCATGGACGACGAAGACTTCGGCGACGAAGCCGCCGTCCGGGAGCTTCGCGAGTTCGTGCGCAAGGTGCGCCGCGAAAACAACGACGTCCCCATCTTTCTCTACGGCGAAACCAGAACCGCCAACAATGTGCCCAACGACGTGTCGCGCGAGCTGCACGGCTTCATCAACATGTTTGAGGACACGCCCGACTTCGTGGCCCGATACATCGTCCGCGAAGTCCGTCAGTATCTCGAGAACCTTCCGCCGCCGTTCTTCAAAGCCCTGGTTCAGTACGCCGCGGATTCGTCCTACTCGTGGCACTGTCCGGGGCATTCGGGCGGCGTCGCTTTTCTGAAGAGTCCGGTCGGACAGATGTTCCACCAGTTCTTCGGCGAAAACATGCTTCGCGCCGACGTCTGCAACGCCGTCGAGGAACTCGGTCAGCTGCTCGACCACACCGGTCCCGTCGCAAAATCCGAACAGAACGCCGCACGCATCTTCGGCTGCGACAATCTCTTCTTCGTGACGAACGGCACCTCCACGTCCAACAAGATCGTCTGGAACTATACGGTGGCTCCGGGCGACATCGTCATCGTCGACCGCAACTGCCATAAATCGATCCTTCATTCGATTACGCTCACCGGAGCGATCCCCGTCTTCCTGATGCCGACCCGCAATAATCTCGGCATCATCGGCCCGATTCCCGAATCCGAATTCGACTGGGAGACGATTCAGAAGAAGATCGACGCCAACCCACTCATCAAAAACAAGAATGCCAAGCCGCGCATTCTGACGATCACGCAGAGCACGTACGACGGCATCGTCTACAACGACGAACGCATCAAGGCCAAGCTCGACGGAAAAGTCGACATCCTTCACTTCGACGAAGCCTGGCTGCCGCATGCCGCATTCCATCCCTACTATGACAGCATGCACGCGATCGACCGCGACAAGCCGCGCACCAAGACTTCCATGGTCTTTGCCACGCAGTCGACCCACAAGCTGCTCGCCGGCATTTCCCAGGCCTCGCAGATTCTGATTCAGGACAGCGAAACCGAAAAGCTCGATCGTCCGGGCTTCAATGAGTCCTTCCTGATGCATACCTCGACTTCGCCTCAGTACGCCATCATTGCCAGCTGCGACGTTGCCGCCTCCATGATGGAAGCCCCTGCCGGCACCGCCCTCGTTGAAGAGTCGATCCGCGAAGCCGTCGCCTTCCGAAAGGCCATGCGCGACGTGTCTCAGAACTACGCCGACTGGTGGTTCAAGGTCTGGGGACCGGACGGTCTGCCCGAAGACGATCTCGGATCTCAGAAGGACTGGCTGCTGCATGCCGACGACAAGTGGCACGGTTTCGGCCGCGTCACCGAAGGCTTCAACATGCTCGATCCGATCAAGGCGACGATCGTCACGCCGGGTCTCGGCATTGACGGCGACTTCGCCGACACCGGCATTCCTGCGGCCGTCGTCACGAAGTATCTGGCCGAACACGGCGTCATCGTCGAGAAGACGGGTCTCTACTCCTTCTTCATCATGTTCACCATCGGCATTACCAAGGGCCGCTGGAACACCATGGTGACGGAGCTGCAGCAGTTCAAGGACGCCTACGACCGAAACGCCCCGCTCTGGCATGTCATGCCGAAGTTCCTGCAGGCCTTCCCGCGTTACGAAGGGCTCGGCCTGCGCGACCTGTGCCACGCCATTCACCGGGCCTACAAGCGCTGCGACGTCGCCCGTCTGACCACGCAGATCTACCTCTCGGTCATGGAACCCGCCATGCGTCCGACCGATGCATTCGCCAAGCTCGCCCACGCCGAGGTGGATCGTCTGCCCATCGATGAGCTGGAAGGCCGTGTTTCCGCCGTCCTGCTGACGCCCTACCCGCCCGGCATTCCGCTTCTCATCCCGGGTGAAAAGGTGAACGCCCAGATCGTGGACTACCTGCGTTTTGCCAGAGATCTGGCGAAGGAGTTCCCGGGCTTTGAAACCGACGTTCACGGTCTCGTCAAGGTCGGACAGCCCGACGGCACGGTGAAATACTTCCTCGACTGCGTCCGCGAAGGCTGACGCCTGCCGGCTTTCTCCCCAAATACGGTCTCCCCTAAGGGAAGGCCGTATTTTTTTGTCCCAAACTGAAACGAAACTCAGGCAGCGGGAGCCGGGCGCTGTATCCTTTGATACAAACATATTGAGTCCGACGAGAACGATACAATTCACCGGACTGCACTGATTTTCTCAAGGGGTTGAAATGGCCAGATTTTTCAAGATCACTGCCGGTGCCGCCATCGTCGGCGTCGCCCTTTATGCCGCCGCGGGCTATGTGGGCGTTCCCTGGATCGTTAAATCCGTCCTCGAGAAACAGGTCAGTCAGACACTGCACAGAAAGGTGTCTGTCGGCAAGGTCAGCTTCAATCCGTGGTTCTGGGTCTTTGAAATGCGGGATCTGAAAATCGACGGCAAATCAGGCGGCGATCCTTTTCTGACGCTCGCTACGCTGCGCATTGACGCCAGCTCCCAGACCTTCTCCAACATAGCGCCGGTTCTTGAGGAATTCACCGTCGACGGACTTCACGCCCGCGTCAATCTTGATGACGAAGACGTGAGAAAACTCCTGCAGGGAGACGGCAAAAACACGCCTCAGGACAGCAAGGCCGCCTCTTCCTCGTCCGAAGGGGGGCTTCCTCAATTCGCGCTCTACAACATCGCCGTCAAAAACTCGTCGCTTCGCGTTGTCGACCGAGCCCGCGCCGTTGATCAGGCCGTCACGGACTTCAACCTTGCCCTGCCCTTTGTCAGCACGCTCCCGGGCGCCAAGGAAAGTCTGGTCACGCCTTCGCTCTCCTTCAACCTGAACGGTACGCCCGTGTCGGCCTCCGGCACCACCCGACCGTTCGGATCGACGCTCGAAGCGCAGCTCAATGTGCGTCTCTCGAACCTTGACCTGGCTCCCATGCTGAGGCTGGTCCCGGCCCTCAATTCTCCCGCGCTTAAAGTGGAATCCGGATTCTTCTCGACGGACGTCAATCTGATTTTCCGCAACCCCACAGGCGGCAAGGCAGGGAAAATGCTCGTCTCCGGGACGGCATCGCTTTCCGACCTGCGCACCAGTCAGCAGAACGCCGGCAAGGCTCAGCCGCTGGCTTCGGTCAAGCGCGTCTCCGTCCGTCTTCGCGAACTGGATCTTCTTGAGCAGCAGGCCAAGGTCCAGAGCATCATCATTGATGAGCCGAAGATCTCCCTCATCAATTCCGCTTCCGGTCTTAATGCCGTCAAGACCGCCGACGCCTTTGCGTCTTCGGAAGCTTCCGCGCAGACCTCCGCTCCGGGCAACAAGAGCGCGGACACCAAAACGCCTTCCTGGCATTGGTCGCTCGACACGCTGCAGATTAAAAACGGCAGTGCGAACTGGCTCGACACGACAACGGCGCCCAACGCCCGAATTCCCGTCACCGGCATCAATGCTTCGCTGCACGGTCTGACCGGCGACACCGGCGCCAAACCTGGCACGGCAGAACTGGTCGCCAAACTTCTCGGCGGTTCAGTGTCCGTGAAAGCCGACGTTGCCGCAGCTCCCCTCGGCATTTCGGCCGACATGAAGCTGACCCAGCTCTCCCCGGCGCAGCTTTCGCCTTACATCCGCAAAGCGCTCGGCGCCGATCTGACGGCTGTGCTTTCCGCTGACGTCAGAGCCGGCATGAAGAACGGCAATGTCACGGCCTCCGGCACGGCATCGGTCTCCGGCGTTCAGCTCAAGCAGGGTAAGACTCAGCTGGTCGCCGTCCGAAATGCCTCCCTGAAGCTCAAATCCCTGGATCTCGGCGCCCGTAAGGCCGTCGTCGATTCCGTCGCGGTAACCGCCCCCATCATCAATCTTGAGAAGAACGCCAAAGGCGTCAATCTGGCGCAGCTCGGCGCCGCACAGCCGTCTTCCGCCAAATCAGCGGCACCGGCGCCTCAGCAGTCCGCCGCCGCTCCTGCCTGGAACTGGCAGCTCGGAGCAGCCGACGTGACCGAAGGCCGCTTCAACTTCAAGGACACGACCGTCAAACCCAGCGTGTCGTTCTCGATGACCGATCTTACCGTCAAGGCGAGAAATTTCTCCTCTGCCAGGGGAGCCAAGGGGACGGCCGACGTATCGGCCAAGCTCGCCGGCGGTTCGGCCAGCTTCTCGGGACCGGTTGTGCTTGACCCGCTCGGCACCGATCTCACCGTCAACATCGCCAATCTTCTGCTCAAGGACTTCTCGCCGGTCATGGCTGCTTATGCCGGCCTCGGAGCCAAGAGCGGCACGCTCAATGCCAAGGGCAGCCTCACTCTTGAAAACGGCAAGTCCGGTCAGATCGTCGGCTGGAACGGTGACATCGGTCTGGCCTCCTTCAACATGACCAACAGCCGGGGCAAGAGTCTGATGACCTGGAAAGATGCCTTGCTCACCGGTCTCAGCGTGAGGACGACGGACCCGATCAGTCTTACGGTCAAGCAGGCGGTGGTTGATCAGCCCGGCACCAAGGAAACCAAGGCGGTCCGTCAGACGGCTTCCGTGGTCGGCGCACTGGCCGCCCTCGCCGGCAAGGACAAGATCGCCAACAAGATTGAAAAAGCCGACAGCAGGCTCGACGGCAAGATCGTGCTGAACGACGTACGGTATGAAAACGGCCGCTTCTCCGCCGCCGGCGTGAGTTCCGCTTCGGTTGCCGGCGCTCTGCTGCAGAAGCTCTCTCAGGCCATGAGCCCCAAGCTCGGCACCGGCAGCGCGTCGTCCGGCGCCGCTTCGCAGTAAGAGGAGCACGCCGTGAGCCGGGGACAACTGCTGGGGCTGCTTGTCGGACTTGTCATTGCCGCAGCCGGCAGCGCGGCGGCGCAGACGCCCGCAGAACCCGCCCACTCAGACCCGCGCGAGTATCGTCTGGCAATCGTGAACTCCTACGGCCATTCGATCCTGATGGACTACTACAGCAAGTCCATCGCCGTGCTGGCTCAGAGCATCGCCCCGATGACCGTCCGGGTGACGGAATACGACCCGGACGGCTTTCTCAAAGCCGCTCATGAAGGCGGTTTTGACATGGCCATCGCCTCCAGCGGTCTGACGAGCCTGATGATCGAGCATACGGGCGGGCTGCCGCTCATGGCCATCGTCACGCCCGAAACCCCGGATCCCAACCGTGCCAACGGAACGGCGATCATTGTCCGCGCCGACCGCCGGGATCTGAAAACCTTCGCCGATCTTCGGGGCAAGCGCCTGGCCATCATGAGCCGAAATGCTTTTGCAGGCTGGCAGATTCCCGCCTCCGAAATGGTGAAGAAAGGCATCAATCCGGACAAGCATTTCGGGAGCATCCGGGTCGTCGGCGCTCCGATGACCCGGATCGTCACCATGGTTCAGGACGGCACGACGGACGTGGGCTTCGTGGCCAACTGTCTTCTGGAAAAAATGGCGCAGGCCGGTGAAATCCATCTCTCCGATTTCCGAGTCATTGACGACAAGTCTTCGGCCGACAGTGTCTGCCGGCACTCCACCGAGCTGTATCCGGGGTGGTTCTTTTCCGTCAAGCCCACCGTTTCGGTGCATGTTGCCAAGGAAATTACGTCGGCCCTGCTCAATGTCCCGACGGGACGCGCCGGTTATCAGTGGACGATTCCGACCGATCATCGGCGTCTGTATGAAGTCTTCAAAATCATGCAGGTTCCGCTGGGGGATCCTCACGGCATTTGGTGGCATATGCGGGAATACCGACCTTATATCGGCGGTTTTCTGCTGGCGATTCTGCTGATTCTTGTCAATACGGCTCTGCTGGCCCGTCTGGCCCGGCGCAGGGCTCGGCAGCTTGAAATCACCATGCAGGAAAAGCTGCAGGCGGAGCTCGCCGCCCGTCACAACGCCGAGCAAGTCGAGTCCCTCACCCGAGCCAGCGCCATCGGCATGCTCTCGAGCATGGTCGCTCATGAACTCAAGCAGCCGCTGACCGTCA
>JAXEEN010000234.1:0-3809 GCA_034104065.1 Sutterella sp.
GTTTTATCCTCGATCGCGCTCTGGTGCGTGAGGGAAGCCAATGGGTGGTGAAAGCCGCCGATATTCGTAAATAAGGGAAATCCAAATGGCCAAGAATGTAGTTGTGGTCGGCGCTCAGTGGGGCGACGAAGGCAAGGGCAAGATCGTTGACTGGCTCACCGAAAAGGTTGCCGGCGTTGTCCGCTTCAACGGCGGTCACAATGCCGGTCACACGCTTGTGATCAACGGAAAGAAGACCATCGTTCGTCTGATTCCGTCCGGCATCATGCATGCTACGTCCATGTGCTACCTCGGCAACGGCGTGGTCGTGTCGCCCGAAGCCTTCTTCCGCGAAGTCGACGAGCTGATCGCGATCGGCGTGCCCAACGTGGAGGCCCGTCTGCGCGTCTCCGCCAACTGCCCGCTCATCATGCCGTACCACGTCGCGCTTGACCATGCCCGCGAGGCAGCCGCCGGCGACAAGAAGATCGGCACGACGGGCCGCGGCATCGGTCCCGCCTATGAAGACAAGGTGGCCCGCCGCACGGTCCGCGTGGGCGACCTGCTCGAGCCGGAACGCTTCGCCGAACAGGTGCGTTCCGTGATGAAGTACCACAACTTCGTTCTTGAAAACTATCTCGGCGCCAAGCCGCTCGATCCCGAAGAAGTCATCAAAAACGTGCTCGGCTATGCCGAACGTCTGCGTCCGATGATCTGCGACGTCTCCGAAGAGCTTCATGCCGCGATGGACGAAGGCAAGCAGTTCCTCTTCGAAGGCGCTCAGGGCTCGATGCTCGACATCGACCACGGCACGTATCCGTACGTGACGAGCTCCAACACCGTGGCGGGTTCCGCCTGCGCGGGCGCCGGCGTCGGTCCGCACCAGCTCTCCTACGTGCTCGGCATCACCAAGGCCTACTGCACGCGCGTCGGCGAAGGTCCGTTCCCGACGGAACTTCATGACGAAGTCGGCGAAGAACTCCGCCGTAAGGGCAATGAATTCGGCGCCGTGACGGGCCGTCCGCGCCGCTGCGGCTGGTTCGACGGCGCCGCGCTTCGCCGCGCTGTTCAGATCAACGGTCTCACGGGTCTCGCCGTGATGAAGCTCGACGTGCTCGACGGCATGAAGACCGTCAAGCTCGGCGTCGGCTACAAGTACCGCGGCAAGGTGCTGAGCGTCATGCCTTCCGGTGCGGATGCCGTGCGCGAATGCGAACCGATCTACGAAGAATTCCCCGGTTGGACGGAAAGCACGTTCGGCGTGACGAACTGGGACGATCTGCCCCTGTCCGCCCGTCAGTATCTCGCCCGTCTCTCCGAAGTGGCCGGCGCTCCGATCGCGCTCGTGTCGACCGGTCCGGACCGCGCTCAGACGATCCTTCACGTGGATCCGTTCGAAGCCTGATCGGAACACGGCGCGTCTTCTGAAGACCGCGCATGAATGAAGAACGGCAGCCCGTCATTCCGGCAGGCTGCCGTTTTCGTCTGTCGGACGACGCGCCGATCGGCATTTCGGCTTAACGCGGCGCGTTTTTTCGACTAGAATGCCGTCTTTACTATCATGACGTCCCCCGGACGCCGACCCTCATTCACTCCACAAGAGCCTATTCATGTCGGACATCTCTTACACCTGGGAAGAATACATCGATCTCAACGAAAAGCTGGTTGCGCTCGTTGCCAAGAGCGGCTGGCAGTTTGACAGCCTTCTCTGCCTCTCCCGAGGCGGCATGCGCCCCGGCGACTTCTTCAGCCGCGTGTACGACATGCCTCTCGCCATTCTTGCGACGAGCTCCTACCGCGAAGCCAAGGGCACGATTCAGAGCGACCTCGACATCTCCGACTGCATCACGGGCGTTTCCGAACTTAAGGGCCGCGTGCTGCTCGTCGACGACATGGTAGACTCCGGCAAGACCATCCGCGAGGTCATCGCTCATCTGAAGCAGCGCTACCCCGGCATTACGGAACTGCGCGTCGCCGTCCTCTGGTACAAGGCGCACTCCGTGCTGGTCCCCGACTGGCATGTGGAATATCTCGAAGACAATCCCTGGATCCATCAGCCGTTTGAATGCTACGACGCTCTCGGCGCCGAAAACCTCATCAAGCTTGTGGAAGCCAAGGAACAGGCCAAGGCCGCCAAGTAACGAGCGTCCGCCTTTTCCGACGAGAGCCGCTGCCTCATCAACCGGGTAGCGGCTTTCTTTTTCTCCTTCACAATTTTTTACGCACAATGTCCAATACCGAAACCATCGTGAACACGGGCGACAGGCTGCCCGATATTACGGGCGAGGCGGCCGAGGTGATATCCGATACCGTCGGGCGCTTCACCGGCGTCATCGATCAGCTCGTCGCCAATCTTTCCTGGGAAAACGTTCTGCTGCAGCTGGCGGCCGTTCTCCTGAGCGCGGCCTGCGGTTACTGGCTCTCGCACATGCTCGACGCGGCCGTGGCCCGCTTCAAGCCTGAAGAAGGCAAAAAAGGCATCAGCGCCTATTTCCGCCGGTTCGCCGTCGGGTTCCTCCACAACGTTTCCTTCAGCTTCCTTTCGGGCTCCGTTCTCGCGCTTGCCGTCTACATCATCGTCCACGGCTTCGGCTTCCCCGAACGCTCCATGGTGATCGCACGCGTGGCCTACAGCATTTTCTACGCCTACGCGCTTCTCTCGCTCGTTCTGGCGTTCCTGCAGGGCGTGATCGGCTGGCGCGTCATTACGCCGTCCCTTCGCCGCTTCGTCTCGATCACCTTCTGGGTGCTGGCGGTGCTGCAGTTCTTCGGCATTCTCTCCGACGTCGTGGCCTATCTTGATTCGACGGTGATTCCGATCGGCGGCGGTCGCATGACGGTCTGGATGCTCTTCGTCGCGGTGGTGAGCGTGCTGCTGACGCTCGGCGTCGCCAACTGGCTGGCCGCCATCGTCCATCAGTTCGTTGAAGGTCTGGAAAATCTCTCGGCCAACATCAAGGTGGTGCTCAACCGAGTGGTCACGGTGGTCTTCATGATCCTCGCCGTGATCATCGCGCTCGGCACCGTCGGCATCGATCTGACGATCCTTTCGGTCTTCGGCGGTGCTCTCGGCGTCGGTCTCGGCTTCGGTCTGCAGAAAATTGCGTCGAACTACATTTCCGGGTTCATCATCCTGCTCGACAAGGCCGTCAAGATCGGCGACCTCGTGACGGTCGGCGGCTTCCGCGGCCGGGTGACGGAGATCAATACCCGCTTCACCGTCGTCCGCAGCAACGACGGCATCGAAAACATCGTCCCGAACGAAAGCTTCGTGACGAGCGCGGTTCTGAACCACTCCTACACGGAGGAAGCGGCCGTTCAGTACGTCGACATCTCGGTCGCCTACGATGCCGACGTCGAACGCGCGCTCGCCATCATGCTTGAAGAAGGCATGCGCGATCGTCCCCGCATCGATACGTCCCGCCGCGGCTGGGCTTATCTCGACAAGTTCGGCGACTCCGGCATCGATCTTCGCCTCGGCTTCTGGATCAAGGATCCGGCCAACGGCACGGCGGGCCTCAAGACGCAGATCGCCCTGGCGATTCTGCGCCGCTTCAACGAGGAAAAGATCGAGGTGCCGTACAACCGCCTCGAAATCAATCTTCGCGAATGCGATGCCAAGTCAGTTCCCGTCGAGGTGATCGGCGGCTGATCCGCATCGCCTGACTGACCGGGGACACAGCAAAACGGCGCGCCGTCCTTCGGCACGGGGCGCCGTTTCTGTTCGGGATGCCGGATATCGGTCAGTCGAAGGTGATTCGGCAGACGAGATGTCCGCCGACGGCCGCCACGGCGGCGGCGATCGTATCGATTTTGGTCGGATGAGAGAG
>JAXEEN010000235.1:0-6475 GCA_034104065.1 Sutterella sp.
TCATGCCGGCGAAGCTGTAGTTGATTTCCGGACCGACGGCATCGGCGGGCGCGGCCGGGAACGTCGTCAGCACCCAAAGGACCACGGTCATGGCGAGAATGATCGTGCCGACCTTCTGCAGATAAATCGACGCGCGCTGCCAGAGTCCGTGAGCCACGGAACCCATGCGGGGGATGTGGTAGCTCGGAAGTTCGAGCATCAGCGTGCGGTATTCACCCCTGCCGGTCGTGTGCTTGAGAATCCAGGCCACGATCAGCGCGCCGATCATCCCGAGGCAGTAAAGCGCAAAAAGCACCAGCCCCTGCAGGCCCACGCCGAACACCGAAGTATCGGGAATGAAGGCGCCGATCATCACGGCGTAGACGGGAAGGCGGGCGCCGCAGGTCAGGAGCGGCGCGATGGCGATGGTCGCCCATCGGTCCCTCTGATTGCCGACGATGCGGGCCGCCATGATGGCGGGCACGGCGCAGGCATAGCCCGAAAGGAGCGGCAGGAAGGAGCGGCCGGAGAGGCCCACCGACCCCATCGTGCGGTCGAGCAGGAAGGCCGCGCGGGGCAGATAGCCCGATTCCTCCATCAGCAGAATGAAGAAAAAGAGCACCAGAATCTGCGGCAGAAACACCACGACGCCGCCGACGCCGCCGATCACGGCATCCACGAGCAGATCCTTCACGAAGCCGTCGGGCAGATGCTCGGTGCAGAGTTCGCCGAGGTATTCGAACCCGGCTTCGATCCACTCCATCGGATAGGCCGACCAGGCGAAGACCGCCTGAAAGACCAGAAAGAGGATCACCATCAGGAGCACGGGCCCGAGATACGGATTGAGAATCACCCGGTCGACGCGGTCGGAAAACTCATCCGGGAAGATTCTGTCCAGCCCGAGCCGCTCGAGAATGCCGCGAAGGCGAACCAGATCGTCTTCGGGTAGCTTGTCCCGGTCGACGGTCCAGTTCCGCCATTCGGACGGTTCGGAAAGCAGATCGACGAGAGGCTGCACGCCTTCCCTGGCGACCGCCACGGTTTCGACGACGGGCACGCCGAGCTCTCGGGAAAGATCCTCCGCCCGAAGTTCGATGCCGCGCCGCCGGGCGAGGTCCATCATGTTGACGGCGACCACCGCGGGCAGACCGAGCCGCTGTGCGGCGAGCACCAGCTTGAGACCGCGGCGCAGATTGGTGGCGTCGAGAACGCAGACCACGACGTCCGGCTTTTTCTCGCCGCGCGCGACGCCCTTGAGCACGTCCACCGTCACCTTTTCGTCGGGTGAACGCGGATGGAACGAATAGGTGCCGGGCAGGTCCAGAATGCGGATCGTCTTTTCAACGCCGCGAAGTCTGCCTTCCACGCGCTCGACCGTTACGCCGGCGTAGTTGGCGACCTTCTGCCTGGAGCCCGTCAGAATGTTGAAGAGCGAAGTCTTGCCGGCATTGGGGTTGCCGAGCATCGCCACGAGCGGGCCCGAGGGATAAACATCAACGGGAGACTGAGGCATGTCAGAGCGCCCTCCTTCTCACCGTCACGCAGGCGGCCTCGACGAGACGCAGCGCAAAAGTGGAGACGCCGATGCGAACGGCGATCGGATCGCCGCCGAGCGCGGCGCGCTGCATCACCATGCAGGGCTCCCCTGCCGTAAAACCGATTTCTTCAAGCCAGACGTCCCAGGACTCGGGGGCATCGGCCGCGTTGACGCCGACCACTTCCAAAGGAATGCCGATCGGGGCCTTGTCAAGAGTCAATGTGTCGTTCATTTGGGAATGTGCGTGCATTTTCTCCGGCGAAACAGCCCGGCGGCCGTTATCGTTAAAGAAAATCATTCTCGTTAACTTTTTTTCTGCGGACATTGTACTCATTTGGAAACGAACTGCAAACGAACCTTGGTTCCATTCGGCGCGGACTGCCGGCGGCGGACTGAACGCATCCCCGTCAAGTCATACTCAAAACGACAGGCCGTCGACAATTGCCGCCGCGTGTACTAAAGTAGGTTCAATACGATCTTGATTACGGACAGGACGGCTTGCGCTTCCTGTCATTTTTCGGAGTACTGTCCATGCATCCCGCACAGCCCTACATCAGTGCGCTTTCCGCTGAAATCGGCATCGACATCGCGCTTTCTCCGTCCGGCACGGCCGCCTTCAGCGCGGACGGCCGGAGCATTCTGATTCAGTGGGCCGACTCGCCCGAACGCTTTGCGTTCTATTCGGACATCGGCTTCATCAGTCCGGTTCGCACCGCCGACGTCATGCGCCGGCTGCTGTCGGCGAACTTTCTGATGCACGGCGCCCGCGGGCTTTCCCTCAGTCTCAACCCCGAAACCGGCATGGTGGGACTCAACGCCGTTCTCCGCGTCTACGGCATCACCGCGCAGGACTTTCTGCAGCTCACGGATCATTTCGTGCGGCTTGCCGACGATTGGCAGCAGAGGCTCGAGCAGATGAATGCGGACGCCCGCAGAACAGCCGCCGCACTCGGCCGGGCCGAGCCCGAACCCGAACCTGCACTCGGCGCCGATCCGCAGGCGCTTTTCGGCATGATGTCGGTCTGACTGCCGGCAGCCACGGTACTCATCCAGGAGAGACACAACAATGCCCATCGATCTTGAGCAGCTGTTTCATCAGGCAGAGGCCCTGCCGGACAATTCGAAATTCTTCGTCACGCAGACGAACGACATGGCGCAGGGCAGCGGCCTGCGCGGGCTGCGCCGGCTGTCGCTCTCCGCGCACCATGCGGAAAACCGCGCCGCCGCGGCCGCCTTCCTGCAGGCCATTCAAAACCATCCCGCCTACGGGGCATTTCAGAACGAGGTGCGGGCGCCGCTCGAAACGCTGATCCAATCGGGCAAACGTCTGACCGCAAGAACGATTCGTGAAACCGGCAGAGTGCTCGACGCACAGGCCGCCATGGCCCAGGGAAGAGCATTCTGCAGAAACGGCAGCCTTCCGGCGGGCTGCGCCGCCGCCTTCGCGATGCACGTCTGCGCCCGGGGGCTTCCCATCAATACACCGGAAGCCAGAACCGCCGCCCTCGGCAGCTATCTGAAGGCGGAATTCGTCCGCCATCCCGAGAACGCTCTGGCGCTCTCGAAGCTCCCGGCCGATGCCGGCATCGGACCTCAGGGAGAAAAGCTCCTCAGCCGTCTTCACGGTCCCGCGGCCGGCGAAGGCGGATTTCTCGAACACGAGATCGACCGGCGGCTCGAAGCGGGCGCCGACAACTTCCGCTTTGCCGATTTCGCCCGCAGCTGGCAGGATGCCTGCGCCGACGACATCGCCTTCCTGCGGCAGCTGCGCCCGGAAACGGTCGCCGCTCTTGCCGCCGATTCCCGGGCAGCCGATCTGACGGCTCTCCTCAGGGAAGCCGCCCCGCTTGATCCGCCGGGCGGTCTCGACGTGCTGTTCAGCGCGCTCGCCCAGACGCAGGATCTGTCCGGGCCCGCCGAACACCGGAACGCCTACGCCGCCTTCATTTCGGACTCCGTCGGCACCGACGCCGCAGCGGGCGCCGTCACCGACGCCGGACTGCCCGAATCCTTTGCCGCCGCGGTCGGTCATCACCCCGACGTGCAGGAAGCGGCCCGCACCGCCCTCTCCGCTCTCGGACGCCTGCCGACGACCGAAGAAGCCCGGGCCGCCGTCACCCAAGCCTCGCAGCAGTTCGTCGGGCGGCACGAAGCGATGCTCCGTGAATGCCTCGTGATGGCGAACAATCCGCCCGTCGACATGAATCCGCCGCTCACCGAAGCCACGATGCCCCGCTACATCAACGTCATGCTGGAAGCGCAAGACGTGGTCAGCGCGCTTTGGAACGATGCCGAACCGATCGATGCGGCTTTCCTGAACAAAGCCGCACGCATGGCGGCCGCCATGAATTCCGCCTCGCATGCCGTCCGCGGCGTCTTCGGAGCCGACGACATCCTCGGGGTTCTCTGGGGGAGCGTCGATCTTCTCATCGCACGGGCCGGCATTCCCGCCGACCGTCTCCCGGAGTTGGTCGTGCGCAGCATGACGAAATTCGGCCCGCTCGCCAGCGACATCTCTACGGTCAATTCCGCCGTCCAGGACGGCAGCTTCGGCTTTGCCGCCATGAACAGCTTCCTTCGGGACGGCATGACCGTGTACCGCGCCCTGGAAGGCACGGCGCTTCATCTGATCAGCCGGCTCAGCGACGAAGAGCGCAGCGCGCTTGACCTCGGCAGCTTCAACACCGGCGCTCTCAGCGCGGACGACCGCCTGAAGCGCAGCCGCTTCATTGAAAACACCTTCCAGAATCTGCGTCCCCTGACGGAGATTTCCGAAGCCGTCCGAACCTACGCCCGAGCCAAAGGACTCGCCGTCCCCGATGCCGCTCCCGGCGCACAGGCTGCGGCGGCGGACGAAGCGGCAGCCGCCCTTCGGCGTCAGAACGAGATGCTTGCCCGAACCGTCTCGGAAGCGATCTGGCGGGACGGCGGCCTCACGCACGAAGTCCCGAGCGCTGATTTTCAGGCGCTCATCGGCCGTCTGGCGCAAGACATGGGATTGGACGGCATCGAACCCGCCCTGATCGATCCTCGGATTCTGACTGCCGATGCACGCCGTGCCGTTCTGAAGGCCGCCGAGGAGGACAGCGCCGCCGGCCGCGCATCCGATTCCCATCAGCTTGCCGCGCTGGGCCGGGAAAAACTGGCGGAATCGCTCGCCGATCTCCATCGGACGCTCGAAGGCATCAATGCGCTGCCGGAAGGCGATGTACCGGGCGCTCTCAGGCCCGAAGACAAAGCCATTCTCCGGGCGGCTGCCTGCCGCAGTTCGATCCGCGATCCGGCCGTTTACGAGCTTGCCGTGATCTGCCCCATGCACGCCACCCTCACAACTGCTCTCAAGCAGATGGCCACGCCGCTCGGAACGCCGCATCAGCTGCTCTCGCAGCTGAGGCTCCTGTCCGACGGCGTCGCCAGATTCAGACAGGCTCTGCCTGCCGGCTTCACCGAGACCGACGCTGCGGCAAGACTGTTCTGCGAAGTCTCCGTCGCCACTTCGGGACTGAGAGCGGAGAGACTGAGGATGATCTGCGACAACTTCCGAAGCGCCGGCGGACAGGAGGCGGTGGGCGCTCTGCGCTGGCTGATTTCGCGCCACCCCGGCGACCCGGCGAAAGCGGCGAACGCATTGGCGAACGAAGCCGCGGCAAAGGAAATCCTGCAGATCGTTTCCGCCGCCGTGGGTGAACCGATGCGGCAGAACGAGGAAGTCTTTACGCGCCGCATAACGGCGCTGACCGACATGTCCGGAGGCCCGGACGGCTCTGTGGGAGATCTCAATCTCTTCATCCGCAACGAGATCCCCTTCGACCAAACCGTGCTGCTCAACAGGGTGCCTCCGCTCACTCCGGAAGAGTTCCATACCCTCGAAGACATGATCTCGCGGCTTCCCGACTGCGCCGGGCATCCGCTCAGCGGCCTTGTTCCGGCATTCTTCACAGCCAATGCGACGGAAATTCTTGCCGCCCCCCGCGACCCGAAAACGCATCTCCCGTCCTGGAAGGATCTTTGGCGGATCTGGACCGGCGGCGCCATCGGTCGGATGCCGAAAGCCCGGGGTGAATCGCAGCTCTCCGCCATTCTGACGGCGATCCGCAGCGCCTATCACCAACGCGTCCTGGCGGCAGTGCCCGACCTTGCGCCGGCTCTAATCGATGTAAGCATGGGGAACGCGTCGTCCGGCTTCATAACCCCGGTGAAACTGATGGAACTGACGCAGCCGGGCGCCGAGCTGACCCTGGAAGACATGAAAACGGATGTCGTCAGTCTGAGTTCGCTTCGCGAGTGTACGGAAGACAACCTTTACGGCCTCGTCACGGATTTCGCCCGCCAGTCCCCCGATGCACGCTGGCTGTTCAGATCCGCCGACGGCAGGGAATTCCGCACTCAGCCGCACTTCATCCCTGCGGAGAACAACAACAGGCAGAATCCCGAGCTGCTGAACATCGTCGACTTCTGGCGCACGATGTCCGCTTCTCCCGCCCAGCTCGCCCGCATCGGCCAGAGCTTCTCTCAGGCGTCGCTCGTCGCTCCGCGTTCCCTGAGCCGCCTCTTCCCCGGCGTTGCCTTCAGCGAGCACGGCAACTTCCGGATGGAAGCCGTTCAGAATCCCGACCATACGGTGACCGTGGACATCTTCACGCCCGACAATGCACCGGTGGCCCTGCATTCGCAGTACGTTATTGATCCGGACGGCAGAGCCCGGACAACCGTTTTTGTCATGCGAAACCAAGGCCGATAATCCGTCCGGTGCCTGCGCTCTTCCGACGATTCGTCCGCCGTCCGGTCCCGCCCGGGCGGCGTTCGTTTTTCTGCCTTAATCAACGTCTGAGTCCGCCCAATCGTTCGCCGGATCTCCGAGCCGCACCGATGCCTCGGCACTACGCCCTTTCATCAGCGCAATTTCGGGTTTCAGAAACAACTTCCCCGCTTTTGCCGACTAAATATCAACCGTTGAGA
>JAXEEN010000236.1:0-15634 GCA_034104065.1 Sutterella sp.
TGACGATGCCGGAATAATTCATGGGGCCTCACTGGGTCTAAGACTACCTTTCCATTCTAAAAGTCCTTATGCAACGGTAGTAGCAGTAGAAAGGGATAGACCTGAGACTCCGATGGGATAGGGGAAAACTAAGGGGCGTTGCCTGAAGGAGGCGGATTTTTTACGCGAAGAAAAGTGGAATTGTTTGAAATTCGAGCGTTTACGTTATTTATAGAAAGAATAACGCCCGTATCTCCAAAGAGGTATGGGCGCCGCATTGTTCGGAAGTTTTTTCAGAACGTCACTGTGTCCGGATGCAGACCGGAGAAGGCCGTCTGGGGCATTTCGTCCAGGCGCTGCATGTCGGAGGCGTCGAGCGCAAATCCGAAGACGTCGAGGTTCTGCTTCTGATGCTGCATGTCGAGCGCCTTGGCGATCGGGAGAAAGCCGTGCTGCAGACACCAGCGAAGCGCAATCTGAGCAGGAGAAACGCCGTGTTTGGAGGCAATTTCGTTCAGCAGGGGGTTCCGGAGCAGACCGCCTCTGCCCAGAGGACTCCAGGCCTGAACGGCGATGCCGTGCTTGAAGCAGAAGTTCACGGCGGCGAACTGCGGATAACCGGGATGGAGCTCAAGCTGATTGACCATCGGCCGGATGCGCGCTCGCGCGAGAAGCGGCACCAGATGATGCGGAAGGAAGTTCGACACGCCGATGGCGCGAACGCGTCCCTGGTCGTACAGATCTTCCAGTGCGCGCCACGTGCCCGCGTTCTGGCTCTGCCAGATCATCGGTTCGCCCTGAGCGGCCGGCCAGTGAATCAGGAACAGATCGAGGTAGGGGGTTTTGAGCTGGCCGAGCGTTTCTTCGAAGGCCGTCATGACGCCGTCGTACGTGCGGCTCGAACCCCAGACCTTGCTGGTAATGAAGAAGCTGTCCCGGGGCAGTCCCGAATCGTGCACAGCTCGTCCGATCGCGCCGGCATTGGCGTAGATCTGAGCGGTGTCGAACTGACGGTATCCCAGCTGAATGGCCGAGGCCACGGCGCTCTCGAGCGCCGTATCGTTGGGAATCTGCCAGGTGCCGAAGCCGATGCACGGTACCTGCACGCCGTTGCAGAGCTCAAACTTGTCGTCAAGTGACTGAAACAAAGGAGTCTCCTAGTCTTGTGGTGCGGTCCTGAGCCGCAGTGCGACCGGACGGTTAAAAACCGACTTGATTGTAGAGGACGGCGTCGAAATGATTATTGATAAAAGTCGAATTGACTGCATCATTTTGCCGAGCTCCGACCTCTGAAGGCGGACGTATTCTCAAGCGGGCGGAGAAGGGGTTTGCCGAAAAGGCGGATAATTCTCAGTCAGGCGCCGGCATATGCTAATGTCTGCGCTTCGTGAAGAAAGAGAGGTATAGATGGACAGCGAACTCATGACCTGGCTTCTGCTGGCCGCCTGCGGCGCAGGGTTCGGCGCAGGTGCGATCTGGCAGACGATGCGCCGCAGGACTGCGGCGCCGGTCCGACGCAGGGCGGACCGCGTCGCCTCCCGGGCTCGGACTCCCGAAGCGCCTGCGCAGCCGGCCGAGGAAAAGCCTGTCGAGCAGCACGGCGTGCTTCGTCCGACGATGCTCGCGCTGACGACGCTTCAGAACAGCGTGACGGCGGCGGATCTTTTTATTCAGCGAGCGCTTGAAATCGACGAGCCTCACTACCGCCGTCTGCCGGCAACCGAGCAGGACCTCAGGCCGCTCTCCGGTCTTTTCGCCCGAAACTGCGCGCTTGAATGGCAGCCGGGCGACGGTCTTTCCCGTCATACCTATGCGCTCAATTTCTCCAGCGCCATCGGTGCCGCGCTCGGTTCCGGCCACATGCCCTATCCCAATGCGACGGCGAACGACCTACAGATCATCGCGCTGGTCAACGGCGCGGTGCCTCTCGGCGAACCGCTTCCCGTCCGGGATTTCGGCGTCGGCGCTTTTCCTCACGTGACCGAGCTCTGGATGATGTGCGATCCGACGGACAAAAAGCACGAACTCGACGATCTGCTCGAATACGAGCTAGACATCATCCGCGGCGCGCTCCCGAAGGTCAAGCTGCTGGTTCCTGCCGTTCGGGGACTTGCCTGGGACCGTTTCTGGGATCAGCTTTTCGATCTGGTGCGGGACGTGCGCCGTCTCGGCGCGGAACCCGGACAGGCCCAGGAGCGCTGCGAGCGAACCGATGCGCTTGCCAAAGCCATGTATGAAGTCAATGAACGCATCGACAAGGCGGTTTCCGATTACGCGGAGCGCATCAGCACGCCGGATGAGGCGGATGCGGCGCTCACCGAATCCATCCCCCTCATGCTCGAGCGCGAGCTCGCGGTGCTCTTCCTGCGAACGCTTGCCGTCATCCGGGTGATCAGCGGCGACAACTACATTCACGGCATGCACTGCTCGGCTCACATCCGCAGCAACGTCGAACACTTCACCGACGTTCACGTGCTGCTCGACCGTGCCCGCCATATTGCGCTTGATGCGCTGGAAACCCAGTCGCGCGGCATGAGCGCAAAGGCGCTCCACTCCGCCGGTGAGCTTCAGCGCGATGCAGACGGACTGGCCAAGGCTCACGATGCAGCGGTCGGGCGCCTGATGCAGGATGTCGACCGTCTGCAGACGGCCATCGATCGTTATTTAATTCTGCAGGGCCGCCCCAGGCGTTTTGCCGTCCGCATGACTCCGGACAATACGGTGGAGGCGCTTCTGGTGCTTGAGCACTGAGCCGCTTCGAAACATGAAAAAAACGGCGCGGATCCGCATGGGTCTGCGCCGTTTGTGCCTTCTGAGGAAGATTCAGAGATTCGGCACGACGCCGAGAAGCGTGAGCACGAGAGGCACGCCGAGCGACGACAGAAGGGTGGAGACGAAGATGCCGTTGCTGGCCGCGCCTTCTTCGGCCTGGAATTCGGTCGCCATCAGATAGACGTTGATGGCGACGGGCAGGGCGGCCATCAGCACAACCGCATTGGTTTCGATCGGACCGAGGCCGATCAGGCGGGCGAGCACCCAGACGAGCGCGGGCTGGGCGACGATCTTGAAGACCGTCACGGCGAGCCCCTTGCTGAGCGACATGCGGAAGCTGTGCTTGGCAAGACCCATGCCCACCACGATGAGGCACATCGGCGTCGTACTGGCGGCGACGTAGTCGACGGTCTTGGCGACGAAGAACGGGAGTTCAAGCCCCGTCAGGCCCCATCCGCAGCCCGTGAGAATGCCGAGCACCACCGGGTTCTTGAACACCTTGAGCATGGAGCGGCCGATCTTGCTCCAGTTCATCGGACCTTCGGCCTTGCCGAATTCCACGCTGGCAATGGCCAGCGTCCAGAGGAGCAGAACATTGAAGATGATCAGGATCGAGATGGTCGGCATGGCGGCGTCGCCGAGGCTCACCTGAACGATCGGAACGCCGAGCTGCACGTTGTTGCCGAAGATGCCCGCCATGCCGAGGACGGTCTGACCCGTCGGGCCGAGACCGAAGAGCTTTTTGGCGGCGATGCGGCCTGCCGCGTAAATGATGATGCACGAGCCGAAGAACACGATCAGCACGCGCCAGTCGACGGGCGGCATCTCGGAGAGCCGGCTCATGAGCTTGAAGAGCAGAGCCGGCATCAGCAGTCTGAACGTGAAGGATCCCAGCACGCCCGGAAGTTCGGGCTTGAAGAAGCCGGTCTTGATGAGGGCCCAGCCGATGAAGACGAGGAAAAATAGCGGCGCACAAAGCGTCAGATGGTGCAGAAACATCTTGAGGTCCCGAGGAAAGTCGTTCTCAGTGTTGTATTTGTCCGTGCATTATGCGCCTTCGGGTCGCCGACGAAAACGCATCGGGCGGTAAGATCTGACAAGCATTAACAACCGTTGTCGGTTTTGCTCAGGAGAAAAAGGATGTCGGAAAAAGCAGCCGGAGGGCTTTCGCCGGAAACGGTCGGACGGATTCTCGCGTTTCGCGACGAGCGGGATTGGCGTCTTTTTCATAACCCGAAGGATCTGGCCATTTCCATTTCGCTCGAGGCGGCTGAACTGCTTGAGCTCTTTCAGTGGTCCGGTGCGGATCTGGAAGCCGTGAAAAAACGCGGCGAACTCGCAGAAGAGCTCGCCGATGTCCTGATTTATGCCGTGCTGCTCGCCGATCGGACGGGGCTCAGTCTGGATGAGATCGTCGGCGCCAAGCTTGAAAAGAATGCCCGGCGGTATCCGGCAGAACTGGCCCGAGGATCAAGCGCCAAATATACGGAACTCAAGGCCGCGGGCCGTTCCGGCTCGGCATCCCCCGAAACGAGCGGGACGAACGGCGTTCCCGAATGATCACCGGCGCTTGGAGGCGAAGGCCGAGAGGATAAAACCCGCGAAGGCGAGGAAGACGGAGGGCGGTGCCAGCACTTCAATGTCCTCGTTGGCGGCGACAACGAAGCCCATCACGCCGACCATCATCAGAACGTTGCCGATGAAGACCAGGAAGGGCTGCTTTCTGCGGGCAGTTCCCGAGCTGCCGGTCCGCGTGCTGCCGGCGGAGGGCGCATCGCGGAATTCATCCGCCACCGAACGGTTTCGGCTCGGCTGAGGTCTCGGCACCGGCTGAGGGTTGAGCGGTTCATGCCTCGGCAGCTCTTCGGCCGTTTTGGGCTTGATCTGACGAAAGACTTCGGCCGCCATTTCTCTGACGGACGACGGCGATTCCCCGGGAGCGGAGACGCTGGCAGCGCCCGAACCGGCGGAGCGGCGGAGTTCTTCGAGCGATTCCTGCTGAAGCTTGTCCAGGTACGCGACGAAGTCTCCGTTTTTCGGTTCCAGCTTGGTCGGATCAGTCATGGCGGTCGGTCTCAAAAGGTGGATCAGCTTAAAGCATACCGAGAACGCGCTTCAAACGAAAGCGCGTTCTCGGATCGGGCTCAGCCGCCGCAGCACGGACAGCGCGGCGGATGTCCCGGTTTTGCGCCGGCGGCTTCGGCGGCCATCCTGTCGAGAGCAGGCTTGGCGCGCAGCATTCTGAGGGCGTTCGCCACGACGATGAGGCAGGTGCCCGTATCGGCAAAGACGGCCATCCACATCGTGGCCATGCCGCCCACCGCGAGGAGAGCGAAGATCAGCTTGACGCCGAGCGCAAACACGATGTTCTGAACAAGGATTTCATGTGTCATGCGTGACAGGCGGACCAGTGTTGCGATCGAGGAGATGCGGTCGTCCATCACCGCGATGTGCGCGGCTTCGATGGCGCTGTCCGTCCCTCGCACGCCCATGGCGATGCCGACGTCCGCTTTGGCCAGGGCGGGCGCATCATTGATGCCGTCGCCGACCATCGCGGTCAGGCCGGATTTCTGGAGGCGTTCGATGTGCGACAGCTTGTCTTCGGGCAGCAGGTCGGCAGCCACATGGTGAATCCCGGCCTTGTCGGCCAGCGCTTCGGCGGCCGCGCGGGTGTCGCCCGTCAAAAGCCACGGCGTCAGGCCGACGGATTCCAGCTGACGAAGACCGTCCTTGGCGTCGGGCTTCATCGTGTCGGCAAAGCCGAAGACCGCCTGAACGCCGAAGCGGTCGGCCAGGGCCGTGCCCGACATGCCGGCGTCGGCAAATCGTCTGAAGGCCGCACGCGTTTCGTCGTCGGCGAGGCCGTCCTCCTCCAGACGGCGGAGATTGACGAGACGGACGAGACCGCCGCTGATGCGCCCTTCCACGCCGGCGCCGGGCAGAGCGCGGAAGTCCTCCACATCATAAAATGGCAGTTTTTCCTTTTCGGCCCAGCGGACCAGGGCTTCGGAAAGCGGATGGCGGTTCATGGCGGCGAGGCTGGCGGCCATTGAACCGGTCAGCCGGGTGTCGAAAGCCGAAATCCAGACCGCCTCGGTCATTTCGGGTTCGCCCTTGGTGAGCGTCCCGGTTTTGTCGAGACCGATGTTGACGAGCTTTCTCGCTTCCTCAAGATAGAGTCCGCCCTTGATCAGCAGACCGCAGCGGGTGGCCGTCGCCAGTGCGGAAACGATCGTGACAGGCGTGGAAATGACCAGGGCGCAGGGGCAGGAGATGACGAGAAGGCAGAGCGCCTTATAGATCCAGCCGAACCAGTCGCCGTCGAAAAGCGGAGGAATGACGGCGGCCGCGAGGGCGATCGCAAACACGATCGGCGTGTAGACGACGGCGAAACGGTCGACGAAGCGCTGAACGGGCGACTTCGACGCCTGGGCATTCTCGACGGCGTCGATAATGCGGGAGGCAAGACTCTCGGAGCTGGCGGCAGTGACGAGCACTTCAATCGCAGCCGTGAGGTTGACCGTGCCGGACCAAACCGTGTCTCCGGCGGATTTTTCCGCGGGCAGCCCTTCTCCGGTGACGGACGACTGGTCGATCGACGTGCTTCCCTTCAGAATGCGGCCGTCGAGCGGAATGCGGTCGCCGGGCGCAACGCGAACGACGGCGCCGGGACCGACGCTCTCCGCCGGCACTTCTTCAAAACGGTCCCCGTGTCTGACCCACGCGGTTTCGGGTGCGGTGTTCATGAGATCTCGGATCGAACGGCGGGCCCGCGTCATCGAGAGCTGCTCGATGGCTTCCGAAATCTGGAAAAGCACCATCACCATGGCGGCTTCGGGCCAGGCGCCGATCAGGACGCCGCCCGTGACGGCGACCGCCATCAGCGCATTCATGTTGAGGTTGCCGTGAAGAACCGCGGAAAGCCCGTTGCGGAAAGTGGTCAGGCCGACCATCGCAATGGCGCCGACGGCCAGTGAGAGCGTCATGGCGCCGACGGCCGTCTCCGGAAGGGGCAGCATGTCCGGCGCATATTCCGATGCAAGATCGAAGGCTTCGGAGAGAAGCGCCACCGCCAGCGCGCAGAAGTAGAGCCGCCAGGGAATCGGCGCAGCATCAGGTTCGCTTCTGCGGTTCTGCATCGGCCTGGCTTCGTAGCCGCAGCGGCCGACGGCTGCGACGGCTGCGGCTTCCAGGGCGTCGTCTCCCGTCAGCGTGATCGTGCGGTTCATGACGTTGAAGTCGGCGCCGGTTATGCCTGCGGCGCCGAAGGCCTTTTGGATCTCTCCCGCTTCGACCGGACAGTCCATTTCTGGGACGCTGAGCACGATTCGCCGTGCACCGGTTGAAATCACTTCGGCCGGCATGCCGAGTTCGGCGAGGGCGGCAAGCAGTTTGTCCGGATCGAGCCCCTCATGGGTGATGCGGACGGTTCGCGACGCGTAGTCGCAGACGATGCCTTCGACGCCAGGTATCGTGCCGGCGGTCTTTTCAACCGCAGCGCCTTCGACGGGGCAGCACATCGACGGAATATGAATGATCAGAACGGACATGGCGCGCTTTCGGACGCATTAGCGTCTCAAGAAACAACTGATGATGGGATTACACACCCTGAAGCTGCTACAGGGTCAAGCGGCTTCTGCCATAATGAATGCTCATTTCCGACAAAGGTTCCAAGCCTCTCCTTCAGGCGCTTCGCTATGAGAATCGGTGAACTGGCCCGGCTGACCGGGCATACGGCGGAAACCATCCGCTACTACGAGAAATCGGGACTTCTGCCGCCGCCCGAGCGGCTTCCGAACAACTACCGCACCTACGGCGAGGCGCACGTGATGCGTCTCGAATTCATTCGCCGGTGCCGCACGCTGGACATCGGTCTGGATGAAATCCGGCTGCTTCTTGAAAGCATCGCCGAGGGCAGTCCGGCCGGTGCCGACCGGGCGCATCTGATGATTCACCGCCATCTGGAGGCGGTGGAAGCAAGAATGCGCGAGCTCGAGCTTCTGCGCGCAAGCCTGACCGATCTGTCGGCTTCCTGCGCCGGACGCCACGTCGCAGGCTGTCCCTGCGGTCTTCTTGAAAAACTTCGCGGACGCCGTTCCTGAGGAGAGCAAACATGACGGTAACCTTTTCCTTCTGGCAGCTTGCCATGTTTGCCGGTCTCATCGTTCTTGCCGCGGCGGTTCCGCTCTGGCTTCTTTCCCGTCTGGCCGGCGTCGTGCCGCCCGCCGTCAGCGTTCCCGGCAGAAAGGGCGGCGTGGGCGGTCTGCTTCTCGTGACGGTCGGCATTCTCGTGGTCGAAGCGCTTGCCTCGCTCTGGCATTTCGGCAGAGGTCTCGGTGAAGTCATCCGCATCATGCTGATGGACACGAGTTTCATCTGGCCGGTTCTGCAGACGCTGATTCCGGATTTTGCCGCCGCTGTTTTCCTGATCACTGCCGTCTGCGCGCTTGTTTTCGGGCGCAGTCCCCGTGCGCTCGGACTGGCGGTCGTCTGCGCCTGGCTCGGCGGTCCTCTGACGGCCGTGCTTCGGCACATCTATCTCGGCATTCCGCTCGACGTCACGGGGGAACCGACGGCGTTCTGCCTTCTGACGGTCGTCATCAGCTTTTATCTGCTCTTTTCCGTCCGTTCGGCTCTGACCTACGGCACTGCCGCGGCAAGACGCATGGAGAAGGACTGGCACGAGTCCGCCCTGAGGAACGCCGGCCATGCCCGCTGATCTTACTCAGGCGGCCGGCGGCGTCATGGTTCTCTTTTTCCTGGCGCTGATTCTTCATTCACTCTGGCAGCTCGGCCGACGCTTTCCGCCCGTCATCGATCAGGCGCCTTCCGGAGTCGAAGGATGGCTGATGGCGGTCGCTTCGCTTGCCGTCGCCGCCGGTCTCTTCAATCTCACGTCCTTCGGGCTGCTTCTCAATGCCGCGCTGACCGACGCCGCCCGCTCGGGCGGTTTCCCCGCCGGGTTCTGGACGGCCTACGGTCTGCCGGCAGCCGTCGGGTTCGCCGGATACCTCTGGGCGGCTCTTCGTCTCATCACGGGCCGCCGTCCGTCCGTTCGCCTCGAGGCGGCGCTGGGATTCTGGCTTTCCGGACCGGCAGCGGAACTGCCGGCCCTGCTTGCCGGACGGGGCTATTCTCGGGGGGCGGCCGTCTGGGCCGCCGCCGCGCTGGCTGTGACCCTCTATCTGTTCTTCTGTGCGCGTCCCCGCCACACCTACGGCGTCTGAAGCGCCGTCTAAGTGAAAGCGCTTAACAAATTCGCGCAGGCCCGTTAGAATGCACGGGCCGCACGTCCGACAGAACGTGCGAAGAATTGAGCCGGAAAAGAACAACAGGAGAACCATCCGATGGAACATCCCATTCTGATTACCAACGCCACCGTTTATTCGCCCGAGAAGCTCGGCCGCCGCGACATCTTCATCGCAGGCGGCAAGATCGTCGCCATGGAGGAAAAGCTCGACATTACGCTTCCCGGTCTGGAAGTGATTGACGCCGCCGGCGCCATCGTGACGCCGGGTCTGATCGACCAGCACATCCACGTGACGGGCGGCGGCGGTGAAGGCGGCTGGAAGAGCCGCTGCCCCGAACTCGTCTTCTCCGAACTCGTCAGGGCCGGCGTGACCACCTTCCTCGGCGTCTCCGGCACGGACTCGATGTCCCGTTCCATTCCCAACCTGCTTGCCAAGGTCCGCGGCCTTAAGGAAGAAGGCGCTTCGGGCTGGATGTGGACGAGCAACTACTCCTATCCGGTGACGACCATCACGGACTGCGTGAAGACGGAACTCTTTGCGATTCCGGAAGTGCTCGGCGTGAAGATTGCTCTCGGCGACCACCGCAGCTCCTTCCCGTCGATGGAACAGGTCCGCGCCATCGTGGCCGACGTCCGCATCTCCGGCATGCTTACCGGCAAGACGGGCTTCCTCCACGTGCATCTCGGCGACTTCCCGTGCTCCTTCGACATTTTTGATGCGATCGTGGCTTCCGGTCTGCCGATCAAGCACATTCGCCCGACGCACGTCGCCCGTCATCCGAAGGTCTTCGAACGCGCGATGGAATTCGCCAAGAAGGGCGGCATGATCGACATCACGACGGGCGGCGGCTGCTACATGGGCACAGCTGCCGACGCCGTCAAGATGGCTCTCGACAACGGCGTTCCGCTCGACCGCATCACGCTCAGCTCCGACGGCCACGGCTCGATGCCGCGCTTCAACGAAGCCGGCGAAATGGTGGGTCTGGCGACGGGTTCGATCATGTGCGACATGGAAGCCGTCCGCGATCTCGCCAAGGTCTACGGTCTTGAAACGGCGCTTCGCCCGATGACCGTCAACATCGCCCGCGCGCTCTGCCTCCCGGGCAAGGGCGAAATCGCCGTCGGCGCCGACGCCGACCTTCTCTTCATGACCGACGACTTCGAAATCACCGATGTCTTCATGAACGGCCGTCAGTGCATGAAGGCGGGCGAAGTCATCGTCAAGGGCGCTTTCGAAGAATAACATCTGTCTTTTAAGACAAACTTCTGAACCTCGTCCGGACGTTTCGGCGTTCGGACGAGTTTTTTCTTATTAATCAGTCGGCAAAAGCGACCGCAGTCGGTCTTCTGGCACCTGTGCTCTGGGGGATGAGCGTCGGCATCGTCCGGGGCGTTTCCGAGGATTTCGGCATCGCCGCGGGCTTCACCATCATGTACACGATTTCCTTCCTGCTCCTGCTGATGCTTTTCGGCAGGCCGAAGGTGAGCGTGTTTCCGTGGAAATACCGGATCTTCGGCATCGGTTCGGCCAACTTCTGCGCGGTCTGCTTCGTGTTTTCCCTGGCGATTTCCGAGGGCGGCACGCAGACGATGCAGGTGGGCATGGTGAACTACATCTGGCCGTGCCTCACCATTCTCTTTGCGATTCTCTTCAACGGACAGAGAGCCCGATGGTGGGTCTGGGCGGGAGTGCTCCTCTGCATGGCGGGCGTGCTGATCGTGCTCGGCGGAGACAGAGGTCTCGATCCGGAAGAGCTCCGCCGAAATCTCGAGACCAATCCGTGGAGCTACATCATCGCCGCGGCGGGCGCCGTAAGCTGGGCTGCCTACAGCTCCATGACGAGGGCCTGGAGCAACGGCGGCAATCCCGTCGTGATCATCTTCTTCAACGATGCGCTGATCTTCGCCGTCCTCTGGCTCCTCGGCTTCGAGGCAGACATGGCAGCTTCGGGCCGCGGGTGGCTCGGCGTCGTGCTGGGCGCCTGCGCGACGGGGCTCGGCTACGGCGTATGGACCTACGGCATGCAGAGAGGCAGCATGACGCTGCTGGCAATCGGTTCCTACTTCACGCCGGTGCTCTCCTGCCTTTTCGCCTCCTTCTGGATCGGTGCGGATCTGTCTCCGACCTTCTGGCAGGGCGTGATGCTGGTGGTGGCGGGGTCGCTGGTCTGCTGGCTTTCCACGCGCGGACTCAAGGCGCCGGAAGCGGCGGGTGAGCCGCTCAGGCACGCTGAAGAAAAGTAACGAAGCCGAACGACAGTATGAAAAAACGGGGGTTCCTCTGCCCGAGGAATCCCCGTTTTCAAGACATGGTCCGGCTTTATTTCTGCGTATTGCTGAAGTCCGTCAGATCTTCAACGTCGAAGGTGCCGGTGATGCCCTTGTATTCCGGACGGTAGTCGAGGCCCTTCTGGCAGCGGAATTCAAGCCAGCCGGAAGCGGGACGGCTGCCGTCCTTGGTGCCGTCCTCGGTCGAACCGCGGATGGGCAGCATGGCCTGACGTTCGCGTTCGCAGAACTTGACGGCACTCGTGTAAAGATGCTCGGCAAGACGGTTGGCCTGATGCTCGCCCGGCCATTTGGCGTCGATGCGCCAGACGCTTCCCACCACGTTCACGATGTTCTGCTCGCGGTTGAGGTACTGCGTGTGCTCTTCCTTGATGGTCTGACAGCCCGAAAGAATGGCGACCGACAGGGCGGCCGCGAGAAGCATTTTCTTGTTCATTCGAAGATAAAAGCGTTGGTGGCCCGAAGAAATCGGATCCGAGACGGGTATTGTAGCCGCTGCGGCACCGGCGTTGCTTCAGCATGAAGGCAGTACGGTTCGGATGCCGCGCATAAAGAACGAAAAATCCTTGCTATTGTCGACAAATATTTGACGGATAGGCGCAATCACCTATGGTCTTTGGGACCGCGAAATAAAGGGCGGGATTTATTTGCGAAATTCAGTCTGCTTGGAGAAAATTCAGGGAAGTCATCAGAGCGCCCGCAGACAGGGAACGGACGGGCGCCCACCTTTTCCCCCTCTTTTTAGGATGCTATTCCCATGATTTCCAAATTCAAGACGCTTGCCGCCGCCGTCATCGTCGCCTCGGCCTTTGCCTCCACGTTCGCCAGCGCTGCGGAATACGTGGTCGGTACCGGCGCAACCTACCGTCCTTTCGAATATGAAACGCCGAACAAGGAACTCGTCGGCTTCGACGTCGACCTCATGAAGGAAATCGCCAAGGCCGGCGGCTTCACGGTGAAGTTCATCAACACGCCCTGGGACGGCATCTTCGCCGCTCTGAACAACGGCGACCGCGACATCATCATGTCCGGCATCACGATTACGGAAAAGCGCAAGCAGGTCGTCGACTTCGCCCGCCCGTACTTCCTCGCTCACCAGCTCATTCTGACGAGCAAGAACCTCAAGATCTCCACGCTGAAGGAGCTTGAGGGCAAGACGATCGCCGTGGTGAACGCCTCGGCCGGCGACATCGCCGCCTCGAAGGCCTTCGGCAAGTCCTCCCCCAACATCAAGCGCTTCGACAATACGCCGCTCGCGCTTGAAGAACTCAACAACGGCGGCGTCGACGCCATGATCGGCGACGTCGGCGTGCTGCAGTTCTACGCCCGCCAGAATCCGGACAAGGCCTTCAATCAGTGCCGCGACCCGGGCTTTGAGGAACAGTATTTCGGCATCGGCATCGCCAAGGGCAACAAGGCTGTTCTCGACGCCGTGAACAAGGGTCTTGAAGCCGTAATCGCCAACGGCGAATACAACAAGGTCTACAAGAAGTGGTTCGGTTCCGACGCTCCGAAGCTGCCGTAACCGCCGTCTTCCGGCTTTGAATGCGCGGCGCTCTTCGGAGCCCGCGCCAGCGTCGCCGGCATGCGATGAAGACCATGCCGGCGACTTCTTATATCAGAACCCTCTACTGGACAAACCGAATGTTCGGATTTCGCTCCGACGTGATCGTGGAGTACTGGCCGCTCTTTATGAACGGCGCCTTCATGACCGTCAAAATCACCGTCATCTGCGTGCTCTGCGGCGTCATGCTCGGCACGCTTCTCGGCATGGGACGTCTGGCCGACAGCCGTCACGAACCGCTCAAGTCTATCCTGCATTACGGCGTCCGCTGGCCCGTCGCCGTTTACGTGAGCTTCTTCCGCGGCACCCCGCTTTTCGTGCAGATCTTTCTGATGCACTTCGCCGTGCTGCCGCTCTTCATTCATCCGGTGGACGGCCTCATCATCGACGGAGCGCTGGCACGTGAAATCCGTGCGAACTACGGTGCGGTCCTGGCCGGCATTCTGGCGATTACGCTCAACGCCGGCGCCTACATGTCCGAAGTCTTCCGCGCCGGCATCCAGTCGCTCGACAAGGGACAGATGGAATCCGCCCGCTCCCTCGGCATGAGCTACTGGCAGGCCATGCGCCACATCATTCTTCCGCAGGCGTTCCGCCGCATGCTTCCCGCACTCGGCAACAACGCGATCGCCATTCTGAAGGACTCGTCCCTGGTGTCGGCCATCGGTCTGGCCGAACTGGCCTATGCGGCGCGTACGGTGGCCGGCGCCTCCGCCCGCTACTGGGAGCCCTACATCACGATTTCCTGCGTCTACTGGGTCATGACGCTCCTTCTCGCCTGGGGTGTGAGAAAGCTTGAGGCCCGTCTTGGCAAAGGCGACGAAGCGAGGTAAGAGACATGGCAGACAATCAGACACCCATCGTGAGCATCCGGGGCCTCAAAAAGGCCTTCGGCGACAACATCGTGCTTCACGACATCAATCTCGACGTGCTCCGCGGGGAAAAGGTGGTGGTGCTCGGTCCTTCGGGCTCGGGCAAGAGCACGATGCTCCGCTGCATCAATTCGCTTGAAGACGTCACGGGCGGCACGATCACGGTCGACGGCGTGGCTATCACGGATCCGAAGGTCGACATCAACAAGGTCCGCGAGCATCTCGGCATGGTGTTTCAGCGCTTCAATCTCTGGCCCCACAAGTCGGTGCTCGAAAACGTCATGCTCGCCCAGCGGGTGGTTCTCGGCAAGAGCGACGCCGATGCCAGGGCCCGCGCTCACGAGCTGCTTCGGATGGTGGGCCTGGCCGACAAGGCCGAGGCCTATCCTGCCAGTCTGTCGGGCGGCCAGCAGCAGCGCGTGGCCATTGCCCGAGCACTGGCGATGGAGCCCAAGGTCATGCTCTTCGACGAACCGACGTCGGCGCTCGATCCGGAGCTCGTGGGCGAAGTGCTTTCCGTCATGACGAAGCTCGCTGAAAGCGGCATGACGATGATCGTCGTCACGCACGAAATCGGATTTGCCCGCGAGGTCGCCGACCGCGTGATCTTCATGGACGGCGGATACATCGTTGAAGAGGGGCATCCCTCGGAGATTCTTGTCAATCCGAAAGAAGAACGCACCAGGACCTTCCTCAAGCGCGTTCTCTGATAAAGTCTCTTTTAAAGAATAAAACTTCGCCTGACGGGCGGGCAACCGATGGGAACCGACATGCTGAGAACAAGCGCTTTTCGCACGAAGACGAACCGAATGGAAAAGAAGGCTGCCGTGCAGTATGTGCAGCGGCTGGTGGACTTCTTCGGCATCCAGTCGACGGAGCTGATCTTTCGATGCGAAGTGAGGCTTCGAGACCGACTGCGCCGCGCCGAACCGGGTTACATGAATCCGGATACCGGTGAAATCTGGCGCGGCGGCGGCAAGGCCCCCCGATGGATCGTCGAATGCCTGCAGCGCGGTGAGTCCATTGAGAAGTTCCGTTTCTGAATAGAGACGAAATGCCGTGCCCGTTTCACGGCAGGGACGGCTGACCGAGGTCAGCCGTTTTTTTGCGCCTGAAAAACGGACGAACGGCGGCGGGGGAATCCTGATCGTGCTGCTGGGTGATTTGACCGCGGCCGGGTATTCTGTAAGCAATCCTTAATCCGCTCTACCTAAACTTCCGCGAAAGTACCCCTGCCGACAGCTATGCCGGCCCCGATCCCTCCCTCTAGAGGAAAAGACCCTTACATGTCCGAAGCCATTCTCGAAGTCTGCGGCCTCACGTGCGAACGCGGGGAACGCACGCTTTTTCAGGGACTGACCTTTTCGGTCGAATCCGGAACGCTCGTCAGAATCGCCGGCAGCAACGGCGCCGGCAAGACGACGCTGCTGCGCCTGATGACGGGACTGATGCGTCCCGTCGAGGGCGAGGTGCGCTGGCGCGGCGAACCCGTCATCAAGGCCGCTCAGGACTTTTGGCGCGAACTCTGCTACATCGGACACCGCAACGGCGTCAAGGACGATCTTTCGGTTCTCGAAAACGTTCTGATCAATACGAAGGTGGCTTCGCTGACCGTTAGTGAAAACGAAGCGCTCGACGCGCTCGACCAGGTCGGTCTGACGGACTTCGTGGACGTTCCGGCAGGGCAGCTGTCGCAGGGACAGCGCCGTCGTGTTGCGCTCGCGCGACTATGGCTTTCCCGATCCGTGAAACTCTGGGTGCTCGACGAACCCTTCACCGCGCTCGACGTCAAGGGCGTGGCAAGACTCGCCGCGCTCATCGGCGAGCACGTGAAGGAAGGGGGCATCGTCATGCTTGTGACCCATCAGGAAGTGCCGGTCGAGGATGCCCGGCTGATGGTGATCGAGC
>JAXEEN010000237.1:0-3248 GCA_034104065.1 Sutterella sp.
ATCACGAGAATGCCGACGATGCCGCCCATGAAGACGCCGGCAAGCGTTCCGATGAGCGAACCCCAGATGCCCTGCGGGCTCGCTCCGGCCTTCTGGGCGCCGGCCGTCTGGGCGACGGTATCCACAACGACGCCGACGACCGCCATCACCGCGCACGCGATGATCGTCGTCCAGCCGACGGTCTCGAATCCGCCCGCCCAGCCGATGAGGAAGATTCCGCCGGCAATCAGCGGAAGTCCCGGAATCGCCGGGATCACGGTGCCCGCCAGCCCTGCGATGATGAGCGAGACGGCGCCCGCCCAGCAGCAAAGCGCAAACCAGTCGATCTGCTGAAACCATTCGAGCATCGGCGATCCTCTTTAATTGGCGCCGTCCCAGTAGCCGACGTCGCCGGCCCAGGGTTCGAAGCGGGTGTTGCCGCCGCGGAACACCATGCGAAGCGTGCCGATGGGACCGTTTCGCTGCTTGCCGATGATGATTTCGGCCAGGTTCTTGTCGGGCGTATCCTTGTTGTAGACCACCTCGCGGTAAATGAACATGATCACGTCCGCGTCCTGTTCGATGGCGCCCGATTCGCGGAGGTCCGACATGATCGGACGGCGGTCGGCTCGCTGCTCAAGCGAACGGTTGAGCTGGGAGAGCACGATGATCGGACAGTGCAGCTCCTTCGCAAGGGCCTTGAGGCCGCGGGAGATTTCCGAGAGTTCGGTCGAGCGGTTGTCGCTCCCGGCCCTGCCCGTCATCAGCTGGATGTAGTCGACCACGATCAGACCGAGCGGTCCCGTCTGATTCATCAGACGGCGGGCGCGGCTCGCGAGTTCGGAGATCATGAGCGCCGGCGTATCGTCGATATAGATCGGCTTGTTTTCCAACCGGTGCACGGCCTTCGAAAAAGCCGTCCATTCCTCGTCGGAGAGCTGCGCCTTTCTGAGCTTCTGGGCATCGATGTTGGCCACGGAGCTGATGAGGCGCTGCGCAAGCTGATCGCCGCCCATTTCGAGCGAGAAGACGGCCACGGGGAGCTCCTGGCGCACGCCGACGTTTTCGGCGATGTTGATGGCGAACGACGTCTTGCCCATCGAGGGACGGCCTGCGATGATGATCAGGTCGCCGCGCTGCATGCCGGAGAGTTCCTTGTCGAGGTTCGGGTATCCGGTCGGGACGCCCGTGACGTCGGACCCCTTCATGTTCGTATAGATGTCGATGATGCGCTCTGACACTTCTCGGATCAGCGTCGCCATCGGCTGGAAGCCCCGTTGCCCGCGGGAGTTGCGCTCGTTGATGGCGAGCACTTCACGTTCGGCCTCGTCCAGAATCTGCGTCGTGTCTCGGCCTTCGGGCGCGAGCGCGTTCGTCACCATGCGGTCGCCCGCCGTGATCAGCTGGCGCAGCACCGACTTGTCGTGCACGATTTCGGCGTAGCGGCGGATGTTCGCCGCGGACGGCGTGTTGTTGACGAGCTCGTTGAGGTAGGCGAGACCGCCCGCCTCGTTTTCCTGACCGGCGTCCTTGAGCGCTTCGGAAACCGTCAGCACGTCGGCCGGACGGCCGCGCTGGATCATGGAGGAAATCTGCTCGAAGATGATGCGGTGATCGCGCCTGTAGAAGTCGTCCGGCTGGACCAGATCGATGATGCTGTCGAGTGCGTTGTTGTCGATCATCAGTCCGCCGAGAATGGACTGTTCGCTGTTGATGCTCTGAGGCGGACGGCGCACGGCCTGAGAAGCGGTGTCTTCAGCGATGTCGTTGATGGCGGGAGTCATGGTGTGATCGGAAGAAGGAATCGAGGCCCACATCTTAAACGGTTCACGAACCGGCGTGGGGCGGCTTTCCCCGGAAAGAGGACAAAGCCGTGAAAAAGCGGACATTCCGTCATCCCTCGGACCGACCGGCGGGAAAACCGAATGCCCATAAGAAAAGAGGCCTGCCCATCGGACAAGCCTCTTTTTCATTGCCTTCGGAAAGCGTCCCTACGGACGCCGCCGGCGGAAATTACGCTTCAGCAACAACCTTGACCGTGACATCGGCGGTGATGTCGGTCAGAAGGCCGATGGTGATGACGTAGTCGCCGATCGCCTTGATGGCGCCGAGCGGAGTGCGAACCTGGGACTTCTTGATCTGAAGACCGAGCTTGGCATCGACAGCGGCAGCGATGTCGGCGTTGGTGACGGAACCGAAGAGACGGCCGTCGACGCCGCACTTGCTGGAGATTTCGACTTCAGCGCCGTTGAGCTTTTCAGCGATGGCCTGAGCGGCGGCAACGCGTTCGGCCTGAGCCTTTTCGAGTTCGGCACGGCGGGCTTCGAATTCAGCGATGGCAGCCTTCGTAGCGCGCTTGGCATGACCCTGGGGGATCAGGAAGTTGCGGCCGTAGCCGTCCTTGACCTTGACGATGTCGCCGAGATCGCCGAGGTGGGTAATCTTTTCGAGCAGAATAACTTGCATTTGATTATCTCCTAGCGATTACTGGTTGTCCGTGTAGGGCAGGAGGGCGAGGAAGCGGGCGCGCTTGATGGCGGTGTCGAGCTGGCGCTGATAGTGAGCCTTCGTACCCGTCAGACGAGCCGGCATGATCTTGCCGTTTTCCTGGATGAAGTCGCGCAGCGTTTCGACATCCTTGTAGTCGATCTGTTCGACGTGTTCAGCCGTGAAGCGGCAGAACTTCTTGCGCTTGAAAAGCGAATTTTGCTGGTTGGCACGGCGAGGCTTGCCCTTACCCTTAGCACCAAAAGCCATGTTTAGCTCCTTAAATGTATTCCGTGATGTGTACGATCAGACGCCTGCTCTTCATCGAGCGGGGAGCCAGAAAGCCCTTCAGCGTGAGTTCCTTTCCCAACGGCAGGGCATTGAGCCTTTCTGCGGTGACGCCGAACGAAACGGCGGGGAAATCATACTCGAGCGTCCGAATTCTTCCTGCTTCAGTCAGTTCGCTTCGATGGTGAAACGTGCCTTCGAAGACCTGAATCCCTGCGGGGGTGAACCTGACTTCTTCACGCTCTGTCAGCGTGCCGCTGATCTCGATGAGATTCACTCGGCTCTCTGAACGTACAAAAATTGGTTAAAACAGTCCGTGACCGAGAAATTAAGCGGCGGCAGCGGCAGCTTCGGCAGCAACCTTCTTGGCTTCTTCCTTCTCGACGACCTTCATCATCGGGGAGGCAGCCGTTTCGGCATGCTTGGTCTTGACCGTGAGGTGACGCAGAACAGCGTCGTTGAAACGGAAGCCGTTCTCAATTTCGGCGATCGTT
>JAXEEN010000238.1:0-16136 GCA_034104065.1 Sutterella sp.
GGCCGAGGCGAACGCGACGTCCCGGGGCACGTTGAGCTGCATTATCCAGCCGCCTTCGCCGACGGGAAGATAATGCGTGAAGAAGAGCACTTCCTGCTTTCTCGACCGGTAGGACGTAAAGCCCTCGCGCTCTTCGGCGAAGTCGCGCTTCATCTTCTCAATGTCGAAGCCCGGCGCGAGACGCGGCTTCAGTCGGTCTTCGTCCCACAGGTTGCTGAGAATCGAGCGCCAGGTATTGAGAAGCATCTCGCCCGACCGGTCGATGACGTGCAGTTCGGCCTCCCCGCCGTAGGCCGTGATGCTGACGCGGTCGGCGAAGGTGGTCCTGAGCTCGGTGAAGCCGAAGACGAGCGCGATGACGCGGCCGTCCCTGACGACGGGAACCGTCTGATAGTAGACCTTGGTGTCGGGCGCACCGGGCATGCGGGCGACGCCCGAGAGATAGGGCGTTCTGGCGCTTTCTTCGGCGAAGTCGAAGGGACGGGCGTCCTGTTCGATGCCGCCGAGATGCGAGAGGAAGGTGCCGTCGGGAAGAAGCACCGCCACGGCGTCGAACGTGCGCCCCTCGCGAATGCGGGGGATCATTCCGAGCAGCGCCGAGCGGGGTTCGAGTCCGAGACGCGAAAGCGAGCGGCTCAGCACCATCAGTTCCTCGCGGTCCGCGTCGAGAAGCTCGCGAAGCGTCGCGGCGCGCTGCTGCGCCGTTTCCCGCAGGCGCGTGTAGCATCTCTTTTCCGCATAGTCGGTCACCTGAACGACGGTGAAGCCGAGCACGAGCATGATGAGGGCCACGACCGACAGGGCGGCGGCAATGTAGCGGTTGAAGCGGCGGCGTGACGTCATCTTTCTTCGGCTCGGGACAATGGGTTCAGAATGCCATCCGGCGCCCGAAGCGGCGAATAGGGGTTAGGACTGAGCCCGACTCGGAAAACGAAGGGCGTTGATCCGGCTCGGACGAACCTTCGCCGGGAACGGGAGAGTTACGCAAAGAAACTCTTGAAGCGGATGCGTGAATAGACTGAAGATATTGACAGTCAGCTGAAGGCCGACGGAGAAAGCCCGCCCGAACGATGTCCGGATCAGACGGAAGAAGACGGCTGTCCCGTGAAGGCCTGCAGAAATGCCGCCCTCCGTCCCGTCCGACGAAGCGGGGCTCCGCCGAAGGCATGCCGAGGGCGCCCCGTCGGGCGGCGGGAAGGCGGGTGTGCGGACGGAATCGGATCTGCATGGCTGAGGCGGAACAACTGACGCGGCCGGCGGCCGCAAGGCGAAGCGTCATGCACAGAATAGTCTCCGTCTCGCCTGAGCGACTCTTAGGGAAAGCGCGGGAAACCGCTTGCCGTGGCCGCCGAAGGCCGGAATCTTCGTCTTTCTGGGCACAAAACCGTTTCGGATTCATTTTTTTTTAATTATATCCGAATTTTGATAGGCTTCAACTATCAGTTATCTGCCGAAGGGCATGAGTTCGGGTAAACGATGAAGGGAGAAAAGGCTGCCGCCGGGGCGATTGCAGAAGACGGCGAACCGGGAGGCGGGCCTGCGGGAGGGCGTCGGGCGGACAGTCGGAGGGGGACCGGCCGGTGCGGGCGAGCACTACGACATAAACCCAAGAAAGGCAGTAATACCTCAAGAAACGACGCTTTCCTCACACACGGCGCCTCCGCGCTTCTGTAAGATCAGTCCATGCCTTCTGAGAGAAGGCGAACAGGAACGCCCGAAAGGGCACCGCCGACGGCATCCCGAGGGGCCTCTGCCGGCGACGGTTCAGTCTCCGTGACCCGACGCCGGATCCTCTCCGGTTCAGCCGATCCGCTATCCCTTGTCCGCGGCACCGCATCATTTCGGTTCACATGTTTCTGCGCATGCCGGATCAAGTCCCCGGCAATTCCAAACACAATCACGCATTACAGATACTACGGAGTCCATCATCATGCAGTTCAAGAAGCTTTTCGCCCCTGTCGCCGTGTCCGCCGCGCTTGCCTTCGCGTCCCTTTCGGGTTCCGCGTTGGCCGCTGAAACGATCAAGATCGGCGTGACGCCGGTGCCTCACGCCGACGTGGTCAACTTCATCAAGCCGCAGCTCGCCAAGGAAGGCGTGAACCTTAAGATCGTCGAATTCAACGACTACGTTCAGCCGAACCTCGCGCTCGACAGCAAGGACCTCGACGCCAACTACTTCCAGACGATTCCCTATCTTGAAGAGTTCTGCAAGCAGCACAAGCTCAATTTCGAAATTCTGGTGTCCGTCCACCTTGAACCGATGGGTCTCTACTCCAAGAAGGTGAAGAGCGTCGCCGACATCAAGAAGGGCGACAAGATCGCCGTTCCGAACGATCCGACGAACGAAGGCCGCGCCCTTCGCGTGCTTGAAAACGCCGGTCTCGTGAAGCTCGCCAAGGACTTCAAGCTCACCGACGGTCTCGGTGGCATTGTCGAAAACCCGCTCAAGCTGAAGTTCGTCGAACTTGAACCCGCGCTTCTGCCGCGCGCTCTCGACGACGTCCAGGCCTCCGTCATCAACGCCAACTACGCGCTTCAGGCCGGCTTCAACCCCGCCAAGAACGCCATCGCGCTCGAAGCCAAGTCTTCGCCGTTCGGCAACGTCGTGGTGGTCCGCAAGGGCGATGCCCAGAAGGAAGCCTTCCAGAAGCTGAAGAAGGTTATCACTTCGCCTGAAGTGAAGAAGTTCATCGAAGAGAAGTATCAGGGCGGCGTGATCCCGACGTTCTGATCTCAGTAGAAACCTGAGCGATAATGAATCCGGCGCTTTTTGCGAAGCGCCGGATTTTTTGACTCCAGACCTGCAACCGCGCAGCGCCGCCCGACGGCGCCGCGCCGTCCGAGGGAATTCTCCGCCATGTCCGCCGTTACGCCGACTCAGACCGAGCTCCTCGCCCCGAACCGCGAGGTGCTGACCGCCTCGCACTGGGGCATCGTCCGCGTGAAGACCGAAAAAGGCCGCATCGCCGGCATCCGCCCCTGGGAGGGCGACGCCGCGCCGTCGCCGCTCATCGGCGCGCTCGCCGAACATCCGTATTCAGCGGTCCGCATTCTGCATCCGATGGTGAGGCGAAGCTATCTGGAGGCGGCCGACCGGGGACTCCCGCCCGAGGAGACGCGCGCGCTCCGCGGGGACGACGAATTCGTGCGGGTGTCGTGGGACCGGGCGCTTTCGCTCGCCGCCCGCGCCGTGCAGAAGGTCTACGACGACTTCGGTCCCTCCGCCGTGTGGGGCCGTTCCTACGGATGGAAGTCGGCGGGAAACGTCAACTCCTCGATCGGTCTGCTTCAGCGTCTTCTCGCGCTCAAGGGCGGCTGGGTACAGACCTTCAACAGCTATTCGACGGCGGCGATCGGCACGATTCTGCCCTACGTCTGCGGTCAGAAGGATCCGAAGTGCACGGCCTGGCCGCAGGTCCTCGAACACGCCGAACGCATCGTTCTCTGGGGCTGCGATCCGCTGGTCACGAACGACATCGACTGGACGACGACGCTTCATCAGTCGACGCCGATCTTCGCCGCTCTGAAGAACCATCCGCGCATCCGCGTGATCGCGGTCAATCCCGTGCGCCCCGAAACCGCCCGCGCGGCGGACGCCCGCTGGATCGCGCCGCTCCCCGGGACCGACTGCGCGATGATGCTCGGCATGATGCACGCGCTCGTCTCGCGCGGCCTGGCCGACGAAGCCTTCCTGATGCGCTGCTGCAGCGGCTGGACTGAATTCAGCGACTATCTTTTCGGCCGATCCGACGGCGTTGAGAAGACCCCGGCCTGGGCGTCGCGAGAATGCGGCGTCGACGAGGCGGTCATCGTCGAACTCGCGCTCGAACTTCAGGCGCACCGCACCATGATCATGTTCGGCTGGGGACCCCAGCGCGCCCGCTACGGCGAACAGCCCGCCTGGATGGCCTGGGCGCTCGCCGCGGTGATCGGACAGATCGGTCTGCCGGGCGGCGGCATCGGCACGAACTACCACTACAGTTCGGGCGGCTGGCCCGGCAGCGGCGCGCCGTATCTCAACTACATTCCGTCCCGCCTCGAGCCCGCCGAACCCCCGAAGCATCCCTGGAGGGGCAGCCGGTTTCTGCCCGTCGCCTCTATCGCCGACGCGCTCCTCAATCCGGGAAAGACGATTTCCTGCAACGGTCATTCCCTCACTTATCCCGAGATCCGGCTCGTCTTCTGGGCGGGCGGCAATCCCTTCGCGCATCATCCGAACGCCAACCGTCTCGCCGAAGCCTTCCGGCGTCCCGACGCCGTCATCGTGTCCGACACGGTCTGGAGCGCCACGGCACGCCGCGCCGACATCGTGCTGCCGGCCGCCACGGGCTTCGAGCATCCCGACATCACGCCGATCGGCACCTATTCGAACGACGGCGTCGCGGCGATGCAGCAGGTGATCGCGCCCGTCGGCGAGTCGCGTTCGGACTGGGCGATCTTTTCCGATTTGGCCGAACGGCTCGGCGTCGGTCCGCAGTTCACCGAAGGGCTCGACGAGGAGGGATGGATCCGCCGGCTCTATGCCGAAAACCGCGCGGCCGCCGCCGAGCGCGGCATCGATATGCCCGAATTCGACGACTTCTGGCGCGAAGGCGTGTACCTCTATCCCGAAAGCGAGGCCGAAAAGCGCTTCGTCGCCTGGGCGGACTTCCGGGCGGACCCCGAAGGACATCCGCTTCGGACCGAAAGCGGCCGCATCCAGCTCTTTTCGCCGAAGATCGCCTCCTACGGCTACGACGACTGTCCCGGCTGGCCGGTCTACATTCCGCCCTTCGGTGACCGGGGAGACGGACTCGACGCACGCGGCGACGTGCTGCGTCTCGTGTCGCCCAAGACCGGACGCCGTCTGCACAGCCAGCTCGACGCCGTCTCCGGTCGGAAGGGCAACGTGGCGGGCCGCGAACCCTGCGGGATCAGTCCCGAGGACGCGAAGAGCCGCGGCATAGAAACGGGCGACCTCGTGCTGGTGAGAAACGGCCGCGGCGCGCTGCTTGCGGGCGCCGTGGTGACGCCCGACGTCGGACGGGGCGTGCTGCTTCTTCGTCACGGCGGCTGGTTCGATCCGCAGAAGGTGGCTGAGGAGGGGAGCGTCGACGTTCACGGGAGCGCCAACGTGCTGACGCCCGATATTCCGGCCTCGCGCCTTTCCTACGGCAACATCTCGTCGACCGCGCTCGTCACCGTGGAGAAGTACGAGGGACCCGCGCCGGCGGTCTCGGTTTTTAGTCCGCCCGCTTCCGTCGCCTGATTCCGTCGCCTGATTCCGTTCTTCAGGCATCCAAAGAGGGCTGAAAAAGCAAAGCCCGGGTTTCCTCAGCAGGAAGTCCGGGCTTTTTCGCGGGCGCTGTTCAGACGGCGAGAAGAATCAGCGCGACGATCTGCGGGAAGACCGCCATCACCGTCACGGCGCGAACGACCTGCAGAATCACGACGTCGGTGTTGACGATGCCGATGTCGGCGGCGATGAGCGCCATGTCGCTCGCGCCCGCCGGCGTGGTGATCAGCATGCCTTCGCTGCGGTTGAAGCCGCAGAACCGGCTGATGATCCGTCCGGTGATGAAGACGTTGAGCGTATAGGCGGTCACGATGATGCAGACGGGCAGAATCAGGTCGGCGAGCGAAAGCACGCCCGCCATCGTCACCGCGCTCCCGAGACAGCATCCGCTCAGAATCTGGGCGGCCTTCTTGAGGGGCCTCGGCAGATAGGCTCGGTCGGTGCCGAGCTTGAAGGCGAGCGAAGCGAGGAGCGCGAAGACGAAGGTGCCCGCGGGAACGCCGAGCATGCGCCCGGCGAGGCCCGCCGTGCCGGCGACGAGGAGCGTGAGCAGAAGGCCCGACGCCGAGGCGTTCCGGGTCTTGACGCGCGCGGCGGTATTGGCGGCGCTTCTCGGTTCTTCGTCCCCGCCGAAATGCTTCGAGCAGACGTAGATCACGTTCGGCAGCACCGCAAGGCCGAGGATCTGGCGGACCATCTGCAGCAGAGCGACTTTGGGTCCGTCGGCGCCCATGTCGGCCGCCACGATCGGCGTGTCGCTGATGCCGCCCGGCGCCACGCTCATGAGGGACGTGACCAGGTCGAGCGAGCTGACGCCGTGAATGAGAAAGCCGCAGCCCGTCATGAGGCAGAGGAGGGCGGCGAGCATGATGAGCGCCGGCTTCAGGATGTGCGGCAGTCTCACGAGGTCGCTTCGTTCCATCGAACAGCCGATGAAGGCGCCCGAGACGATCTGAACGAGCGCCGAGAACTGAGTCGGGACCCAGGCGCATTCGAAGGCGATGTTGAAGGCGGCGGAGCCGAAGAGGGACCCGATCATGAAGCCGCCCGGCACGCGCAGACGCGCGAGCAGAAGCCCGGCGTCGGCGTCGGCGTTGCGTTCGGCGGAAAACCGGCCGTCCGTCAGGTTTTCAAAGTCGGTTCCGAAATGGGCGGTATCCTGAAAACGCACGGCATGCACACCGAAAGACTGAAAGATGATTTAACATCATTAGTACCGGAATCAGGAAACGGCCCGAAAACGCCTTGGAGGCGGACGTTTTGCCATTACGGGAAATCACGAAAGGGTTTATACTGAGGTTCGAAACGGAGAAGAGAGCCGGATTTCGGCAAAAACGGGAGGGGAGAGATGTCGCATTTGCTGGCAGGAGTGCTCGGCGCAGCCGTGGGCGATGCCCTCGGGGTGCCGTGGGAAAGACGAAAGCGGGATACGTTTCTCGCCGAAGACATGCTGGTGTTCGGCGGGCAGCCGATGCCGGTCGGCACGTGGTCCGACGACACGTCGATGACGCTCGCCGAAGTGGCGAGTCTCGGAGAGCGCGGCTGCTACGACGAGGAAGACATCATGCGCCGCTTCTGCGACTGGCTCTACCGCGGCGAATACACGCCCCACGGCCGGACCTTCGGCATCGGCCGCACGACCTCGCTCGCCATCTCCCGGTTCCGGGACGGTACCTGCACGGATCTCTGCGGCGGCAACGAACTGCTCGACAACGGCAACGGCGCGCTGATGCGCATGCTGCCTTTTGCGCTCCTCAGGGATCCCGATCGCGATACGATCGCCGACCGCGCCGGCTGCCTCACGCATTCGCACGCCATCAGCCGCAACTGCTGCCGGCTCTACGTCCGCATCGTCGACGGACTGCTCGAGGGCCGCACGCCCGAAGACGCGGTCGCCAAGGCGCTGACGCCGCTTCCCGAAGGCATCGCGGACTGCGTTGCCGGACGTCTTCTCAGTCTGGCCGTGACCGAGCGGGACGAGATCAGGAGCACGGGCTACGTGCTCGATACGCTCACGGCATCCCTCTGGTGCCTCATTCACACGAATTCCTACGCCGACGCGGTGCTGGCCGCGGTCAACCTCGGCGGCGACACCGACACGACCGGCAGCGTGACCGGAGGACTGGCCGGCATCTATTACGGTCTCAACGGCGACAACGGCATTCCGGCCGCCTGGTCCCATGCGCTCGTGCGCTACGAGTGGATCGAGTCGCTCTGCGCCCGGGCCGACGCGCTCATGCGCTGAAGTCCGGAATTCAGCTTCCGAACAGGGGGGCCTGCGAAGGCAGCTGCAGCTGTTTTCGCAGGCCCTCTTTTGTTTCCGTCAAACCCTGAACCCTTTCCCGATGTGCTGCGCCCTCGGATCCGACGACCGCGGGCGTTGTTCGTGATGAACGGAGTTCTTCGATCCGAAGACCGTCGTCGGGCGAAGGCAGGCCGGCGGACAGACGGCACTCGGCCGGAAACTGGAAACACAGGGATCCGGTTCCGAAGCCGGATCGTCGGAAGATCAGTCCGCCGATGCCGCCTAACACTGTTCTTCATCGCCGACGACTCGGTCTTGTATACAAAACGATACATCGTTCATAATTTAAATAGCGTTTGATTAATGATTTGCACATCGATGCAAACGACTGCAGACCGTGCGATTTGAGATGATGAGATCTATTTTTGACGATTAAGTAATTTTATTTGAGCATAAATAGGCAATCGAACTGTACAAGAAAGGTAATCGACGTGTACAAAGAGATATCAATATTGACGGGGACTGGCTTCTAGTACATTGGTTCAATGGGTATTGATTTTTTATTTGACTTCAAATATGATTTCGTCATGACCAAGCAGGGTCAAAAATTCAAAAAATTTTCAGTCCAACCAACAAAGGATAATCATGAAGAAACCCAGCGATACCCCGCTTCCGCCGGCCTTCGTGGCAGGCATGATCAAAATCATCTTTCTCTCGCTCGGCCTGCTTCATGCCCGGCAGAGCACCAGTGTCGTCTGCGAGGACGTGAAGCTGACGGCAACCGTGCTGCGCCGCGGCGGCATCGTATACCGCATCTCGTTCAAAAAGACGAAAGGAGAGACCGGGGAAAAGGAAGATCCGTCGGACGGCGGGAAGACTGCCGGCTGACGGCGGGCCGTGCGAAGCCGCCGCTTCGCACGCTCAGGGAATCGGCGGAGCGTCCCGGGCGTCCGGGCGTTCCGTCCCGTACCTCCTCGGCCCGACGGCATCGGTCAGCAGCGACTGCTGTGCCGCAGGGAGGCTGAATGCGTTCGGTTGGTATTTGTCCTATGCGGACTTCTACCACGGACCTTTGCGGGCGACAGAATTCCCAATAAAATAGCGGGACCCCACCATGACCCGCCGAAGCCCCCGGCCGTGATGCGCCGGCCTGCCTCAGCATCTGACCACCCAAGCCGCGATGATCAGAATCAAGAAGTTCCTCAACAACTTTGCGAACGACGACCGCAAGGAAAACGTCGAGCAGATCGTCCGTCAGTCCGGAGACGGCGTTCTGAGAGCCTATATTCAGGACTCGGTGCCCGAAAGCGCCGCGCCGTACTATTTTTTCGGCAATCTCGCCGACGGCGTGCTCCGCGTCACGGACGAGCTGCGCGCGCTCCTCGGCTTTTCCGATTCGGAACTCGACAACATCTTCACCGCCATGGTGAAGCGCGTCTCGAACGAACACGACCGGGAATGCTACATCGAGGAATACGAAGCCCTCAGAAAGGGAAAGGAAAAGGGCACCATCTACTTCCGCGTGAACGTGCCGTCGGGCAGGATCTGGCTCTGCCAGCGCGTGGCGCGCGTTCTCAGGGACAAGTCGGCGGATCCGTACATCTGCGGCAGCTTCGAGATCTTCGACCGGCGCCGCATCATGAAGGAGATGCTCCTCTTTTCGGAGAACGGTTCGCTCACGGCCGGCATCGTCGACATGCTCGAGGACGCGCCGCCGCTTTCGCCATTCGCCGTCCTCACGCCCGAAGCCGTCGGCAGCGACCGTGCGGTCGACTTTGCCGGTCTCCTTGCCAAGCGCCTCTCCGAATCGAGCACGCTCTTCGACCGGACCCGCCATTTTTCAAACGGCATCGCCGCGGCCATGGTCTCGCCGGTGTTCGCGCACCTCGACGCCGACGCGCTGCGCGAATGCGTCTCGGCGGAAATCAGCCGCGTCCTCAAGGGGCTCGGCATGGCGGACGCGGTGAGCTTCCGCACGGACATCGTGCCCGGAAGCGAGGATCCCGTTCTCGCCAGAAAGCGGCGCTTCGACGCGCTCTCCGATCTCGCGAGTGCGGTCTCGAGGAAAACCGGCCCTTCCGCCGCCGGCCGGCTTCTCTGCTTGAGCGAAGCGCTGGCGATCGCGCAGGCGTGCCTCAACGATTTCGCCGGGTTCGATCTGCATCTGCAGCTCAAAACCCGCGCGGATACGCTCGAATTCGAGGGCGGGGAGTATCTGATCCGCATGAAGTCGGGCGACGGTCCCGGCCCGGGCCGCTTCATTCCGTTTCTCGAACAGTCGGCGCTCGCCGCGCCGCTCGGACGCTGGACCGTCGAGCGGGCGGCCGCGCTTTCGGCCGCGCATCTCCCCGTCGGCGAGGGCTTTCACGTCAGCGTCAACGTGAGTCCGCGCCAGATGCTCGATCCGAGCTTCTTCGACTTTCTCGAAGCCGTCTGGCGGCGCTATCTGCCGCTCGGCACGCTCACGCTCGAACTCACCGAAACAGCCGCCATGCCGAGCGCCGAAGCCCTCGACCTCTTCATCGACGGCTGCCGCCGGCTCGGCGCCCGCGCTTCGCTCGACGACTGCGGCAACGGCTACAACGGCCTTGAAACGGCCGTGCTTCACCATTTCGACGAGGTGAAGTTCAGCCGATCGTTCACGATGAACGTGCTCGGCAAGCCGCACGGCGCGGAATTCTTCGGCCGCCTCATCGGCGCCGTCCGTCTGATTGCGGACCGCATCTGCATCGAAGGCATCGGGGATGCCGGGATGCTCGCGGCCGTCCGTCCGCTCGGGGAGGACTGCTATCAGGGTTATTACTTTGCCAAGCCGCTTCCCGTCGAGGTTGCCGCCAAGCTCCTTCGACACAGGAAGCCTCTATGACGCACAAAGCCGCCGTTCTTCTTTCGGTGCTCTGCGCCGCTCTGATTGCATCTTCTCCGGCGCCGGCCGGGGAGTCCCATGTCGTCGCCGTCGAGGCCGACTACTACCCCTTCAGTTTTCACAACGAAAAGGGCGAACTGACGGGTTTCGACGTCGACATGGCCCGGAGTCTCTGCCGCCGTCTCGCCGCCGACTGCCGGATCGTCGAACACCGTCTCTCCGACATTCTCGACGGCCTGGCCCGGCACGAATTCGGCTTTGCTGTCGCAGGGCTTAGAAAAACACCCGAACGGGAACGTTTTGCGGCGTTTTCGGACGTCTACTACCGCTCCCGTAGCTTCTTCATTTCCCGCACGCCGGGCGTCGGGTCCTATACCTTCGACAAGGCGGACGGTCTTCGCATCGGCGTGCAGCGCAATACGGTTCAGTACGAGTATCTGATTCAGAACTATCTTCCGCGGGGTGCGCGGATCCGCGCCTACGACAGTTGGAGCGACGTGAAGGAGGCGATCCGCTCGGGCGAGGTGTCGGTCATTCTGAGCGACGGACTGCCCGGCTACGCCTTTCTGAAAAGTCCGCAGGGGCGCGGGCTCTTCATCGCAGGGAACGCCGAGGACGATCCGCTCGCAACGAACGAGGCGCGCATCGCCGCCCCCGAAACGGACGGACGGCTGATCCGCCGCATCAACGAGGCGCTGCGCGCCATGAAGACGGAAGGCGAGATTCAGCTTCTGAGTCTTCGCTACTTTTCCCACATCAACTTCTGAGGGCCGCCCGTGGACTTTCTCAACACCTACCGCGGCCGTCTGACGCTGCGCGCCTTCGGCCTGATGCTCTTCGTTCCGGTCCTCCTCATGGTGGCGGCGGGCGGTCTGATGTTCGCCAAGATCAGTCTTTCGCTCGACCGCCAGGCGGCGAATCTGAGCGCCGCCACGGTGGAGAAGCTCCTCAGCGAACAGCGGGCGGCCGTCAACATCGGCAATCTGCGCTACAGCATTCATACCCTCGCCGTCACGGAGAATCCGAACACGGCCCGCGAAGCCTACATCGACGCCTGGGCGGTACTCTCCGAATCGCTCCTCGACCGGCGGCCCGGCATTCGCGACCGCGTGAACGATCTGCAGCAGCGCATCATCGCGAACCGCCCGATCCGCATCCGGCTCGACAAGACGGTGAGCCGGCTCTACGACGACTGGCACGCGGTCTTTTCCAAGCTTCACATGATCGCGAATCACACGGGCTACGTCTTCAGCGATGCCGAGCTCGAGCATTTCGGTCGGTTCGATCTCTTCAACGCGGCCGGCTCTGAAATGCACGAACGCATCGAAGACATCAAGCGCCACTGGGGACAGGCCTGCCGTCTCGCCGTCGACAGCCACACCAAGGATCTCTGCTACGACGCCGTGCAGTCGATTCATTCGCTCACGCTCAACAACGCCGAGTTCAGCCGCGTGTCGGCCGACTTCCGCGAGGACGTGAAGGGCATGCAGCAGTCGCTCGCAGAGCTGACCGGAAGCTACATCCAGATTGAAAATTCGCAGCTCCTCACCGAGGTCGAGGGTCTGACCGATCTCGCGCATCAGTACCGCCCGCTCGTCGTTCTGCCCGTGGTGACCGTCCTCATCATGCTGATCTTCATCATCTGCGCGGTGCGCACCATCATCGTCCCGATCAGAAAGACCGTTCACGACGTGAATCGGTTCGAAGCCGAAGGCGTGATGCCGCCGCCGGCGCGTCCGAGTCTGATCACCGAAATCAATGCGCTCATCGCCTGGCTCACCGACTTCTGTCTTCTGAGCCGCGCCGAAAAGGAAAAGGCGATGCTGATCGAACGAAAGTACAGCAAGCTCGAAGCCCGGGCGAGCACCGATTCTCTGACCGGCGTGGCGAACCGCCGGGCCTTCGAGGACATGAAGGCGCGCTTTCCCGAGCTTACGGCCGGCACCGGCATGCTGATGATCGACATCGACGACTTCAAGGCAATCAACGATTCGATGGGGCATCCCTTCGGCGACCGGATTCTCGCAGCGCTGGGCCCGGTGCTGCGAAGGAGCGTTTCCCCGCGGGACACCGTGTACCGCTACGGCGGCGAGGAATTCTGCGTGGTGCTGGCAAACTGCGGCTACGAAAGTCTCTTCACGGTCGGCGAGCACATCGTGGAGGCCGTGCGTTCGATTTCCCGCGAGACGGCCGAGGTTTCGCCGGGCAATTCTGCCGCGGTGCCTTTGACGGTCTCGGTCGGCATGACCCTCGTCGGGCCGGACGAGCCGCCGCAGTCCTTTGACGCGCTCATCGAGGCGGCCGACGGCGCGCTCTATGCGGCCAAGCGCACCGGCAAGAACCGCGCCGTGTTTGCGCCGGCTGCTGCGAAACACTCGCATGTCAGGCCAAAAGACTGACTTGAACGATGCCTTTGCAAGGGCACGATTGGCCTTCGGCCCGGATCCGCAGCCTATCCGGCCGAAAACTGTCGAGGATCGGCGAATAATGACGCTGCAGGGCATTCGCCTGCAATTTGTCGGCCAAAAGACCCAAACTCCGCCGAGCTTCAAGGGCTTCTGTCAGTCATGGGCATGAGATCGGGCGAATTCGCATAATCGGATAGGAGACGGCAACGGAACGCCGAAAACCGTATCAACGTACCATGGATGCTTTGAGTCAGGCTGAGATTGCTAGAATGACCTGCCTCGTCAGGCAACGTTGGTGTTTTATTTCGGAGAGTTTCGGTGAAGCAGGAATTCGGCAAAGTGCTTTGGATCGCGGGGGCGCTGATCGTGTCGCTCGCTTTTTCGGTCGTCGTCTCGTCGTGGATCGGATTCACGAATGAAGAGGCGCTCGACAACTTCCGCCGCGGCATCGTCGTCATGGCGGCTCTCGGCGCCTTTCTGATTCTTTTTCGCGAGAAGATCCGCAGCGCGCGTCTTCTTGAGAAGTTCCTTCTCTACGTGCTGGTGCCGCTCTCCGGTCTGACCGCCGTCGTCTACGGTCTCGTTCAGGAATTCGCGCCTCACCTTCTGGCACAGTAATACGGCGAAGACCGACTGTTCGGCAGCCTGTCCTCGGGCTGACTGATTATTATTGATGGATCCGCATTCCTTCCGTTCTATCTCCCAGAAGGGAGGCCGAATCATGTCCGACGCTCCGCAGTTCCCGCCCGAACGGTCCCGCGTTGAATTCGAGGACGGCGTCTGCACGATGGTGCTCGTCGTCACCGAACCGAAGCAGCTTTTCGACACCGACGTTCCGGTGCCCGCTTCCTATGCGGCGCTCGATGCCGACGTGCTCGACTTCTTCACCGATACGGTCGGCAAGTACCGCCGGCAGGCGAAGGCCTTCCGCATCGTGATCAAGGCGCCTGCGGATTCGATCGCGGCCGTCGAGGCCTGGCTCGGCGAAGACATCGACACGGCGCTTCGCCGCTACTTCCGCGAACGCGGGGATCACATCGCCGAACGGCTTAGCCAGCACTTTCAGGACGCACGCCTGATGCTTGCCTACGGGCTCGTCTTCATGCTCGCCTGCACGCTGGTGCGCACCTATCTCGCGCCCGAAGAGAGTCATTCGCTCATGAGTTCCTTCCGCGAGGGTCTTCTCGTCATCGGCTGGGTGGCGCTTTGGAAGCCGGTGGAAGAACTGCTCTTCAACTGGTGGCCGCTCGATCGGGAGCGCAAGGACTGGCGCCGTCTGGCCGCCGTCGGCATGCGCATCGACGTCTACTGAACGTTCGGGCGTCGGCAATCCGACTCGGAGCGGCCTGCCGCCGAGTGAAAACCGTCGGAAAGGAGATACAATTAAAAACCGTCCGGCGGATTTCTGAATTCCGCTTCATGCTGCCGTCCGGCGGCGTTTTTCATCGGTCGTCCTATGTCTTCCTGCGTTCACGCATCCTGCTGCTGCGCTTCCGCCTTTCCCTGTCCTCAGGCCGATACCGAGAGTGAATTTCTGATCCACGGCTTTTATGCCGACGGCTGCGTTCGGGTGGCGCCCGAAACGGCGCACAAGTTCGGGCTCTGCGGAGACGCTTCCGATCTGCGCGCCCTTCTGACGGGCAGCATGCCTTCGGCCAGGGACCGGGCGCTTTTTGATGCCGTGTACGGGGAGCTCGGCGACGGCGAGGAAAGGAAGGCCTACTTCCGGCTGCCCGCGCCGGACGGATCGCTTCGCTGGTGGCGCATACTGCTCGTACGCTGCGCCGGGCGTCTGGTGGGCCGCGCCGTCTGTCTCGGCGCGCAGTATCTGCTTCGCAGCTGCAGCGAATTCTTCAGCCACGTCGAGGCGCTTTCCCGGATTTTCGAAATTCTCCGGGTGCATCAGGGCGAGGACGTCTGGTTCTCTCCCGAGAGGACTGAGTCCGGGCACGGCGGCTCACTGATTTCCGGGGCGCTGGGCGGTTCGCTCCTCTTCACGCCGAAGAATGCCGCGGCGCCTGCGCCGGAAGCGGTCCGTCTCGGCTGCGCCGACAGTCCTGCCGAAGTCACGGCGTCGCTTTCCCAGACGGCCGACGCCGAGCGGCGCTCTGCTCAGGGGCTCACTCTTGCGGACGAACTGCTGCTTCTCTCGTCGGTCGAAAGGCCTGAAGGCGCCTTTACGATCAACGTCCAGCCGATCTTTGCCGAGCCCGGCCGCCCGATGATCGGCGCGGAAGCGCTCCTGCGCCTGAAAAAGGGGAGGGTCTCGGTGCCGCCCGCCGTCATGGTGCCGCTCTTTGAGTCGAGCGAACTCGCCGTGGCGCTCGGCCGCCAGTTCTTCGAACCCGCCTGCGGCATCGCCGCCCGGATCGTCGGGCGGGATCCGGAGGCCTTCCTCTCCTTCAACTACAGTCCGATGCAGACGGCCGACACGCAGTTCGCCGACTGGATGAGACTGACCGCCGCCGAGGAGGGCGTCCCGCTTTCGGCCTTCATGATCGAACTCACCGAATCCCGCCCGATCCCCAATCCGGAAGAACAGCGGCGGCTTTTCGCAGAACTGCGGACCATGGGCATGCGCACGGCGCTCGACGACTTCGGCACGGGCTTCAATTCCCTCGACAAACTGCTGAGCGACCGCTACGACGTGGTGAAGATCGGCGGATCGGTGTCCCGCCTTCTGCTCTCCCGTACCGAAACCAACACCTTCTTCACGCATCTGCTCTTCGCCTTCCATTCGACGGGCGCGATCGTCTGCATCGAATGCATCGAGTCGGAAGCCGAGGCGCACCGCATGAAGGCGCTCGGCGCCGACTGGCTTCAGGGCTACCATCTTGCGAGACCGATGCCGCTCGAAGCTCTTCCCGCAGCCGTTTTCAAAGAGGTGTGATCCGGAGGCGTTCGGCTAAAACGACCCGCGAACGCCGGTCATGCGGTTAATCCCGTGGCCGAGCGGCGCGCTCACGGGACTCTACAACCGCGCGTCCTTCGAGCGGATCTTCCGTCAGCGCTGGGAGTCCTTCTCGGTGGTCTATATCGAAGGCAATCATCTTCATGAAGTCAACAACCGCGAGGGACACGAGGAGGGCGACCAGCAGATCAGCGCCATCGCCGACGCGCTCGGACGGACCTTCGGCGACGGGGCATCTTCATTTCGGCCGGCGTCAGCACGACCCGGAAGCGGGACGATGCCGCCGCGGTCATGCGAGACGCCGAGCGCGAAATGTACCGCGACAAGCGCCGCTACTATGAAAGGAAGGGCCTCGACGTGACCAAGCTCTACCAGAAGGCCGAATAGAGACATTCATCGGACGCCCGGGCGGACCGCGCGGTCTTATATAA
>JAXEEN010000239.1:0-3821 GCA_034104065.1 Sutterella sp.
TCCGCGCCAATCTGATGCGGGAGCTCTGCCGTCTGGAATGGGCGGACGTGCTTGCCGGACAGGTCGACCGCCACGGCGACAACTATCTCGTCGACATCAATCCGGCAAACGGCAGCGTGCGCATCACGGGCATCGACAACGACGCCTCGTTCGGCACGCGCCGCCAGGGCATCGACGCCTATGACGTCACGGGGATCGACGGATACGAGAAAGGGGACGTTGTCCGGCTCCGCGAGCAGGGGGATGAAGTCCTTCTGAAGCTTCGCGGTGCCTTCGGACTCAATCAGATGTCCGTGCCGACGCACATCGACCAGACGACCTACGATCGGCTGATGGCCGTCCGGTCTGAAGAGTACCGCGCCTCCCTGGCTTCCTGTCTGAGCCCCGAGGCCGTCGATGCGGCCCACTCACGTCTTCTCGAAGCCAAGAACTACGCCGAACAGCTGAGGGCTAACGACCGCGTGGTCGCCGACTGGACCAACGTTGGCGTGTTGAACCAGATGCGCGCAGAGCGTCGAAATCCCCAAAAGCAGAGAGATCTGCTGGCCTACACGATGAACGGTTTCTTCAGCCGCGACTTCCTGCCGTTCTTCTGCTGAAGAACGAGGACGGAATCACGGGTCTTCCGGGAGTAATCGACATGGACATTTCGGCATTCCGCCTTCGTCGGCGGGCATTCGGAGCCGCCGCCCTGACGGCTTCGGTTCTCGGCTCGGCGGGCTGCGCCCTGCAGGGTCAGCCGCCGGCGGTATCGGACGGGGCGGCTGCCGTCTGCCGGCAGGCCGTCGCGGATGTCCGGACGGAGGTCTGCGAAATCCGGCCGGCTGCGTCCGATAAGGGCGCCGAGGCGGAACGCGTGCTGGTCACGACCTCGCCCCGGGCGGCCCGGCTCGCGGTCGCGGCGCGGATGCCCGTCCGTCTGCTTCCGGACGACGAGGCGGCGAAGACGCCGTGGGCCCTGGTTCGGGTGCCGATTGCGGAATTCAAGACGAAGCCGGCCTTTTCCGCGACTCAGACGACGCAGGCCGTCACGGGCACGCCGCTGCAGCTTCTCGAAACCGTGAACGGCTGGCGGCGCGTGCGGCTTCCCGAAGGCTACGTTGCCTGGGTGCGCGGCAATCAGATCCGACTGCTCACGGATGAGGATCTCTTTCGCATCAACGTCCGGCCGAGGATCATCGTCACGGCGCCTGAAACGCCGATGACGGACGAAGCGGGACGGCCTGCGGGCGTGCTCTACGCCGGCGCCGTCGCCGTTTCAGCGGGATTCGGGGACGGTCTGGCCGCAGCGGTTCTGCCCGACGGGCGGAAAGTGCGGGTCCGCGCGTCGGACGTCAGCGACCTCAACCGTTTCCGTCACGACAACGCCGTGCTGAGAAGCCGCGGACGGGAGGCTTTCGCCGAATCGATCGTGCGAACGGCGCGATCCCTGATCGGACGCAGCTATCTCTGGGGCGGCACGACGCCGGCCGGCGCGGACTGCTCCGGCTTCGTGTCGGTCGTCTTCCGCCTGCACGACGTCATTCTGCCGAGAGACAGCGACCAGATGGCCGGGATCGGCGTGCGCGACGAAGGACCGAACGCCTGGACCCGGGCCGAAGCCGGCGATCTGCTCTTCTTCGGCCGTGCGGAAGGTCCCGACTTCGCCTCCCGGGTGAGCCACGTCGGCATTTCGCTCGGCGGCGGCCGCTTCATCCATTCGCTCGGCGACGTGCACGAGGCGAGCTTCATCGAGACGGATCCCGACTACGACGCCTACGAGAAGAACCGCTTCATCGGCCGCGTGAGGCTCGATCCGGCGGACTTCGACGATCCCTGCATGACCACGACCGGGTCGAATCTTCTCTACGGCGTGCCGCCCGCCGCACCGGAACCCTGCCGGCCGAAGCGCTGAGAGAAACCTCGGACGCCTCCGCGTGCCGACGCCGAGGTTCGGGCGGCATGCACCTTTCGTGGGCGTAAAATGACACGGATCCTCTCCGCAGACTGAATCCGAGATGCGCAGTACCAGAACTTCCGCCGAACTCCTCGCCGCGCTGAGAGCAGGCGAACCGCTCGACGCCCGCGACCGCGTCGCGCTCGTGCTTCGTCTCTCCGTCCCCGCCGTCGTCGCCCAGATTTCGACCATCGCCATGCACTACATCGATGCGTCGATGGTCGGCCATCTCGGCGCCCGCGAATCGGCGGCCATCGGCCTCATGATGTCGACCTTCTGGCTCTTCGCCGGCATCTGCGCGTCGGCCTGCATGGGCTTTACGGTGCAGGCCGCGCACCGCATCGGTGCCGAGGACTTTTCGGGCGCGCGCGAACTCGTGCGCCAGGGGCTCTTCGTCGCCCTCACGACCGGCCTCGTCATGATGACCGCCGGAGTGCTGCTTCACCGTCACCTTCCCGTGTGGCTCGGCGGCTCGCCCGACATCATCGAGGACGCCGCCGCGTACTTCCGCATCTTTTCCTACGGCATGCCGCTCATGGTCGTCTCGTTCGTTTCGGGCGGGATGCTCCGCGCTTCGGGCGACATACGGACGCCTTCGGTTCTCAACGTCGTGATGTGCGTGCTCGACGTCGTCTTCAACTTCCTCTTCATTTTCCCGACCCGCACCTGCGGCGTCTTCGGCACGGCGGTCACGCTGCCGGGTCTCGGACTCGGCGTTGCGGGGGCGGCCTGGGCCACTTTCCTCGCGGGCGGCATCACCTCCCTCATGCTGCTCTGGTGTCTGGCTGTGCGCTCGCCGATGCTCGCCGTCATCCGTGAGAGAGGGCGGTTCCTGCCCGATCGCGTTTCGTTGCGCCGGGCGCTGGGCATCGGCATTCCGATCGGACTCGAGCGCTTCTGCATGACGGCCGGTCAGATCGTGCTGATGACCATTGTCGCCCCGCTCGGGACTTTTGCCATCGCCGCGCATTCGCTCGCCGTGACGGCGGAAAGTCTCTGCTACATGCCTGGATACGGCATTTCGGAGGCGGCGACGACGATTACCGGACAGAGTCTCGGCGCCGGTCGGAAGGACCTGGCCGGGCAGCTCGCTTATCTGGCCGTCGGGCTGGGCGCCGCAGTGATGACGGTGATGGGCGCGGTGATGTACGTCTTTGCGCCGGAACTCATGAGAACGCTGACCGCCTCGCCGGAAGTGATCGATCTCGGAAGCGGCATCCTTCGCATCGAGGCCTTTGCGGAGCCGCTCTTTGCCGCGGCCATCGTCTGCCACGGCGTCTTCGTCGGCGCGGGCGACACCCGCGTGCCGTGCATCATGAATCTGATTTCGATGTGGGCGGTCCGCCTGACGCTGGCCGCCTGGCTCGCCCCGCAGTACGGCATCACGGGCGTCTGGATCGCCATGGCGCTCGAACTCTGTTTCCGCGGTCTGCTCTTTCTCGGCCGTCTGGCCTCGGGCGCCTGGCGGCGCGGCAAAGCGCTCACGCGAAGCCGCGGCTGAGGCATTCCTGCAGAGGAAGAAATGCCGGCCGTTTTCAGGCCGGCGTGCCTGCGGGGACTTCTCTAATTCAGGGCTCCATCTTCAGGCACGCTTCCATTTCAGCGAGCCTCCCTTCTATCTGCGCATGCTGCTCGTCGAATTGACGAAGAAGGCTGTCGGCGTACTGACTGACGACTGAGAGACTGCGGTCGATGCCGTTCTCCGCCAGGGCGTCTTCACTGACGGAGAAATCGAGACCGCGGGACTGGAAGAAGTCGATGAGTTCGGGTGTCGCCCTGACCGAACCCCGCAATGCGGCTTCGTCCCGCAGCGACTCAAGCTGATCGATCATCAGCTGCGTGGTTTCGAGTTCGGCCTGAAAGTCGAAGGCTGCCTTCAGCGATT
>JAXEEN010000240.1:0-2609 GCA_034104065.1 Sutterella sp.
CCGCAGGTTTTCGACGGTGTTCCCAACGGCACGCTTTTCGCCATGGGGACGCCGTGGGAGAAGGACAATGACGAATGAACTTCCCGGCGATGAAGCGTCGGGTCTGCCGCCCGCGCTCACCGAAGCACTGCGCCGCGCCGCCCCGAACGGGCTCGTGACGATCGCCTACTCGGGCGGCCTCGACAGCCGCTTTCTGGCCTTTGCCGCCAAAAGAGCGGGATTCCAGGTCAGACTGCTGCACGTGAGAGGCCCGCACATCGCGTCCTCGGAAACCCGGGAGGCCGTCGACGGCGCCCGCGAACTCGGGCTCGAAGCCGAACTCTTCGACATTGATCCGCTGAAGCTCCCCGCGCTCGCCGGCGCCGGACGCGAACGCTGCTACGTCTGCAAGACGGGCCTCTTTACCGAACTTCTTCGGATTGCCGGAAGCGAGCCGCTCTGCGACGGCACCAACCATTCCGACCTCTCCGGATACCGGCCGGGCCGCCGGGCGCTGCTCGAACTCGGCATTCACTCTCCGCTCGAGGAAGCGGGCCTCAGCAAGCCCGACATCCGCGCTTTGGCCGCGCGTCTGGGCATGTCCCGGCCGGATCAGGCCGCCAGGCCCTGCCTGCTCACCCGTTTTCCGTACGGCGCGCTGCCGAGCGCCGAGCAGCTTCGGCTCACCGCCGAAGCGGAGGACTTTGTTTCCTCGCATCCGTCCGGCGCCCGTCTGCGTTTTCGTCTGCGCTTTCCCGACGGCGTCACGCCGGAACTGCATGTCGACACCGCTTTCGCCGAAGGTCTCTCTGCTCAGGATCTTGACCGGCTGACCGACGGCCTCAGAGCCGCCTTCCGCCCGAAGCTCGACGCCCTGGTTCTGAAGAAGCTCGCGACCCTCTCCGGTTATTACGACAGGACACCCTGATCGTTCGGACGCGCCGCCCCTGACGCCCGGCACCGCCGGGCTTTTTTGTGTTTGTTTTCCGAGGAAACGCCGACCCTTCTCAATAAGTCGACTTAACCAGTCTGCGGCTCGAGCGTGATCCAGCCCTTCTGATTCATCGAGGCAGGCGCCCAGTCCGACTTCGCCTTTCGCAGCCCGGGCAGTCCCAGATCTTCCTCGCGGTTGAGAAACAGCACGCTTTCCGGGAGTGTTTTGGCGAGCTCGCTCGCGAGGACCGGATAGGCGCCGGTCACCTCGCGCGAGGCCTTCTCGACATGCACGGCGAAGACGTCCGGCGAGACCATGGCGCCGAACGTGAAGCCGCAGACGCGTCCGCCCGACATCAGCACGCCGCCCCGAATGCCGAACGCCTCGTGATGCGTCAGCGACAGGCGAGCGGCTTCGGCCTCCGCCTGCATGCTCGGGGTCATCGCGCCTTTGTCCGAATACCAGTCGTCCAGAAACCTCAGACAGAGCGGAACGGTGTCGTCGCCGAGCGGCTCGAAGCGGGCGCCGGGATGGGCCGCCCAGAAGCGTCTCGCGAAATTGCGCTTGCCGTGAAGACGCCGGCCTTCGAGCATCGCGAACTGATCCCTGCGGTAGAGGTAGTCCCACCAGGCGTTCGAAGTCGTCGCGGTGAAGTTTCGGTAGGGCAGCGCCCGCTGCAGGCGGGTCATCATGTCCGGCACAGTTCCCCACAGTCTCAGCGGTTCGCCGGCGTCAAGGCTGATGCGTTCGAGTTCCTCAATCAGCGTTCCGCAGCTCGCGCAGCCGATCGGCGACATCCACATGAGCGGCGCTTCGGGCACGGGACGCCAGCGGATCAGCAGACGGTCGTGGAAGACGGCATAGGCGGTCTCATGCTCCCGGGCACGTGAAATCAGTGCGGCGAGCGAGTGGTTGCAGTCGCCGGTGCCGCCCAGCGGAAGAAATCCGCTCAGGACCGGCAGGGCGTCCATCGTAACTGGCTGAAGGGTTTGAAGCATGATCGGTTCGAATTTTCCGCTGCGTAAACTTTACGCCGATCCGCCCCGCTTCGCTTGCCCGTTTTTCTATCGGCCCGATCGAATCTTACCGCGGCGGCCGTCCCGCCGCCGACACGCCGCTTTGAAAAGGCCGAAGCCCGATGTCAAAAGACCTGCCGCCGTCAGCCGGCGACAGGTCTTTTGCGCTTATTTCAGTGCGTCTTCAGTCAGTCCTTCCAGACATCCGCCGCAATCTCGGCGACGAGCCGGACCTTGGCCCACTGTTCTTCTTCGGTCATGATGTTGCCTTCCTCGGTCGAGGAGAAGCCGCACTGCGGCGAGAGGCAGACCCGTTCGAGCGGCACGTACTTCGTCGCTTCCCGAATGCGGACCTTGACCGCGTCCTTGTCCTCGAGTTCCGGGAACTTGGAGTTGATCAGTCCGAGTACCACGGTCTGATCCCGGATGAAGCGGAGCGGCTCGAAGGTGCTCGCGCGTTCGCTGTCGTATTCGAGGAAGAAGTCGTCGACGTTGCAGCGGGAGAAGAGAATGTCGGCGACGGGCTCGTAACCGCCCGACGAGAACCAGGTCGAGCGGAAATTGCCGCGGCAGATGTGAATCGTGATCGTCATATCGTCGGGCATTTCCCCGAGAACGCGGTTAAGCACCCGGACATAGCTGCGGGCGGCCGCGTCTTCAGCGCCGAGGAAGTCCGGGCG
>JAXEEN010000241.1:0-3501 GCA_034104065.1 Sutterella sp.
ACGGCGAAATTCAGGACGAGCCCGCCGGCACGGGCGGCTTCGGCTACGACCCGTACTTCCGTCTGCCCGAATTCGGCAAAACGGCGGCCGAACTGACGGCCGAGGAGAAGAACGGTCTGAGCCACCGCGGCAAGGCGCTTCGCCGCATGATCGAAATGATCCGCGAAAGCTGGGGCTGGTAAATGTCCCTGATCCGGCCCGCCGAGCTGCCGCTCTCGCTCTATCTCCACTGGCCGTGGTGCGTGCGCAAGTGCCCGTACTGCGACTTCAACTCCCATGCCGCGCCGCGTTCGCTTGATGCGGATGAATATGTCGACTTAGTGCTGAAGGACCTGAAGGGCTGGGCCGGCCGGACCTCGGGCCGGCCGCTGACGTCCGTCTTCATCGGCGGCGGCACGCCGAGCCTGATGCCGCCCGCGGCGCTCGGCAGACTGCTCGAAGGCGCCGACCGGCTCTTTCCCTTCGAGGCCGGCTGCGAGGTGACTCTCGAAGCCAATCCCGGCACGGTCGACGAAGGGCGCTTCCGGGATTTCCGGGAGGCGGGCGTCAACCGTCTCTCGCTCGGCGTTCAGAGCTTCATGGACGAGAAGCTTCGCACGCTCGGGCGCATTCATTCCTCGGCCGAGGCGCTGCGCGCGGCGCATCATGCGGCCGAGGTGTTCGACAACTTCAATCTCGACCTGATGTTCGCGCTGCCGGGCGAGACGCTCGAAGAGGCAAGGCGCGAAGTGCGCACCGCCGCGTCGACGGGCGCGGCGCATCTTTCCTTCTACCAGCTCACCATCGAGGCGGGCACGGCCTTCGCCAGACGCACGCCCGAAGGGCTTCCCGACGAGGATCTCGCCGCCGACATGGCCGATGCGGTCGCCGCCGAACTCGAGGCCGCCGGCTTCGAGCACTACGAGGTCTCGGGTTATGCGAAGCCCGGCCGCCGCTGCCGCCACAACCTCAACTACTGGACCTTCGGCGACTATCTGGCTGCCGGCGCGGGCGCCCACGGCAAGCTCACCGGGCCGAACGGCATCGTGCGCGAGAGGCGGCTTCTCTCGCCCGCGCGCTGGCGCGAAGCCGTGCTCGGCACGGGGTCCGGCGTCGAGGAGGCGCACGCCGTGCCGCCCGAAGACCTGCCCTTTGAATTCATGCTCAATGCGCTTCGCCTCGCGGACGGCGTGCCGGCGGCGCTCTTTGAAGCCCGCACCGGTCTGCCGATTCGCACGATCGAGCCCGTGCTTTCCCGACTGCGCGCCGAGGGGCTTCTCGACGCGGATCCCGCCCTGATCCGTCCGAGCGCACGCGGCCGCGCATTTCTCTCGGACGTGCAGGAAGCCTTCCTCTGACGCCGCCTCGCGCCTGATGAAAAATGTCCGCAAACTGTTCCTCCGGCCTTCCGGCGGCATTGAAAACGGGTTTGTGCACTAAATAGGTGCGATAATGATTCGGATTTGGTTTGAATTGGTGCGTTCGGCGGTCCGCCGTCCGGGCGCGGTGCGTCCGCATCCTGCGGACGCTTCGCGGGCCGGTTTGCGCTTTTCGGAGCTCGGCGCCGTTTTGCGGTGTCCGGGGAGTCCTCTCCCGTTTGGGATGACTTTGGCATGACTCTTGCTGAGAATAGGGTCAACTCACTTCGGATCCCGGCCGAAGCACCTCAACTCTCAACGGGTCCGGCACCAGCGCCGTCCCTGACACTACTAGGAGACCACACAAATGACGTCCGCTTCTGATGTTCTGCAGATGATCAAGGACAATGATGTCAAGTTCGTCGACATGCGTCTGACGGATACGCGCGGCAAGGAAATGCACCTCACGGTGCCGGCCGCCACCATCGACGAAGACACGTTCGAACTCGGCCAGCCCTTCGACGGCTCGTCCTTTGCCGGTTGGCGCGGCATCGAAGCCTCCGACATGCTTCTCATTCCGGATCCGAATACGGCCCGCATGGACCCCTTCCGCGAAGTGAACACGCTCATTCTGCAGTGCGACGTCCATGAACCGTCCACGGGCAAGGGCTACGACCGCGACCCGCGCTCCATCGCCAACCGTGCCGAAGCCTATCTGAAGTCCACCGGCATCGGCGACACGGCCTATTTCGGTCCGGAACCCGAATTCTTCATCTTCGACGAAGTGAAGTGGGAACACCGCATGGGCAAGAGCGGCTTCGAAATCAAGAGCGAGGAAGGACCCTGGTCGACCGGCATCGACATCGAAGGCGGCAACCTCGGCTACCACAACCATGTGAAGGGCGGCTACTTCCCGGTTTCCCCGGTCGACTCCTTCGCCGACATGCGCGCCGAAATGTGCCTGCTCCTCGAACAGCAGGGCGTCCCGGTTGAAATTCACCACCACGAAGTGGGCGGCGCCGGCCAGTGCGAAATCGGCACGAAGTTCGGCACCCTCGTTCAGCGCGCCGACTGGACGCAGATCCTCAAGTACACCGTTCACAACGTGGCCGCCGCCTACGGCAAGACCGCGACCTTCATGCCCAAGCCCGTCGAAGGCGACAACGGCTCCGGCATGCACGTGCATCAGTCGATCTGGAAGGACGGTCAGAACCTCTTCTCGGGCAACGGCTACGCGGGCCTCTCCGAAATGGCGCTCTACTACATCGGCGGCGTGATCAAGCACGCCCGCGCGCTCAACGCCATCACGAACCCGGGCATCAACTCCTACCGCCGTCTGGTGCCGGGCTTCGAAGCGCCGGTGAAGCTCGCCTATTCGTCCTGCAACCGTTCCGCCTCGATCCGCATTCCGCACGTCAACAGCCCGAAGGCCCGCCGCGTCGAAGTGCGCTTCCCGGATCCGTCCGCCAATCCGTACCTCGCCTTTGCGGCACTGCTGATGGCCGGTCTCGACGGCATCCAGAACAAGATCCATCCGGGCGAAGCCGCAGACAAGAACCTCTACGATCTGCCGCCCGAAGAAAACGCCAAGATCCCGACGGTCTGCTCCTCGCTCGACCAGGCGCTCGAATACCTCGACAAGGACCGCGAGTTCCTGACGCGCGGCGGCGTCTTCTCGAACGACTTCATCGATGCCTACATCGCTCTGAAGATGGAAGACGTGCAGCGCAACCGTCTCGCCGTCACGGCACTCGACTTCGACCTCTACTACGCCCTCTGATCTTTCAGACTGAGCCGTAGGGGCAGTTAGAACAGCGGGCGCGGCTCATGGTGGCCGACGCCCGCTTTTTTGAGTCCGAAGAGAGGGGGATGCCGTGAGTACGGGCGAACTGGCTGCCGGTGCGCAGTGTCCGGCAGCGGAAATCTGGAACCTCATGACCACCGCCGTTCTGGCGTCCGACAGCCGAGGCGGCCTGCTCTGGGGCAACAGCGCGGCCGAGATGCTGCTCGGCCGCTCGGTGAAGAACTTCGCTGGCGAAGCCTTCGAGACGCTGCTTCCCGAATGCGGCGAGTGGTTCCGGCATCTGTCGAGGGACGACGGCATGCTGTCGCCCGCCATCATCGTGGGCAGCATGCTCAGGAATCTTCAGGGCGGTCTGCCGGG
>JAXEEN010000242.1:0-3101 GCA_034104065.1 Sutterella sp.
CGGACCTTCCCGACCGGCCGGTGCGGAAGGTCCGTCCCGCACGGCGCCGAAGCGCCGTGCGTTCTGCAGGCTTTACTTATTGTCGTTTTCGACCGTCACGTTCGTTCCGAGGGCGATTTACTGGTTGGCCCAATAGCCCCCGTGGTAGACCGCGTCGGATTCGCTCACCTTGCCGTCGCCGAACATGATGCGCGGCGTGCCGCGGTACGGCTGGAAGATGCCGCCGCCCAGGTAGATGTGGGCGATGCCGACGAAGACCGTGAGGAAGAAGAGGACGTCGTGCACGAGGTGGGCGGCGAGGAGCGTTTCATTGCTGAACTCGACCTTCATGCCGCCGCCGGGCAGGAGACCCGTGTTGAGCCAGAGGATCAGACCCGAAATCGCAAGACCGATGCCGAAGAAGAGCAGCGCGCCGTCGGCGAGACGCTGCGCGGACTTCACATGGTGCTGCGGGGGCATATGAACCTTGGAAGGCGCAAAGAGATAGAACGGGAACTTCATGGCCCAGGCGAAGTCGTCCTTGTCCCACTTGCCGAAGATGTCTTCCTTGAAGAGGTGCACGAAGCCCTTCGGGGAGACGAGCACCGCAATCAGAGGAACGACGATGAACGGAATCGCGAGGATGCGGTGGAGCATGCGCATGGCGTAGGTGAAGTCACCGCCCATGGTGCCGCCGCCGAGGCTCGGAACGAAGACGAACACGCCGGTCACGGCAAGCAGGATGCAGCTGATGGCGCCGACACCGTGCGTGACGCGGGTGAGCAGGGAGTGACGCTGAATGTATCTGGTCATTCTGTGTCTCCTATAAGCATTACTGACGGGCCGCTTCTTTTTCAAGAAGCTCCTTGACTTCACGGTCGGCCTTGGCACGCTGTTCAGGCGTCCAGTGCTTCTTCGCTTCTTCGACCGTCACTTCGTCGCGGCGGTAGCCGCGGGCGGCGATGAGCGAAGCGGCGAGACCGGCGACGACGGCGGCAGTGCCGACGCCCGTGACGGTCTTCATGGTCTTCATCAGACCGATCATGCCGTTGGCCTTCGGATTCGTCGGCAGACCGTAGGCTTCATGACCGAACTGGCAGACCTGCAGCACGTGCAGACCGCCCATTTCGTTCACGCCGTAGAGTTCTGCCTTCGCAAAGCCCTTCTTCTTCAGGAATTCGACGCGCTTCTGGCCGTAGGCGATCATTTCCTCACGGGTGCCGAAGCGAAGCGCTTCAGGCTGGCAGGTCTTGACGCAGGCCGGGATGCCGCCCTCTTCGAGACGGTCGATGCAGAGCGTGCACTTGTCGATGCGGCCGTCGGTGTCGCGGAAGCGCGGCACGTCGAACGGACAGGCGGACTGGCAGTACGTGCAGCCGTTGCACTTCGTCGTGTCGTAGGCGACGACGCCGTTGTCCTTGTGATAAAGCGCGCCGGACGAGCAGATTTCGACGCAGGCGGCGTCCGTGCAGTGGTAGCACGAACGGCGGCCGATGGCGAAATTGATCGGCTGGTACTTGTTGCCCGATTCCTTTTCGTCGAACGTCATCACGAGACGCGTGTCGCCGTTGAGGTCGGCCGGGCTCTGGTAGGAACCCGTGAACTTGTTTTCATTGAGTCCGAGTGCGGACGGAAGCATGTTCCACTGCTTGCACGCCACCTGGCAGCCCTTGCAGCCGGTGCAGTGCGAAGCGTCAAACAGCATCGCAACGTCTTTGCTATTTGCCATTATTCATCTCCTATTCGCGCTGATCAGGCAGCCTTCTCGAGGTTGACAAGGAACGCCTTGTATTCCGGGATGTACGAGTTCGGGTCGCCGACGTTGGGCGGCAGGTCGTTCACGTTATCGCCGGTGGCGAGCTTCGTTGCCCACGAGAAGTGGTGCGGCATGCCGACGACGTGCATGAGCTTGCCGTCGATCGTCATGGGCTTCATGCGCTTCGTGACCATGGCGGCGACCTTGACGGAGCCGCGGTTGTTCCAGACGCGCACCTGGTCGCCGGACTTGATGCCCTTTTCCTTCGCCAGCTCTTCGGAGAGCTCGATGAAGTTGCACGGGATCAGTTCGTTGAGCCACGGGATGTTGCGGGTCTGCGTGCCGGACTGCCAGTGTTCGACCACGGAGTAGGTCGTCACGATGTACGGATAGTCCTTCGTCGAGCCGCGCTTGACGGACGGGTCGTTCGTGAAGCGGGCGCACGGGTTGCCGCCGGCACCGTTGAGCAGGTTCTTCACCGGAGCTTCATGCGGTTCGAAGTGTTCGGGCAGCGGACCGTCGGCCATCGGATAGGCGAAGAGTCGGGCGTTCTGTTCCCAGGTCATGAAGAAGGCGTTGTCGTCCGGCGCCTTGGCGGTGACGAAGTCGCCGACGTCGTTCTGAACCCACTTCTTGCCGTCCCAGGCCACGAGCACGCGCTTCGGATCCCAGGGCTTGCCCTGCGGGTCGGCGGACGCGCGGTTGTAGAGGATGCGGCGGTTGGCCGGCCAGGCGAAGGACCAGCCCGGGAAGAGACCGAGACCGGTCGGGTCTTCCTTGTTGCGGTTGGTCATCGGCTGCTTCATCGGATCGAGCTTCGCGGCTTCATTGTTGTAGTAGCCGGAGAAGATCCAGATGCCGCAGGCGGTGGAGCCGTCGGCCTGAAGCTGGCCGTAGCCCTTGAGGAGCTTGCCGGACTTCACGTCGTAGCCGTTGAGGGCCCAGCAGAGCGCGCGGATGTCCGGACGGCCGTCGATCGTGTAGTCGAAGTTCGTCTTGAGAATCTGGTCCGGGCAGGCGCCGCCTTCCTTGCGGTACAGATCGGCGATGCGCTTCTGGAGGAGCATCAGGATTTCGAAGTCGGACTTGCATTCTCCCGGCGGTTCGATCGCCTTTTCGCGCCACTGGATCCAGCGGCCGGAGTTGTTGATCGAGCCCGTCTTTTCATAGATGAGCGCGGCGGGCAGGAAGTAGACCTCGGTCTTGATGTCCTCGGGCTTCATGTCGGGCGCCTGCCAGAAGAGCGACGTTTCGGTCTGGAACCAGTCGGCGACGACGAGCCAGTCGAGCTTGGCCATGGCGTTGCGGGCGTGCTTGGCGTTCGGCGTCGAATGCGCGGGGTTCATGCCCCAGCAGAAGTAGCCCT
>JAXEEN010000243.1:0-9397 GCA_034104065.1 Sutterella sp.
GCCGCGGCGGGCCGCTTCAGCCCGGAGCTTCGCCGGCATCGGTGCGCCGCCGATCAGAAGGGCCCGCAGTCCCGCAGGATTCCTCCAGCCGGGATTCTTTTCAAACACATCGGCAAGCATGGCGGGAACCAGCGACGCCAGCGTCACGCCGTCTCTTTCGAGCATCTCGGGAAAGGCGGAGCCGCAGAAACGCGGAGCAAGCGAGAGCGTGCCGCGGACGGCCAGGGTGCGCAACACGATGCCGAGCCCTCCGACGCGCGCAGGCGAGAGGGAGAGCTGAAAGACGTCGTCCTGCGTCATGCGGAGCGCTTCAGCCGCCGCAATCGCGCCGGCCGCGAGCGAACGGCGGGTCAGCACCGCCGGCTTGGGACGGCCGGTGGTGCCCGACGTAAAGACCACGAAGGCCGCGTCCCCGGGCAGCGGCGCCTCGATCGCCTCCGTCTGACGGCGCAGGGCCGCCTTTTCGCCGTCGGTGAGCTTGGGGGAAAAGAGCACGGCCGGAATCCGCGCCTCCAGGAGCGCAAGCAGGTCGACGAGTCCCTCGAGATCCGAACCGGCCGTCAGAAAGACCGGCCGTCCCGGCTCGGGCCGCACGCGCGAAGCCGCCCGCGCGCTCACCGCCCGGGCAAGCTCGTCATAGCTGACGCGCCGGCTTCCCGCGATCACCGCGGTCTTTCGGGGAACCTCCCTCGCGGCGGCGATGACGCTGAGCGTCGAATCGTCCGGCGCCGAAAAACATGCAGGCATGATTCGCCTCAGGGCAGACGGCGGAACTTTGCGAAGTCCGGACGGCGCTTTTCAAGGAAGGCGTTCTTCCCTTCCCGGCCTTCGTCGGTCATGTAGTAGAGGAGCGTGGCGTTGCCGGCCAGCTCCTGCAGACCGGCCTGACCGTCGCAGTCGGCGTTGAGCGCCGCCTTGAGGCAGCGGATGGCCAGCGGCGAGTTGGCCAGCATTTCCCGGCACCACTGAACCGTTTCGGCCTCGAGACGCTCGAGCGGCACGACCGTATTGACGAGTCCCATGTCAAGCGCTTCCTTCGCGCTGTAGAAACGGCAGAGGAACCAGAGTTCGCGGGCCTTCTTCTGGCCGACGATGCGTGCCATGTAGGAGGCGCCCCAGCCGCCGTCGAACGAACCGACCCTCGGGCCCGTCTGACCGAACATGGCGTTTTCGGCGGCGATCGTCAGGTCGCACATCATATGAAGCACGTGGCCGCCGCCCACGCACCAGCCTGCCACCATCGCCACGACGGGCTTCGGGCAGGTGCGGATTTCGCGCTGAAGGTCGAGCACGTTGAGCCGCGGCGTGCCGTCGTCGCCCACGTAGCCGCCCGTGCCGCGGACCTTCTGGTCGCCGCCGGAGCAGAAGGCCTTTTCGCCCATGCCCGTGAGAATGACGGCGCCGATGTTCTCGTCGTTGCGCGCGTCGTTGAGCGCGCGGCTCATTTCCATGACGGTGAGCGGCCTGAAGGCGTTGTGAACCTGCGGACGGTTGATGGTGATCTTGGCGATCCCGTCTTCGCACTTTTCATAAATGATGTCGGTGAAGTCGCCGGACCGGTGCCATTCGGGAACGGGCGGCAGATGCGAAGTATCGAGCATGGGCTGCATAATGCGTATCCTTGATGAAGTCGTTGGGTTGTTCCTGATTCGGTTTTCAGCGCTGCGCGCGGGCCTTCAGGGCGAGCGCCTTCCACTTCGGAGCCTCGTCCGCAATGAAGCGGCGGAATTCGTCCGGCCCCCTGAACTGCGGCTCGGCGCCGAGACGAAGAAGCCGCTCGCGAAGCGCCGGGTCGGCGAGCGCCTTCCCGGCCGCGCGGGCCAGCGCTTCAGCCTCCCCGTCGGGAAAGCCCGCGGGGGCCGCCAGGCCGTCCCAGGCGACGAGCGAGACGCCGGGGAAGCCGGATTCGGCCAGCGTCGGCACGTCGGGAAGAAGCGCCGAGCGCACCGGATTCGTCACGGCCAGTGCGCGCAGCGCGCCGCTTCTGAGATGCGGGAGCAGATTCGGCATGACGTCGATCAGAAAGGGAATGCGGCCGGCCAGCACTTCGTTGACGGCCGCCGCGCCGCCGGCGTGCGGAATGTGATTGAGTTCGAGTCCCGCCTGCGCTTCGAAAAGCGAGCCCGCCAGATGGCTGGTCGTGCCGACGCCTGCCGAGGCAAACGCGGTTTCGCCGGGACGGGCCGCGGCATGACGGGCGAGATCGGCGGCGGTCTTCACGTCGGGGAGCACCTTCGGATTGACCGCGAGCACCAGGCCGATCACCGTGAGACCCGCCACCGGCTTCAGATCGGCAAGCGGATCGAAGGCCCGCCTTTCATAGAGATGCGGGTTGACGCAGAGAATGCCGTTCGTCACGTAGCCGACGGTGCCCGATCCGGCCGCGGCCTTGACGACCTGGGCGGTGCCGATGTTGCCGCCCGCGCCCGGGCGGTTGAGCGTGACCGGACGACGGCCGGCGAATTCGGCCAGGGGAAGCGAGACAGCCCGGGCGAGAATGTCTCCTCCTCCCCCGGGCGGAAACGGCACGATGAGTGTGAGATCTCTCGGCTTCTCCTCTCCCGCAGCGAAAAGCGCCGAGGAAGCGCCGCCCGCCGCAAAAACGGCGCCGGCCAGCTGAAGAAGTCTGCGTCTGTCCATGAATTCATCCCCTCCTTTTTCATCTATCTGTACCGATGAGTACATTTGTACTGTATGGTACAGTACAGAAGTGCGGCGTGCAAGCCGGTTCGGGCAGACTCCCTGCCGGACGTGTAGGATGTCGTTAGGCAATTTCCGGGATTGGACGTTATGGACGAACCAGCCGTCAAAACGGCGCGCGGGCGCGAGCGCATGAAGGAGCTTCTCTCCTGCGCCATCGACACCTTCATCGAGAACGGCTACGAGCGCACCTCGATCGACAAGATCATCCGCCGCTCGGGCGGATCGCGTTCAACCGTCTATCAGTGCTACGGCAGCAAGGAAGGCCTCTTCATCGCGGCGCTGCAGATGATGGCCGACGACGTCTATGCGTCCTACATGGCCGACTACCGGCACGGACGCACGCTGCGGGAGGAATTCCTCGCCTTCGGGCTCATCTATCTGAAGGGCATGCTGAGCGAACGCGCCGTCGGCGCCTCGCGGCTCATCTTTGCGGAGTCGGTCCGGCTGCGCGAGATCGGCGACTGGTTCCGGCGCGAAGGCGTGGAAAAGAGCTACGTCTGCTTTGCCAAAGTCCTCGAAAACCACATCGACGCGCCGCTTCCCGAACTCACGGCGGCCGCGGCCCGATTCATCGAAATGCTGAAGGGCCCCCTCTACCTGAAGGCCCTCTGTCTGCCCGACTTCCGTGCCGCAGACGCCGACATCGAGAGGGAGGCCGTCCTCTCGGCCGACATCATGTGCGCGTGGATCGAAAAGACCTATCCCGGGCAGCTGAAGGAAGACCGCTGAAACCGGTGTTCAGTTCAAAGCGCCTCTGCGTCTTCCGGACTCCGTCATGAAGACCGACGCGCGGTCGACGCCCGGACGTTCAGGCGGCAGACCGACGATCGTCGAGACGGCGGCCTCGTAGTCGGAGAATAGTCCCTGCATGGTCTTGGCGAACCATTCGAAAAAGACGCGCACGCGGCGCATGTGCCAGGCGTCTCGGTTCGTCACCACGAAGCATTCGATGGGCGGCAGCGACCAGCCCGGCAGAATCGGCACCAGGCGCCCGTCCAGAAGATCCTCGTAGATCTGCACGAGCGGCATGTCCACCGCGACTCCCATGCCGGCGAGCACGGCCTCGCGCACGGCGAGAATGTCGGTCGAGCGCACGCTCGTGCCGAACTGCACTGGCTCGGTGCGGTTTCCCCGGGTCAGCTCCTTCGTTTCTCCGCGAACCGGACCGCAGTAGATGTAGCCCTTGTGGCTCCTCAGATTTTCCGGCGTGACGGGAAGGCCGAACTGCCGGATGTAGTCGGGACTCGCCACGGGCAGATAGACGTTTCGTCCGCGGCTCATGTAGACGAGGCCGGGCAGCGTCGGCTCGCCCGTCAGCACCGCGACGTCGCAGATGCCCTTGGCAACGTCCGCCTCCCGGATGCCCGTCATGATGTCGATCGACATGCCGGGATGTTCGTCGCAGAAGCGCCGGATGACAGGCATCAGACGGCGGGTGGCGAAGCCCTGCGCGGTCGAAAGACGCACGCGCCCGGTCAGCGCGCGGTTGTCGTTCTGCAGCGTTTCCATCAGCGAATCGTGGGCGCGCAGGATCGTTTCCATGCGCTTCAGTGCCGTTCGTCCCGCATCGGTGAGCTGAAGCGGACGCGTATTGTGGCGGATGAGCTCGCATCCGAGCGTCTTTTCCAGTCCCGTGATGGCGCGGGAAAGACTCGACACTTCGGTCTCGAGCACGCCGGCCGCCGCCGTCAGCGTTCCGCTGCGGGCAAAAGTGACGAAGGCGCGCCAGGCGCTCAGATCATCGGTTCTCGCCATGATTTCCTCCGTTGTCTGCATCAATCATAACGGACGAAGCGTCATCAAGTCACGCCTTTATTTTGCGTAAAACGCAAGATTATTTTGTCAAAACAATGATTGTCATCTGATTTTCATGCGTCCAAACTGTGCGCATCGCAGGGCGTTTTCCCTGCCCTCATCCGTCTTAAGGAATCCGAATCGTGATCAGAGATGATTTTTTCTGGCTCAACAAAATCAATCGAGCCACCGTCGTCGTGGGTCTGAAGAACGCCCAGTTCGACGAAGCGCTCGCACGCCGGGCCGCCCGCGGCATCGCCGCGGTTGAAGCCGAAGGCGAAGCCGATACCGCCAAGCGCGTCAAGAAGTACATTGCCTGGGAGCCGATGTTCATCGCCGCCGCCGGTCCCGAAGCGACCGTCATCCACGCCGGCCGTTCGAGTCAGGACATCCTCTCGACCGTCCGCACGGCGATGCTCCGCGACCGCATGCTGGCCTTCGCCGCCGGTCTTGACGACGTCATCGGCGACCTGCTCGGGCTTGCCGAACGCCACCGCGACACCGTGGTTCCCTCCTACACGAACGGCGTGGCCGCCCAGCCGACCTCGTACGCGCACTATCTGCTCGGCATCACCGCTTCGCTCCTTCGCGTGCGCGAACGCACCGGCGCGGCCCTCGAGCGCTTCAACGAATCCGCCATGGGCGCCACGGTGCTCAACGGTACCTGCTGGCCGCTCGACCGCGCCGGCATGGCCGAGTCGCTCGGCTTCCCGCGTCCGGTCGAAAACGCGCTCGACGCCACGAGCCTCTTCCCGGTCGACGCGCCGCTCGAAGCCGCGGCGTGCGCCGCTCAGGCCGCCGTGCGCATCGGCTCGATGATCAACGACATCATGGTGCAGTACGCGCAGCCGCGTCCCTGGATTCTTCTTAAGGAAGGCGGAGAAAACACCTACGTGTCCTCCGCGATGCCGCAGAAGCGCAACCCCGGTCTCATGAACAACTGCCGCGAAGACTGCTCCGACGTCATCGGCGAAATGATGACGTGCTTCACGCGCGTTCACAACGTCGTGCCCGGCATGGTCGACGGCAAGAGCACCGCCAAGAACGCCCGCATGATGACGACCGCCGTCGGCATGCTCGCCCGCTTCAGAAAGGTGCTCGCGGGCCTCGTGATCAATCCGGAGCGCGCTCTCGAAGAACTTAATTCCGACTGGACCGCTTCGCAGGAAATCGCCGACCGCCTGATGCGCGACCACGGCCTGCCCTTCCGCATCGGCCACCACATGGCGAGCCGCATGGTGGGCTTCGCCCGCGCCAACGGCATCCTGCCGCTCGACTTCCCGTACGCGGAAATGCAGCGCATCTACCGCGAGGAAATCACCGAGGAATTCCCCGAAGGCGATCCCGTGCTCCCGATGAGCGAAGCCGAATTCCGCGACGCGCTCGATCCGCGCAGGATCGTGGCCGGACGCCGCACCGCCGGCAGCTGCGCGCCCGCTGAAATCGACGCCATGCTCGGCACCGCCGTCAGCCGTCTGGCCGAGCTGCGCGCCGCACGCGAAGCCTGCGCCCGCCGCATCGACGAATCCCTCGAACGCCTGGACCGCGCGTTCGAAACCCTGATCTGACCAACCTCACCGGATAGGAGAGTCTTATGTATTCCCTCATGCCCTGGCTTGCCGTGATCGTCACGGTGATCGCGGGCTGGGCGCTCATCAAGCGCTACCAGACCCATCTGGTTCTGCTTTTTGCAGGCCTGGCACTTCTTCTCGCCGCCGTCATTCTCGGCGACCCGCACTTCCTGCCGAAGGGCGTCAAGCCCTCGGGCTTCGTGCTCTTCGACATCTTCAACACCCTGAAGAGCATCGCCACTAAGCAGAGCTCCGGCATCGGCTTCCTCATCATGACCGCGGGCGGCTTCGCCGCCTACATGGACCGCATCGGTGCGGCCCGCGCGCTCGTCGACGTCGCCGTGAAGCCCCTGTCCATGCTCAAGGCTCCGTATCTCGTTCTCGTCGGCGGCTACCTCGTCGGCCAGATCCTCGTGATGGTGATCCCGTCCGCCGCCGGTCTTGCCATGCTGCTCCTCGTGGCCCTCTTCCCGATCCTGAAGGCCGTCGGCGTTTCCGCCGCCGCTGCCGCCGCCGTCATCGGCACCTCGGCCGGCATGACCTTCGCGCCGACCGCCGGCACGGCCAACCTCGCCGCCAAGGTGGCCGGTCTCGATCCGATCATCTACCTCGTGCAGTATCAGCTCGTGCTCGCCGTCCCGACCGTGATCGTCATCTGCGTCGCCCACTACTTCGTGCAGCGCTACTACGACGCCAAGGGTGACGACGTTTATGCCGAAGCCGCCGAAGTGAAGCAGTCCGACGCGCCCGCCGCGCCGAAGTGGTACGCCCTCTTCCCGGTTCTGCCGATCGCCCTTCTGATCGTCTTCTCGAAGCTCGTCGTCTCCTCGATCAAGCTTGACACGATCAGCGCGCTCTTCATGGTGTGGGTCGGCGTCGTGATCATCGAAATCATCCGCACGCGCTCCGTCAAGAAGGTCTTCAAGGACGCCATGGCCATGTTCCAGAGCATGGGCAAGATGTTCGCCGGCATCGTCGCGCTGATCATCTGCGCCGAATTCTTCGCCACCGGCCTCAAGGTTTCCGGCCTCATCGACATCCTCATCAACTCCGCTCAGGGCGTCGGTGCCGGCATGGGCTTCATGACCGTCATCCTGACGGCGATCGTCTCCGCCGTGACCTTCCTCACCGGTTCGGGCGTCGGCGCCTACTCGTCCTTCGCCTCGCTCGCTCCCGACGTCGCAGCCGGTCTCGGCGGCTCCGTCACCGCGCTCGTCACGCCGATGCAGTTCGCCTCCGGCATGATCCGCGCCATGAGCCCGGTCGCAGGCGTCATCATCGCCGTGGCCGGCGCCGCCGGCATCTCCCCGATGGCCGTCGTCCGCCGTACGTGGATTCCGATGATCGCCGGCCTCGTCGTCACGATCATCGCCAACATGATCTTCTTCGGCTGACTACCGGCTGAAGAATGATCCGCCCCGCCTGCCGCGCGCTCCTGCGGCGGGCCCTTTCAACCCCCTGCGGACGTCCTGCCGCAGGGGGCTTTTCGTCGCCGGTTCGTCAAGGTGCTAGCATGAAGCACTTCAGTACCGAGGAGTTCACCGTGACCGCTTCCGACACGCCGTCCCGCACCAGCGCCGTTTTCTGGCATCCGCTCGCCGAAGGTCTGCCCGCCGACACCGGCGTGAAGCAGCGTCTGCTCGTGACCGTCCGCGAACCCGACGGCACGCTCAAGGTGCGCGGCGCGGCTTTTCTCAACGGCGTCTTCACGCTCAAAAACGACGTCACCGACGCCGACATCCTCGCCTGGGCGGAATTTCCGGCGCCCTACGGAGCCGTGACGAGGAAGGTCTTCTGATCCCTGATTTGTCTCTTCCAGAGGCCGAAAAAAACAAAGGCCCGAACCAACATGCTGTTCGAGCCTTCGTCTCTTGGGGGAAGCAGTCATCGGGACTGCATCGACATGAACCATGGTAACACTCTATCGCCCCGTTAGGAAGAGTCAAAACCCCGTCGGTTCCTTGGGAATTACGCTTAAGCCGTCGCCGCCTCCAGCTCGGCCATCAAATTGAGCAGCATGCCGTCGCCGCCCGGCAGGGTGCCGGCGATCAGCATGCCCGCAGCGGTGCGCACCGTCCCGGCAGGCGCGCCGCAGAGCGCCCAGACGTCCGAAAATGCCGAATCCAGCACCGCATCCGCGCCGCTTCTTTCGAAGGCCCCGCGAAGCGCCGTCCGCAGCTCGCGATTCTGTTCCTCAGCCAGTCGGACCTCGGGCGAATCGGCCGTGAGCGCCAGCGCTTCGGCGTCGGCCAGTCTTCCGAAACCGTACGGATGGCCGCTCCGACGATAGGCCTCAACGAGTTCTCCGAACGTGCGGGGCCCTTTTTCACGCCATTCGCCAAGCCAGGCCGTCATGTCCGCCCGAATATCGGCCGCACAGAGCATGCGGTAGCCGCCTTCGCCCCGGGGAAGCGTCACCGGCACGGCCTCGAACCCCTTTTCACGAACGAGCGCCGTCAGAGCCGCCGATCCGGGTCCGTCGGGAATGCCGATGCGAACCGGCCTCTCGTCCCGTGAAAACCGCCGGCCGGTCAGCACTTCGGTCACGCACCTGACGTCATCGGTCCCGGCGCCGAAAACCCCGACCGTGTCGAAACGGTGAGAAATCGGCGCAACGCCCTCGGTCGGAATCAGTCCGAACGAAGGCTTGAGCGCGCAGACCTGCTGACGCATGGCGGGCATCAGCATCGAACCGCGCGTTTCCGTTCCGATCGCCGCCGGCACCAGCCCTGCCGCAACGGCCGCCGCCGAGCCGGAACTTGAGCCGCCGGGGCTGGACCCCGGGAAGGTCGGATTGACCGTCTGTCCGAAGCGCTCGGAAAAGCCGGGCGGCAGCTCGAAGGAGACGAAGCCGGAGAGCTCCGAAAGGTTCGCCTTCATAACAAGATGTGCGCCCGCTTCTCTCAGACGCGCGACGGCCGGCGCATCCCGCAGAGCCGGCCCGTCGTCGATGCAGAGCGACCCCGCCGTCACGGGCAGTCCCTTCACCGCCGTGTTGTCCTTCACCGCGATCGGAATGCCCGAGAGCGGCCTGGCCGGGTCGTACGCCCCGGGCAGCTCCCGATTCAGAAAGCCGGCGATGTGCAGTGCGCCGCATCGACCTTCCGTTTCCTCGAGCACGCCGGCACAGTATTCGGCCGGACTGATGCCGGAGGCGTACAGCCGGCGGATGTCGGCAATCGTTCGAAACTGCGTCATTTCTTCTCCCTGAATGATGCCCTCTTCCGTCCGAACCGACGGATCTGCTCTGCGGCAGAAGGCCCGGGCGCGAACCCGGGCCTTCAATCATGGACGGGAAGGCACTCGATCAGCGCCCTTTGCCTCAGAAA
>JAXEEN010000244.1:0-3023 GCA_034104065.1 Sutterella sp.
GCGCGTCAGCAGCACGAGACGCTCGGGCGTGATGAAGTAGGGCGGATCCAGAAGGGTCAGCATGCTGCGGATTCGGGGCATGGACAGCACGACCGACTTCGGCACGATGGTCCAGCCGACGCCGCGGGCGGCGAGACCGACCGCCCACTGTCCGCTGTCGACCTCCCAGCAGTCGTCGCTGAGCGCAGCGGGCTGGGCGGATTCCGAGTCCCGGGCGGCTACGACGATCTGACGGAAGTTGCGGAGCCGTTCGCGGGAGAGCGCGCCTTCTGTCAGGGGATGCTTTCTGGCGACGGCGATGCAGAGCGGCGCATGACCGATCAGATGCTCGTCGCAGCCGAGCGCGGTTCTTCGGGTGAAGACGAGGGCCATCGTCATGGCGGACTTGCGGAAGAACCAGTCGGTTTCCGAGCTCGAGATGTTTTCGATCTGCAGCTTCGCGCTCGGGAAGCTTTTGGAAAAGTCGCGGATCAGATCGAGCACGGGCGGAATGTCGAGTCCCATGTCGATGCCGATGTAGAGGAGGGGTTCCGGAAGCCGAAAGAGTGCCGACGCTCGGCTTTCGAATCGGGCCGCCTCGGCGATGACGCGGCGGGCGGACGGCAGGAGCTCCCGCCCGGCCGGCGTCAGCACGGGCGCGGGTTCGCGGATGAAGAGCCTGAAGCCGAGTTCGTTTTCCATGCCGGCGATGTGCGTCGAGACCACGGACTGCGATCGTCCGAGAAGCCTGGCGGCCGCGGAAAAGGAGCCTTCGTCGGCAACGGCGGCAAAGGAGCGCATTTCTTCAAGTCTGATCGACACGGTCTTCCTCACAAAAAAGAAAATTTGAAAAGAGTCTATCAAAAAACTGATGGAATCTATCTTGATAGATCGCAGATGAGATGCAAAAATGGCGGGGTCTCAGTATTTCAACAGGTTTTTTATGAAGCGAAGCGACACGACGCCCAAAATCAAACTATCCCGAACCCCGTCAGCGGATCATTCCCGTCTTCAGGCCGAAGGCGCGGTCCTTTCCGCAAAGCCCAACCCCCTCTCCGCAAGTGCAGACAAGGCAGTCAGGCGCAAGCTCATGGCCGCCCGCGCGGGTTTCTTTACGGGTGGCTTCACGGTGGCGAGCTGGGCGCCGATCATCCCCTTCGTGCAGTCCGAACTCGGTCTCGAACCCGCCGTACTCGGTGCGCTGCTCCTCGGTCTCGGCGTCGGTTCCTTCGTCGGCATGCCGCTTGCAGGCTCCCTTTCGGTGAAGTTCGGCAGCCGCGCCGCCATCGGTCTGTCGGGCATTCTGTCCTGCCTGCTTCTCGTCGTTCTCGCGATGATTCCGGGCTACGCGATCGAATGCGCCGCACTCTTTCTCTACGGCATCACGCTCGGCTGTCTTGAGGTGAGCGTCAACATCTACGGCACCGAAATTGAAAAGGAAATGGGCACGCCCGTGATGTCGGGTCTGCACGCCGCCTATTCGATCGGCGAGGTGCTTTCTGCCGGAGCGCTGACGGGCCTGCTGATTCTCGGCACGCCGCTTTCCGTGTCCGTGACGGGTCTGATGGTTCTTCTCACCGCGATTCTCGTGATCGCGCTTCGCGCCGCCCCCGCGACGCCGCCGAAGGTCTCCGCCGAAAGCGACAAGAGTCCGCTTCATTTCGCGGCGCCGCGCGGCAAGGTTCTGATGCTGGCGCTCGTCTGCATGGCGGCCTTCCTTGCAGAAGGCGCGATGCTCGACTGGTCCGCTCTCTACATGCACCGCGTGGGCGGCATTGAAATGAGCGCGGCCGGTCTCGGCTACACGCTCTTCGTGATCGCCATGGCGATCTCCCGCCTGACGGGCGACGCGCTGGTGAAGAAGTACGGCGCCCGCACGGTGCTCTACGGCGGTCTCGTTCTCAATATCTCCACGCTCGTGGCCATGGTGCTGGTGCCCGATCCCGCCGTGCTCTTCGCGAGCCTCTTCGTGATGGGTCTCGGCGTGGCCAACGTGGCGCCGATCCTGATTTCCTCGGCCTCGAGCATCCGCGGCGTGGATCCGACGGCGGCGATCACCACCGTGACGACGGTCGGCTACGGCGGCCTCATGGCCGGCCCGGCGCTCCTCGGCTTCATCGCCCAGCACTGGTCGCTTCAGGGGTCCTTCGTCTTCATCGCCGTGCTCCTGACGGCCGTGCTGATGAACCACGCATTCAGCGCTCCGAAGCGCGCCTGATCCGCTCTCTGAAGAATGCATGAGACCGGCGGACCTTCTCGCGAAGGGCCGCCGTTTCATTCGGAAGTGTCCGGCGGCGTCAGGGCGCTGCGCGCCGGAAGGCGTTTATTTTTCGACCGGACGGTCCCGGCCGGACTGATCGTCGTCCTGAGACCGAACCGAAGTACGGTTATCCTGATAATCCTGCGCCGAGACGGCCAGGCCCGCCATGCGGGCGGAATGTCCGAGGCGGTGCAGCTCTTCAGAATGTCGGCAAACGGAGCAGGGATCCAGTCGTCGGTGCCGGCGGACGGGGTTTTGTCCGATTTGTCACTGTCGCTCATTTAAAAGTCCTCCAGAAGCACCTGAGGCGGCGCATCGCGTCGGCTGCGGGCAGACCCGTTCGCGTCAAGTTCTGCTTTCCGGTCAACGTCTCGCGATCCGACCTCATCCGCATCTGAAGGAGTACCGGCGCATCGAGCCGCGGTTGGAGTTCGAACTGCTGAGCGAGTGCGACCATGAGGACATTCTTTCCGGCAGAGCCGATCTGGCGCTCCTTCCCTACCGGCCGCCCGCCCGGGATCTGGTGCTCTGGTCGGTCGGCGTCGGCATGAATCTGCCGCTCGCCTCTCCCGAGTATCTGAAGACCTTCGGCACGCCGCACACGCTCGAGGAGCTCGCCGGCCATGCCGTGATCGTGCGTTCGGGCCGCAACGACCCGGTCTCCGTCGAGCTCTGCCGCGGGAGCGAGCGTCGGCCCTTCGTCTACAAAAAGATTGCGTTTGCGGGCGACGCCATCTGCGGCAAGGCCGCGGCGCTTCTCTCATGCGGCATCGCGACCGATCTG
>JAXEEN010000245.1:0-2083 GCA_034104065.1 Sutterella sp.
GTACGGCTGAAAGCGTCATATGGTCCTCCGAAATGAGACTGAACATGTCTGTTTCATGGTAGAAAAACGGCGTCTGACGGTGATGCGTTTTTCACCCGATGAAGCGTGCGTAATTCGCACGCATTGCGACAGAAGATTCCCTGAAGTGCCTCACGGAAAAGACGCTTCGCTTCGCGATCCGTGCATTTTCCGCACGATTTTTCGAGCGGATTCCGATCGTTTTTCGGGTAAATCTCTAGGCACCGCGCATTGGGTCCTCAGGGCGGCCTCGGATAGACTCAGAAGGCCTGAAGAGGAGAACCGGACATGCTCAGAAAGGACTCGAAGACGCTCAACCTCGGTCTGTGGGAACTGCTCTTTCTCGTTCTGGACAAGGGCTCCGTCGCCCGTGCCGCGGACGAGCGCGGTCTCGAACGCACGCAGGTCTCCCGCCTCATCGCCTCGCTCGAAGAGGAAACCGGCGTCCGGCTCATCGAACACATGGGAAGGCGACTCATGCCCACCCAGGCGGCTCTGGAAATCCGCCCGAAGATCGAACCCATGATCGGGCGCATGAGAAAGGCGCTCGAAGACCTTCACCGCGGACGCAGTCTCGAGCGCGGCAGCATCCGCTTCGGCGCCATGCCGGGCTTTCTGCAGACGCAGGTGGTGCCGCTTCTGGCGGAATTCCAACAGGCCTATCCCGGCGTTTCCTTCGACGTCATCGGAGACGACGATCCCCGCGCCTTCATGCGCGGGCAGACCGATCTGATGCTCTACTACGGCCCGGTCAACCAGCCGCGGCTCACCGAGCACTGGGTCACGCACTCGGCCTTCGTTCCCTGCGCGGCGCCGCAGTACTTAAGGGAGCACGGCACGCCGAAAACGCCCGAGGATCTCAGCAGTCACGCCGGCATTCTCTACACCGGCCGGGTGAGACCGCATTCGCAGGTTCTGGAATTCGCGGGCCGGCAGAAGACCTTCGGGTGGAAGACGAAGATCAGCTTCAACAACATCCTGCTTGCGAAGACCGCCTGCGTCGAAGGGTGCGGCATTCTGCTCGACCTGCCGCTCCATCACTGCTTCCGCGAGATTCTCGACGGACGTCTGGTGCCTCTTCTGGACGGATGGCACATTCCGAATCTCGACAACTACATCGCCTCGACCAAGGAGTCGGGCAAGCTCGCACGCGTACAGCTCTTCATCGACTGGTACATCCGCCGACGCCGCGAGATCGAAGGTGAACAGAAGCGTCTCGTGCAGGAACGCTATCCCTTCATTGCCGACTATTGAGAAGCTCGGACTCTTTTCTCACCAGTTCGAGAAATCTCGCCGCCGGCGCGCCGAGCGTGCGGTTCTGATCTCAGAGGGATACGTTTTACGCCGTGACGGCCGGCTCGAGCGGCGTGAAGACATACCCAAGCAACTCCTCCTCATCCCGGGCGCCGGACACGTCGACCTCTACGACCGCACCGATCTGATCCCGTTTGAAAAGATCGACGCCTTCTTCCGCAGGCACCTTTAAGCCGTCCCGAACGCCCTCCGGAGATTAGCGTTCGAACGGTCTTTATCCGAGCCGGCAGGGCCTTCGCCTCTGCCGGCTTTGTTCAGTCGTTTATTAGGGGTTTCACGAAGCAAGAACGGCACTCCGCTTAATATTTGCTGATAAGCAATACACCTTACATTTTCTGTCACTATGCTCTGAGCGTGCCTCGGGAAAGGCACGTTCTGACAAAACGCCGGCGGAGAAGAGAACCGAAGCGAAACGGCTTCGGTTTTGCCGGCGTTTTCTGCGGCGCAACCCCTGCGCCGCAGTTTCCGCATTGCTGCGAAGGAGACGCACCATGCTCAATCGCCGTCAATTCCTGACGAACACGGCGCTCGTCGGCGCATGCTCGGGCTTTTCACTGACGCCCGTCAGCGCGGCCGTCGCTGCCGCCGCCGAAGACACTGAAACCACCACCTGGTCGGTCTGCTCGATCAACTGCGGCAGCCGCTGCATGCTTCGCTGCGTATCGAAGCAGGGCCGCATCATCCGCATCGAAACCGACAATACGGGCGATCCGGAGGCCGCCGCCTCCGCGACGAGCTGCCCGCAGGTCCG
>JAXEEN010000246.1:0-2672 GCA_034104065.1 Sutterella sp.
CGTCCTCACAGACGGTCTTGCGATGGAGCCGGTCGTGCGCACGCTGTCTGAAAAAGGCGCCGTAGGCGTGATTTTCATCACCGGCCGGTTTATCCACAACATGATCATCAGCCGCGTCTGGGGCTCGCCCACGCCCGAGACCATGCATGACTATGTCCGCATCCCGGCCGTCAGCGTCTCCATGTCCGACGGCGAACTGCTCCGGAAGGAAGCCGCCCGAGGCGCATCGGCCTGCGTTTCGACAACGGTCACCTCCCGATGGACCGACATTCCCTGCCTGGTGGCCGAGTACAGGCATCCCTCCGGGAACTTCGTCATGGTGACGGGACACAACGACAGCTGGCATCTCGGCGCCATGGACAATGCCTCGGGCAACGCCTGCGCGATCGAACTTGCCCGGATCTTCAAGAGCGTCCGTCCCCGGATGAAGCGGGGCGTGCGCTTCGTCATCTGGTCTGGTCATTCCCACGGGCGTTATGCCGGCTCAACGGCATACTGCGATGCACATTTCGAGGAACTCTGGCAGCACTGCGTCCTCAACATCAACGCCGACTGTCTGGGAGGACAGTGTGCTTCGGTCATGACGGAGTCCCCGGCGATGGCCTCTACCGCGGATCTGGCCCGTACGGCCCTGAGGGAAGCCGCCGGCGTCACGAACTGGGTCGGCTGCCGCTATTCGCGCAGCTGCGATCAGAGTTTCTGGGGGCCCGGCGTTCCTTCCGTCTTTTCCCAGGTTTCCGAGCAGCCGCCGTTCGAGGGAGCGGCCGCGGAGGCCTTCAAGCTGATGTTCGGCAGCGGCCGCTCGGGCGGTTTCGGCTGGTGGTGGCATTCCGTCGAAGATACGCCCGACAAACTGGATCCCGACATGCTCAGACGCGATGTCGCCGTCTTTGCCTCGGCTCTTTGGCACGCCCTTTGCGACGAAAGACTGCCTTTGGACGCCGAAGCCGAACTCCGCGAGTTCACTGCGCTCTGCCGGGACTGGGAAAAGCAGGCCGACGGCGCTCTCGACTTCTCGGTTCTGATGAAGCGTCTCGACGTTCTCCGCCGGCGGCTTGCGGATGCGCTTCAGCAGGCCGATGCCGATCGTGCAAACGACATCACGCACCGCGTGCTGCGTGCACTGATTCCGCTTTCCTACGTCGAAGGCAGTATTTTCTTTCACGACGAAGCCCTTCGGCAGCCGCCCGTTCCGATGCTGCGCGACATCGGCCGGCTGGCGGGCGCCGATCCTCATCTGAGGGAATGCCTGCTGGTCAAACTTCGGAGAGAAATCAACCGGCTGATTCTCGGTACGGACCTCATCCTGACTGAACTGTCTTGAACAGGACGGAATAACCAACTGCGGCGGGGAAAGCCGACAATGCCTTCCCTGCCGTATTCACACTCCGGTTCAATCAGTCTCACGACTCGTTTTTGAGCCGCTTCGCCGCAGCCATGAGGTTTGCCAGCTCATCTTTGAAAAGCTGCTCTGCGGCGGATTCCTTCAGAACGCCGGGCTGGTCCGGCGTCAGCAGAAAAGTCATATACATCGGCAGCGTCAGAATTCCGCCCGAACGCCCGATCTGATAATCCCCCAGCTTGAACGCCTGTTCCACGTGATATTTTTCGGGATGTCTGAGAATAGTGGCCGTGCTTCTGGTCTTTCCCTGAGACGCCTTCGCCTCAACGAGCGCGGTGCGTCCCCTCCATTTGATCACGAAGTCCACTTCAAGCCGATTCTGCTGTTTTTCGTAGAAATAAAGCCCTCGCCCCATTTTTGCCAGCATTCCGGCCACCAGATTCTCGAAAATCGGACCTTTATACCCGAACAGCTGCCCGGCCAGAATATCAAACTGTGTTCCTTCTCCGAGCATGGCGGCAAAAAGCCCGGGATCCGAGAGATAAACCCTGAAGTTGGAGACATCCGCATTCCCTGAGAGCGGCAGCTCGGGCAGCGTCAGGTTGAAGCATCGCAGAATAACGCCCGCATCTTCCATCCACTGCAGAATACCGACAAATTCCGAAGACCGGCCGCCTTTGCGAACCCGGGAATACTGAAATTTCGGATTGTCCTTGGCCAACTGAGTCGGGATGGAATTAAAGCAGTCCCGAATGCACTTTTCATCACTGCCTGGCGCATATTTGCACATATCGTCCGCATACGAAGCAAGAATGCTCTTCTGAACTCGGAGAACCGAAGCCATGTTTCGGGTCTCGAAAAAGAGCTGAACGACTTCGGGCATCCCGCCGACCACCGCATACTGCGTGAGGAGCTCCCGCAGCCGTCCGTGAAGCGCTGCCGGAACAGACACCTCTTTTGCCAGACAGTCTTTCAGAATCCCTATCAAATCCTCGTCGATGCCTGCCGCCCAAAGGAACTCCTCGAAGTCCAGGGGATACATCTGCTCAATGTCTTCGTATCCGACCGGCACCGACTGAGGTTTTTTCCCGTAACCGGCCACACCGAGCAAAGAGCCCGTGGCAATGACATCGAATCTGCCGTCCAGCTTGAAAAACTTCAGAGCCGTCCTCGCCTGAGGACACTCCTGACCTGAACTTCCCGCCGATTTGACACTCAACGGCTATGCAGCTTGAAGAAACGTCATAAGTTCGTGGTAGGTTTTTCCGCTCTTGCGCAATGCTCGGACCAAGTCCTGGGCCAATACCATTTCCCTTTCCTGCTGCAGTTT
>JAXEEN010000247.1:0-3800 GCA_034104065.1 Sutterella sp.
GCGGCAACGAGCCCTCCGACAATCAGGAACTGTTGGACGTTCTGCGCGCCATCACGCGCAAGGGCCAGTTTGAAGCATTTGAAAAAAATCATGAACTCGATTTCCGCTGGGAAATACCGGGACTGGGTTACTATCGAGTCAATTTTTTTGAAACGCTTTGCGGCCTGGCGGCGGCTTTCCGTGAGATTCCCTGCAACATCCCGACGTTCGAACAGCTGGGACTGGAGCCGGACCTCAAGCGTCTGGCCATGCTGCCCAACGGTCTGGTGCTGATTACCGGCCCGACGGGCAGCGGCAAGTCGACGGCGCTCTCGGCCATCATCGACTACGCCAACAAGCATCGGCGCGACCACATCGTCACGATTGAGGATCCGATCGAGTTCGTCTATGAAAACGAACAGTGCATGGTGAGCCAGCGCGAAGTCGGCACGCACACCAATTCTTTCGCCTCCGCGCTGCGCGTGGTGCTTCGCGAAGACCCCGACGTGATCGTCGTGGGCGAAATGCGCGATCTGGAAACGATCGAGCTGACGCTTCGCGCCGCGGAAACCGGTCATCTGGTGTTTGCCACGCTCCATACCTCGTCGGCCGCCTCGACCATTGACCGCATCATCAACGTCTTCCCGGCCGAGCAACAGCAGCAGATCCGCATGACGCTCTCCCAGGCACTGAAGTCGGTCCTCTCTGTGACGCTTCTGAAGCGCGCGGACAACAAGGGCCGCGTTCAGGCGATGGAAATTCTTCACGCGACGCCGCCGATCCGCAATCTGATCCGCGACGGCCGCGTCTATCAGATCCCGAGCGTTCTTCAGACCAACCGTCACATGGGCATGCGCACGCTCGACATGCATCTGACGGAACTGTACGAACAGGGCGTCATCACCCGCGAGACGGCGCTTCACGCCGCCCATGAACCTCAGCTTCTGGCGTCCAAGCTATGAACTATTTGGAAATCGTTCACCTTAAGCAGGAGCCGTTTTCCAATTCGCCAGACCCGGACAACTTCTTTCCCGCCGATACGCATCAGCTGTGCCTCAATCGGTTGGAAATTGCGATTCGTCTGAAGCGCGGTCTGAACATCATCTACGGTCCTGTCGGGACCGGCAAAAGCACGCTCTGCCGTCGGCTGTTCGCCAACCTCATCTCCTCCGAAGGGATGGAGCCCCGGATGCTTTTCGATGCCGGCGAAGCGGATTCGCTCTCGTTCGTCAGAGAACTGCTGGAATTGTTCGGCGACGAAGCGGAAGAACCGGTGCCGACGGCTGAAGCCGGCATCGGCCGTCTGCAGTCGCTCATTTTTCAGCTTGCTCTCGAAAAGGGAAAGATGCCGGTGCTGCTGATCGACGAAGGTCAGAAGCTGACGCCGGCGGCGCTTGAAGTGCTGCGCGTGCTGCTCAACTTCGAGACCAACACCGAAAAGCTGATCCAGATCGTCATCTTCGCTCAGCCGGAATTCAAAGAAGCGGTCTCGGCCATGCCGAACTTCAAGGACCGCGTTAATGAAATCATCGACCTGCAGCCCATGACGGAAAAGGAAAGCGCCGGCATGCTGCTTTTCCGTCTGAAGAAAGCCGGCGCGGAAGACGATCGTCCGATCTTTACGTCCGGCGCGCTCAAACTCATTCATCAGGCGGGCGAGGGCCGTCCTCGTCAGATGCTTCGATTGGCGCACCTGTCGCTCCTTTCCATGATCATGGCCGGCAAATCCAAGGTGGATGCGGACATTGTCAGGGGGCAGATCGAACGTGAAGGCGGCGCCGTCAAATCCGAAAGCCGAAGAGGAGCGGCCGTCATTCTGACGCTGATCGGGCTGACTGCCGCTGCAGGTCTTTGGTGGGTTCAGTCGGGCGGCGGGATCCCTGTCGGACTGCAGCCTTACGCAGAAAAAATCCGTGCTTCGCTCAGTCCGGAAGAACCGAAGCCGGCCGAGGTCATGCCGGCTCCTGAAGTGAAGTCTGCCGAGCAGACAGTCGTTGTCGTGCCGCCGCAGTCGGAAATTCTGCCGCTGCCGCCTGCCGCACCGGCGGTCAAAGAGTCTGCACCAGCTGAGCAGTCCGCGTCTGAATCGGTTCATGTGGAGAAATCGGAGGAACCGGCAGCGAAGGACGACCAGACTGGAGCAGTAACCCATCAGGTTGCGCTGAATCTTCGCGAACATCTGTCGCTTGAAGAAGCGGCCCGCCTGATCTACAGCACGCCCAAGGCCGTGCCGGCACTGAGAAAAGCCAATCCGGATTATGAGAATGATCCGGACAAGCGGCTACTGGTCCTTCCGCGTCTGATGTTTTCCCTGCCGCCCTTCCTGCTGACGAACAGTCTTCTGGCTTTCGGTGAATTCGATTCCCTGCAGGACGCCTATGACGCCATGCCTGCCGTGGAAAAGCTCAACCCGAGGCTTGCCGCCAGGGAAAACAATGACGGCCGAGTGAAGTTCTATCTGCTCGCCCGGACGTCGTTCAGTGATTCGTCCCGAGTCTGGAACTGGCTGGCGGCTCAGAAACCGCCGGAAGCGGTCGTCCCGAGAATTCTTCCGCCTTATGCGCAGGATGAGCCGGTTTTCGTGGCTTTCCCGGGAGCCGATGATGACGTAAAGGAGGTGCTGCCGTGAGCGTATCAACCCTGGAGGCCTTCGCCATGCTGCCGCCGGAAGCTGTCGCTGCTGCCGCGGGCGTGCTCGGGCTCTTTATCGGCAGTTTTCTCAATGTCTGCGTCGACCGCTATATTGCCGGCGAGTCTATTGTTTATCCTCCGTCGCACTGCACGCATTGCGGTCACAGACTGGGCGCGGCCGATCTGATTCCCGTCCTCAGCTGGCTCATCCTGGGCGGAAAGTGCCGCTACTGCCGGCACCCGCTCAGCCGTGCTTATCCGATGTCGGAATCGGTGACCGGCATCGTGTTCGCACTGACCGCCTGGCATTTCGGAGCAGGCCTTGAAACTTTGGCAGCGCTGGTCTTTGCCGCTCTTTTCATCGTGATGTCCGGGATCGACCTCAGGATCTTCATCCTGCCCGATCGTCTGACTTATCCCGCGGCCGTCCTGGCTTTGCCGTCAGCGGTCTGGGTTTTCGGTCTCAGCTGGGTCAATGCACTGTTGGGCGGCATTGCCGGCGCCGGGATTTTCTGGCTGCTGGCCCACTATTACCGCTGGCGTACCGGACGGGACGGTCTTGGTCTCGGCGACGTCAAGCTGATGCTTTCCATCGGTTTTCTCTGCGGTCTCGAGCATCTGACGCTGGCCGTGCTCCTGGCATCCGTCGCCGCCTTGGCGGGATTCGGCATCATGGCTGCCGCTGGACGCAAGGGCATCGGCAGCGCGCGCCTTCCCTTCGGACCGTTTCTCTGCGGCGCTGCCTGGATCACACTGGTCTACGGCGGATCCCTTTGGGCCCTGTGGCTCGATATCGTGCTGTGAGGTCGAGTGTGAGGAATACGGCATCGGACAGCGAAGCGGGATTTACGCTTCTTGAAATCGTGATGGTGATCACGCTTATGGCGCTTCTGAGCGGGATCTTCATTTCTCATTCCGGCCTGAATATCAGTTCTCCTGAAGACAGAATTGTGCTGGCACAACAAGAAAGTCTGATTCGTGCTCGAGCGGCACATATGCAGACGGAGGCCATCCTGATGAAGAGAGAATGCTCGCTTGAATTCGGCGTCTCGTCAATGACCTACAGTGACGGTTGCAAACCGATGCCCGGCGACGCAAAAACTGTCCCATATCTGGACGGTATCTCGATGATCGACAGTGACGGCTCGATGATCAAGGCCGACAAGAACGGTTTTATCGTATCGGCAGAT
>JAXEEN010000248.1:0-2208 GCA_034104065.1 Sutterella sp.
CGACAAGTACACCATCGCCATGGCCCGTACGTCGGATCCGCATTCCGCCACCGCCCAGTTCTTCATCAACGCCGTCGACAACGACTTCCTCAACCACACCGCTCCGAACCCGCAGGGCTGGGGCTACGCCGTCTTCGGCAAGGTCGTGGCCGGTCAGGAAGTGGTCGACGACATCGTTCGCGTGCGTACCTCCACCCGCGGCTTCTACGGCGACGTGCCCGTTGAAGACGTGATCATTGAAAAGGCCGAAATCCTCTGATTTCACGCCTGATCGCTCGTCAGCCGGGTCATGCCGACCCGGCGCCGAAGGGCGCGCCGCGCGGCTGTCTGGCCCGGTGCGCCTTTTTTTACGTTTGCCCTATCCCGGACGAGGAGCAAGAAGAATGACTGAAAAGACGGCACCGGTGCTGGCCGGTCTCAGGAGCGTGCCCCCGCTCACCAATCCCGTGATTATTTCGGACGTGCATCTTGCGGCCAACAAGCCGAAGACCATCATGGCCTTTCTGCGCTTTCTGAAGGACGTGGCGCCCCGCTATGCGGAGCTCGTCATTCTGGGCGACCTGTTCGACTACTGGATGGGCGACGACGCGACTCCCGATGCGGAGCCCATCATCGCCACGCTGAAGCTCTACTCCGCAACCGGCCGGCGTCTTCTCGTCATGCCGGGAGACCGGGATCTGCTGATCGGGCCCGACTTCGCCCGCGCGTGCGGCGCGGAACTGCTCGCCGATCCGATCGTCATCAGCGTGAAGGACGTACCCGTTCTCTTTGCGCACGGCGACGAATGGTGCGTGCGCCATCGTCCGTATCAGGCCTGGCGCCGCATCACGCACAGTCCGGCCTGGCAGTCTTCCGTGCTTTCGCAGCCCGTCACCGAACGCGTGGCCATGCTGCAGGAAGCCGAGGATCGGGCCGTAGCTGAAAATCCGGGCGAAGTGCCCCCCGCCGAGCGCGGCATCATCGAAAGCTCCGTGGCCGAGTCGGCCCGCGCCGCCGGCGTCGAACTGGTGATTCACGGCCATACCCACCGCCCCGGCGCGCATGTCAACGCCGTCATCGAGCGCTGGGAACTGCCTTCCTGGGAATTCGACCGCGAAGGCTGCGCCAAGAGCGGCTGGATCACGTTCCGCGAAGGCGGCCGTCCCCAGATTCAGCTTCTTTAAGTCCGGAAGCCCGTCCCGTACAGGGCTGCTCGAAGCTTCGGGACGCTAAAAACATCGGCGGCTCTCAATGACCGAGGACCGCCGATTTTTTCTGCTCAGGCGTTTCGCGGCACATCGCTTTCATCGATGGCGTCGGGATCGGTGCTGCGCCGGGAAGGTCCCCTGCGCATGGCGCCTTCCTGCATGATGTCGACCGCACGGCTCAGACTGCCGGAATGGACCGTAACGGGAATGTCGCTGCGGCGGATGGCGGCGGGATCAAGCCGGCCGTCGCCCACGACGCTTCGCACCACGGGCCCGTTGCCGCCCGATTCGTAGATGCTCACCGTTTCCGGCCCCAGCCTGTTTTCAGGCAGATCGGCTGCAGGATCGATCTTCGCGAGGCGCGGGAAGGTCATCGTGAACTTCACGCCGCGCGGACCGTTGCGCGCCACGGTGATGTTGCCGGCATGACGTTCGGCGATGTTGGCTACGATGGAAAGCCCGAGCCCCATGCCCGCCGCGCCCTTGCTCGTCTGAAGCGGCTTGAAGAAGTGCGAGAGCTGCTCGTCCGAAATGTAGGGACCGTTGTCGCCGACGGTGAGAATCCAGTTTTCCTCGCCGTCGGGTTCGAGCCCCACTTCGATCTTCGGATCCATCACGCCGGAAATCGCATCGGCGGCGTTTTTCAGCAGATTCAGAATGGCGAGCTCGATTTCCCAGGAGTCCACCTCGGCCATGCTGTGCGAATGCATGCGAACGATGAGTTCGGCATTGGTCGTTCTCGAGCGGCGGAAGGTCTGGATGGCGTTCTCGATGATGATCGATAGGTCGGCCACCTTGCGGGGCGGATAGTCGTGCTTGGCGTAGGAGCGCACGCGCTCGACGATCTTGCTCGCGCGGTCCGCCTGCAGCACCACTTCCTGAAGCGCCTCCTCAAAGCGCTTCGGATCGATGTCGCCGCGGTGAAGGCGGCGAAGCAGACCGTTGCCGTAGTTGGTAATCGCACCGAGCGGCTGCTTGAGCTCGTGGGCGATGATGGTGGACATCTGACCCACGATGCCGG
>JAXEEN010000249.1:0-6144 GCA_034104065.1 Sutterella sp.
CCCTTGACGCGCCTCAGATAAAATACGCTATCGGCGTAGCCGGGGCTTGTTCGTCCCGGCTATGCCAAGCGGCGAGCGTTAAAAACGTCCGCACTCAACTTGGATTTTATTTTGCAGTCCAAGTTTCGGGGTCCAGATCACAGAAGGCCGGGCTTTTTGACGAAGTGTCGGATGCGTGCCGGATCAGCGGCGGCGGTCGTGGATCACGTGATCGGCCACGCCGCTCGAACGGGCGTCGGGCGAGCTGTGGTCGAGGTTCACGGCGGACACGATGGCGCGCAGGCCTTCGGGATCGAAGATGCGCACGTGCTTCTGATTCACCTCGATCAGACCGTCGTGGGAGAAGCGCGAGAGCACGCGGCTAACCGTTTCAAGCTTCAGACCGAGATAGGAGCCGATTTCTGCGCGCGTCATGCGGAGCACGAATTCGCTGCGCGAATAGCCGCGGGACTCGAAGCGCTGGGAAAGAGACAGCAGGAAGGCGGCCAGACGCTCTTCGGCGTGCATGGAGCCGAGAAGCAGCATCACGCCGTGCTGACGGACGATTTCGCGCGAGAGCATCTTCTGGAAGTGAATGCCCATCGTGCGCATGCTCGTCGTGATTTCCTCCATGCGTTCGTACGGAATCACGCAGACTTCCGTGTCTTCGAGCGCCACGACGTCGCAGGAGTAGACGCCGCTCGAAATGCCGTCGACGCCGATCATTTCGCCGGCCATGTAGAAGTTCGTCACCTGCTCGCGGCCGTCGCTGCTCATCACCGTGCTCTTGAGGAAGCCGAGACGCACGGCGTAGAGATTTTCGAAATGATCACCCGCGCGGTAGAGGGCTTCGCCGCGGCGGATGCGCCGGCGGGACGCAACAAGATCCTCGAGCCGTTCGATTTCCTTGAGGGTAAGGCCGAGCGGCATGCAGACTTCACGGAGGTTGCAGTTGGAACAGGCAACCCGCAGTGTCGACAGATTCATACAGTAGCTCCGAGGTGTCCGTCATCCGGACGGACCTGCTGGGGGCCGTCAGTCATCGGGACTCCGGTTTTTGTTATTGCACCGGACGGCTTCACATGGACAAAGCGCCCGGCTTCATGCCGAAGTCCCGACCGTAGGAAAAGGCTCGGGGAGACGAAAACCCAATAATGTAGAAATAATCTCGGCCCGATACAATGCACGGCATGCATCCTGAGTGAGCCGAGGTCCGCTCCCGGTTTCCTTTGCAATCAGTAACAAAGGCACGACTGTTCGTTGATGCGAATCAATAAACAGCGATCTATGGCTTCAATAATATCAGGAAGTTTAACCTAAGTCACAGTCCAAGGAAAAATTACCGATGACGAATCCTGCAACCAGCGGCGTCGAGCTGCCCGAAATGGACCTTCTGCGCAAGTTCGACGTGCCTGCTCCCCGTTACACGTCCTATCCGACGGCTGACCGCTTCAATTCGTCTTTCGGCGTCGAGGATTACCAGCGCGCGCTCGCCGGCCGCGCCGACGCCAAGGAACCCGCCGACCTCTCGCTCTACGTGCACGTGCCCTTCTGCAACGACGTGTGCTTCTACTGCGGCTGCAACAAGATCGTCACGCGCGACCACACCCGCAGCGCCGAATACATCGAGATGATCGGACGCGAAGCCGACCTCGTGAAGGAACACGTCACGGGCTCGATCGAACTCGAGCAGCTTCATTTCGGCGGCGGCACGCCGACCTTCCTGACGAACGACGAGCTCGGTCTCATGATGGAAACGCTTACGAAGCGCTTCCCGCTCTCCGAAGGCGGCGAATTCTCGATCGAAGTCGATCCTCGCACCTGCGGACCGGACAAGGTCGCCAAGCTTCGCGAAATCGGCCTCAACCGCATGTCGCTCGGCGTTCAGGACTTCAATCCCGACGTCCAGAAGGCGGTCAACCGCATCCAGCCCTTCGAGATGACCCGCGAAACGATCGAGGCGGCCCGCGCCAACGGCTTCCAGTCGATCAACATGGACCTCATCTACGGCCTGCCTAAGCAGACCCGCGCCACGTTCGAACACACGATCGATCAGGTGCTCGAACTCTCGCCCGACCGCATCGCGCTCTACCACTACGCGCATCTGCCGAACCACTTCAAGGCCCAGCGCCGCATTCTCCCGGCCGACCTTCCCGACACCGTCGAAAAGGTGAATATCATGTTCGACGCCATCAAGCGTCTGACGGCCAACGGCTACCGCTACATCGGCATGGACCATTTCGCCAAGGAAACGGACGAACTCTCGATCGCCCAGAAGGAAGGCACGCTGCAGCGCAACTTCCAGGGCTACTCGACGAAGGCCGAATGCGACATGATCGCGCTCGGCGTCTCGAGCATCTCGAAGATCGGCAGCGCCTACGCCTGCAATCCCCGCGAACTCGACGACTACTACGCCGCCGTCCGCGAAGGCCGCCTCGCGACGAACCGCGGCTACTGGCTCAACGACGACGACGAACTGCGCCGCTACGTCATCATGAAGATCATGTGCAACTTCGAACTTCGCAAGCGCGACGTCGAAGAACGCTTCGGCATCAGGTTCGACGAAGTCTTCGCCTATGAACTCGGCAAGATGAAGCCCTACGTGAAGCACGAGCTCGTCGAACTCTACGACGACCGCCTCGTCGTGTCGGCCAAGGGCAAGATCTTCGTGCGCGCCGTCGCCATGCAGTTCGACCGCTATCTGCGCGAATCCACCCGCGCCGGCGGCTACTCCCGCATCGCCTGACGCACGGCTGAAACACCGCAATGTGAGCCCGGTCCGGTCTTCTGAAGCCCGGCCGGGCTTTTTTTCCATCCCTTTCAGAGACATCGGCGCTATGAAGCGGCCGATGGAGGTACAATTGACTTTTTCGCGGACGCCGCTCGGGCCCCGGCGCACAGCCGGCCGGCACGCCGCCCTCCGCCAACCGGATTTTCCATATGGGGATCCTCGGACCCTCATTCATCACGAAAACAACATCATGAAAGTCGCAGATATCCGTCGAACTTTTCTGAAGTTCTACGAAAGCAAGGGCCACACGATCGTGGCCTCGAGCCCTGTCGTTCCGGGCAATGACCCGACGCTGCTCTTCACCAACGCCGGCATGAACCAGTTCAAGGACGTGTTCCTCGGCTTCGACAAGCGCCCGTACACGCGCGCCACCACGAGCCAGAAGTGCATCCGCGCCGGCGGCAAGCACAACGACCTCGACAACGTCGGCTACACCGCCCGTCATCACACGTTCTTTGAAATGCTCGGCAACTTCTCGTTCGGCGACTACTTCAAGCGCGACGCGATCAAGTTTGCCTGGGAGCTTCTCACGAAGTACTTCATGCTTCCGGAGGAAAAGCTCTGGGTGACGGTCTATGCCGAAGACGACGAAGCCTACGACATCTGGAACAAGGAAGTGGGCGTGCCCGCCGAACGCATCGTCCGCATCGGCGACAACAAGGGCGCGCGCTACATGTCCGACAACTTCTGGATGATGGGCGACACGGGTCCGTGCGGTCCCTGCTCCGAAATCTTCTACGACCACGGCGACAAGATCCAGGGCGGCCCCCCGGGCAGCCCCGAAGAAGACGGCGACCGCTACATCGAAATCTGGAACCTCGTCTTCATGCAGTTCAACCGCGACGAACGCGGTGTGATGCATCGTCTGCCGAAGCCCTCCGTCGACACCGGCATGGGTCTTGAACGCATCGCCGCCGTGCTCCAGGGCGTGCACAACAACTACGACATCGACCTCTTCCAGCGTCTTCTCGGCGCCGTGAAGCGCGTGATCGAGGAAACGAGCGGCGCCGAAGTGGATCCGGCCTCGCCCTCGCTCAAGGTCATCGCCGACCACATCCGCTCCTGCACCTTCTCGATCGCCGACGGCATCGTGCCGGGCAATGAAGGCCGCGCCTACGTGCTGCGCCGCATCTGCCGCCGCGCCATCCGCCACGGCTACAAGCTCGGCGCCCGCCAGCCGTTCTTCTACAGGCTCGTCGATGCCGTTCGCGCCGAAATGGCCGAGGTCTATCCGGAAATCAACAATCCGCGCATCGAAAAGGTTCTCGAAGAAGAAGAACGCCGCTTCTTCCTCACGCTCGCCAAGGGCATGGAAATCCTCGACGACGCCATCGCCCGCACGACGAACGGCGTGCTCGACGGCGAAGTCCTCTTCAAGCTTCACGACACGTACGGCTTCCCTGCCGACCTGACGGGCGACGTCTGCCGCGAACGCGGTCTCAAGATCGACACCGACGGCTTCGACGCCGCCATGGCCCGCCAGCGCGAAGCCGCCCGCGCCAACGCCAAGTTCAAGATGGCGCTCGGCCTCGAATACACGGGCGCCGACACGAAATTCACGGGTTATGAAACCCTCTCCGAAGACGCTGCCACGGTGACGGCGCTCTACAAGGACGGCCAGCCGGTCGAACGCGTCGAAGCCGGCGACGACTGCGTCGCCGTGTTCGACACGACCCCGTTCTACGCCGAACAGGGCGGCCAGGTGGGCGACCACGGCATCTGCCGCAACGACACCTCGATGCTCGCCGTGCTCGACACGTTCCGCGTGAAGGGCAAGGTGACGGGTCACTCCTGCCACGTCGAGGAAGGCCACATCGCCGTCGGCGACAAGTTCGCGCTGCGCGTCGAGGGAGACCGCCGCGCCGCCACGATCCGCAACCACTCCGCGACCCACCTTCTCCAGAAGGCGCTCCGCAAGGTGCTCGGCGAACACGTGCAGCAGAAGGGTTCGCTCGTGAGCCCGACGGAACTTCGCTTCGACTTCTCGCACAACCAGGCGATGACGGCCGAAGAAATTGCCCAGGTCGAAACCCTCGTCAACGAGCAGATCCTCGCCAACACGGCGACGAAGGCCGAAGTCATGCCCATCGAGGACGCCAAGAAGACCGGCGCCCTGATGCTCTTCGGCGAAAAGTACGGCGACATCGTCCGCGTGCTCTCGATCGGCAACTCCGTCGAATTCTGCGGCGGCACGCACGTCGAACGCACGGGCGACATCGGCTCCTTCAAAATCCTCTCCGAAGCTGGCGTGGCCGCCGGCATCCGCCGCATCGAAGCCGTCACGGGCATGAATGCCGTGCGCGAAGCCCAGAAAAACGCCTCGCTCCTCTCGCAGGCAGCCATCCGCTTCAACGCCAAGACGACCGAACTGCCGGGCAAGATCGACGACATGATGTCCTCGATGAAGGCCCTCGAAAAGGCGCTTGAGCAGCTCAAGAGCCAGATGGCCTCCCGCGTCGGCGACACGCTCACCGAAAAGGCGGTCGACGTGAAGGGCGTCAAGGTTCTCGTCGCCCGCATCGACGGCGCCGACGCCAAGGCGCTGCGCGAAACGATGGACAAGGTGAAGGACAAGCTCGGCACGGCCTGCGCCGTTCTCGCCGCCGTCTCCGCCGAAGGCCGCGTGCAGCTCGCCGCCGGCGTGACCCGCAACCTGACCGACCGCATCAAGGCGGGCGAACTCGTCAACGCCGTCGCCGTCAAGCTCGGCGGCAAGGGCGGCGGTAAGCCCGACATGGCCATGGCCGGCGCCCAGCGCGCCGACGGCCTCGACGAAGCCCTCGCCGGCGTCGCCGACTGGGTCGCAGCCAAGCTCTGAGGCGAAACGCCATGGAGAGCGAACTCAGGGTGACGGAGCTCTGCCTGCCGGGGCTCTCCTGCCCGATGCCGGTGCTGAAGGCCAAGAAGGCGCTCGCCAAAATGGCGGGCGGCGAACTTCTTCGCGTCGTCAGCACCGATCCGCACAGCCTGCCGGATCTGGCGGAATTCTGCCGCCAGACCGGGCATGTGCTCGTCAGTCAGTCGTCCGACGGTCAGGCCGGCGAATACGTCAGCCTTCTTCGCCGCCGCGAAGACTGATGCTGCCCGCAGCCTGATCAAAAGCCCGGTGCCTCGGCACCGGGCTTTTTTCACATCCCGGCCTCCCGAATACCGTATTTATGGTATTTTTACCAACAGACTTGCCTTTTCCATCATTCATCCGTAATATTTCGGTTCTGCACTTTTGACGCGGTAGTAGCTCAGTTGGATAGAGTATCTGGCTACGAACCAGAGGGTCGTGGGTTCGAATCCTGCCTACCGCACCACAAAAATGTAGATACGCAAGCGTGCGGTAGTAGCTCAGTTGGATAGAGTATCTGGCTACGAACCAGAGG
>JAXEEN010000250.1:0-3276 GCA_034104065.1 Sutterella sp.
TGCACGGCCGAAACGGCGTCGTCCCGCCGTTGCCGATCAAAACGAATTGCAGAAAAGATCTTTATTCGGTGCCTTTGCCGCGGCGGCCGTGCTCTCGCTGACGGTTCAGGCCGCCTTTTTCCCGCATGCCGGAGAGAACCCGGCGCCGGCTGTTCCCGCGGACGGACTGACCGTTCTTGTCGAGGAACAGTATCCGCCGTTTTCCTATACCGACGGGAAGGGCGTGCTCACGGGCTTCGACGTCGAGGTTGCGCAGGGCATCTGCCGCGAGCTCGGCACCGCCTGCCGGATCAGGCCGGTCCGGTTCGAGCGCATCATTCCTCTTTTGGAGGCGGGCGAGGCCGATCTCGCCGTGGCCGGCATGGGCATGACGCCCGAGCGCACGGAAAAACTGGCTTTTTCCGAGGTCTACTACCGCTCGCGCAGCTTCTTCATCACCCGCGATCCGGAGATCGGTCTCATTACTTCCGCAAACTGCCGGGGCCTTGCGATCGGCGTGCAGGCCGGGACGGTTCAGGCGGCGAACCTCGCCGGGGTCTTCGAGCCGCTCGGCGCGAAGGTGAGGACCTACGGGGATTTTCCCGCCGTGATCCGGGCGCTTGAGGAGGGCGAGGTGTCGGCGGTGCTCACCGACGGTCTGCCCGGCTACGGATTCCTGAAGAGTCCCGAAGGCGAGCGCTTCTACATCGGCGGGAGCGTCGACGACATCGACTCGTCTCTTACGCAGGCGCGCATCACGGCGCTCAGGACCCGGGCGCCGCTCATCGAGGCGGTGAACCGGGCGATCGAATCCCTGAAGGAAAAGGGCGACTATCAGGTGCTCAACCTGCGCTACTTCTCCTTCATCAACTACTGAAGAGGCACCGGTGTTTTCAGGAAGACGGGAGCGAGGCCAGTATTCGCTCAAAACCTTCGGCATGCTGATTTTCGGACCCGTGATCGTGCTCACGGTGCTCTGCGGTCTGGCCATGGTCTGGACCGGCCGGTCCATCGATGCGCAGACGGAAGTGCTGACGCGCGACACCGTGCAGAAGATCCTCTTCGAGCAGCGCAACGCCATCAACATGGACAATCTGCGCCATTCGATCCAGGCCTTTGCCGAGTCGCACAATCCGAAGCATGCCCGCGAGGCCTACATCAACGCCTGGGCGCTTCTGTCCGAGTCGCTTCTCGACAGGCGCGAGGACGTCAAGCCGGCGGTGCTGAAGCTTCAGCAGCAGATTCTCGCCGTTCGGCCGCTGAGACGCCGGCTCGATGCGGACGTGATCAACGTCTACGAACGCTGGCACGGCCTCTTTTCGAGAAGCCGCACGCTGACGTATCTGGCCGACGCCGACGAGACGGGACTCGAGCAGCTTGAGGTCGACCGTCTGACTCTCTTTGCCGAACCGGGCGAGAAGCTTCTGAAGCCGCTCTCGGCGCTCAGGCACATCGCCGAGGAGGCCTGCAGCCGGCCTCTCGGTCCCGAACTGAAGGCGAAGACCGAAGCCGTCTGCGAAAGGGTCGGACGCGAGCATGCCGAGCTCGTCGAAGCCGTGAAGGCGCTCGACGCGTCGAAGCAGGCCTTCGCCGCGAAGGTCGCGGAGATGAAGGAGACGCAGGAACGGCTCAACCGGGCGCTGGTGCAGATCGAAAATTCGGGTCTTCTCGAGGAAGTGAAGGCGGTGACCGACATCACGGACCGCTACAAGCTGCTTAATCTTCTCCCTCTGGTGACGGTGCTTCTGATGATCGGCGCGCTGGCCGCGGCGGGCAGACTGGTGATTTATCCGATCCGCCGGACGGTGAGCGACGTTCGGCGCTTCCATCGGAACGGCGAGATTCCGACGAAGGGCCGCCCGGGCATCATCCGCGAGCTCAACGACCTTTCCGACTGGATGATGATCTTCTGCCTGCTCAGCCGGGCCGAGAAGGAAAAATCGGCGGCCATGGAGATGCGCTACAGCGAACTTCAGGCGTCCTCGATGCTCGATCCGCTCACGGGCGCGGAAAACCGCCGGGCGTTCGAGAAGTTCGCCGAAGAGAGCGGGGGACTGCCGCCGGGAACGGGTTTTCTCATGCTTGACGTCGACCACTTCAAGCGCATCAACGACACCCGCGGGCATCAGTTCGGCGACCGTGTTCTCGAGGCCGCGGGCAGGGCGCTGCGGGAAACTCTGAAGGGCCGCGGCAGACTGTTCCGCTACGGCGGGGAGGAATTCTGCGTCGTGCTGCCGGGAAGCGGCGCGAAAGACGTCGTGATGACGGCCGAGCAGCTGATGGCGGCCGTGAGAAGGATTTCGCGCGAGAACGCCGAATCGAGCCGTACCTACGAGGCGGCGGATCCGCTCACGATCTCGGTCGGCATGACCTGCGTGCAGGAGGCCGACGGTCTGCTGCCCGTTGAGGAAGCGGTGCGGCGCAGCGATGCGGCGCTCTATCAGGCCAAGGCCAACGGCAGAAACCGGGCGGTGTACCACCTGCCCGGCCGAAGGGAAGAAGCGCGCTGAGAAGACCGCCGGCGCAGCGTCCGGCGGTCGGCCCCGCGGGTTACTGGTTCTGGGGCGGACGCGAGAAGGTCATGGTGATGCCGAGCACCTTCATCACGGCCATCAGGGTGCGCAGCGTGGGATTGCCTTCGGCGCTCAGCGTCTTGTAGAGCATCGTGCGCTGCATGCCGCTCTTGTCGGCGACGGAGGACATGCCGTACTCGCGGGCGATGAAGCCGAGCACCTCGGAGACGCGCGCGGGATTGCCGGAGGCAAAGGCGCGGTTGAGCTGCGCGATCATTTCGCTTTTGTCGCACTCGGAAGGCGGAAGCTTCGGAAGGTCGGAAAGAAAGTCCATGGCGGAAACCTCTTCGGGCTGGAAACGCCGGACCATTTTAGCCGCCGAACGGCCGGCGTGCGTCGCCGCGACGCGTTTTGCGAGAGGGTATGCCCGGGATCCGGGTGAGGAAAAGCCGCGGCTTTCGGGGAAAACCGCGGCTTTTTCGCGTGCGCCGGGCGGCTCGGCAGGGCCGGAGCCGCCGCGGCGTTCGGGATCAGAGTTCGACGTCGTCGACGGGCGGAACGTCGTCCGCCATGTCTTCGGGCATTTCGGGTGCTTCGTCGTCCGTGCTTTCGCAGCACTTCAGGTGAATGCCCTTCATCGAACGGATCTTTCCTTCGATCTCTTCGCAGAGCGCCGGATCGTTCTTGAGCAGGTCGCGCACCTTTTCCTTGCCCTGGCCGAGCTTCTTGCCGTCGTAGGAGTACCAGGCGCCCGACTTTTCGATGATGCCGAGCTCCTCGCCGA
>JAXEEN010000251.1:0-3300 GCA_034104065.1 Sutterella sp.
AGATCAAGCTTGAAGGCCGGCACGGCATGCGAAAGCAGGCCTCCGGAACGGCTCCGGGCCTCGAAGACCGTGACGGAAGCGCCGCGGGCATGAAGCGCCGCCGCACAGGCCAGCCCGGCGGGACCGGCGCCGATGACGGCAAAGGAAGCCCGGCGAGCGGCGCGGCGTCTGCCGATGCGGAATCCCCTGCGGCCCATGGCGGCGTCGGCCGCGGCGCGTTCGATCGCACCGATCGCCACGGCGCCTTCCGCGCGGCCCATCGAACAGGCTTTTTCACAGAGTCTTTCCTGAGGGCAGATTCGCGAGCAGATGTCGGGAAGCGCGCCTCGGGCAAGAAGCAGACGTCCGGCTTCGCCGGCGCGGCCTTCGCTCATGAGGGCCATCATCTCGGGAATGGGATTGCCGAGCGGACAGGCCGCCACGCATTCGCCGCAGCGCAGACACCGTTCGCTTTCCTTCACGGCATCCTTCAGAGAAAGGCGGGGCGCGGCTTCGGCAAAGTCCCTTCGGCGGACGTCCGCCGGAAGTTCCGCGACAGGAACGGGCTTCGGCAGCTCGCAGGCGCCCTGTCTTTTCAGGAAGCGTTCGAACGCGGGGAAGGAAATCGCCTTCGTCGGACAGGCGTCGGCGCAGGCCCGGCACTTGGTGCAACGGGCAAGGAGCGCAGGCGAGTTTCCGCCCTTCGGATCGATCCCTTCGGGACAGGCGTCCCGGCAGACGCGGCAGTCGATGCCCCGCGACTGCACGCAGACCTTCGGGTTCACCGTCGCGCGGAAGGTGCGGTTCAGCCGCGCCATCAGCGTGATCAGAGCGCCGAGCGGGCAGAACTGATGGCACCAGCGCCGAAGCACGAAAAGTTCAAGAATAAGGAAGAAGGCAAAGAAGGCGAGCGACCAGCTGGGCTCGTTGAATTCAAAAAGCCGCCAGAGTCCGATCATCAGCGCGAAAGTGAGCCCGACCGGACAGATAAGGCAGAAGACCGGGAAACCGAAGACGGCCGTCGAGGCGAGCGCGCCGCCCAGAACTAAGAGCGGACCCTTTTCCGGCAGTGCTTCCGAGCCGGAGGTTTTTGCCTTTGCCGCCCCGCAGATCCGGCACTGTGAAGCGAGGGCTTCACGGGAACCGCAGGACGGATCCCCGCAGGATGCTTCATCGCAGGACGTTCGTTCGTCCTTCGGAGAAGAAGAGTCTCCCTGCGGCAGCGGCGAAGGTGCTTCGGCGGCCGCATGACGGTCGTCGCCGCCCGTGAAACGGCGGATCAGCGGCACAGGGCAGACCCAGCCGCAGAAAATACGGCCCAGAAGCACCGTGATAGCGAAGAAAACCAGCAGTCCGACAAAGGCTCTGGGGATAAAAGTACGGTCGGCGATCATGGCTTCGAGGGCGCCCAGCGGACACACCTCGGCGATCTCGCGCCAGCCGAAGGAGGACGGCGTGCCCCAGCCCGTATGCCAGGCGAGTCCCGCCGCCGTCATGAGAAGAAAGCCCGCGGCAGTCAGCGTGCGCAGGCGTCGTCCGGTTCTGCGGCTCATAAGGCACCTCCCTTCTTGAGCGGACGCACGACGACGCCCTTTTCCATGCCGCGCTTATAAGCCTGAAAGACGCTTGCGGGACAGATGAGCTCGCATTTGCCGCAGCCGTTGCAGCGGTCGGCGTCGATGATCGGCCGGTTCTGCGCGTCGAGCTTCACGGCATCGTACGGACAGGCTTCGTGGCACTTGGTGCAAGCGCCCGTCCTGAGCGCGATGCAGGCTTCGGTGATTTCGGCAAGCCCCACTTTTTCCGTTTCGGGATCGAAGTCCTGGATGGCGCCGGTCGGACAGACTTCGGCGCATTTGCGGCAGAAGTCGCAGTAGCCGTGCCGGTAGTTCATGACGGGCGTGCGCATGACGGCAAGTCCGTCTGAAAAACCGCCCACGCCGATCACGCCGGTCGGGCAGACGCTGCGGCAGCGGTCGCAGCGAAGACAGCGTGACAGAAATGCCTGAGGATCGGCTGCTCCGGGCGGCCGGATGAGCGTGCCGGAGCCGCCTGATGCGGCGGCACCCAAAGCAAAGAGCCCTGCGGCCCCGACCGAACCCGCTAGGAGAGAACGGCGCCCGATCGGTGAGGCAGAGAAGGCCGCAGCGGGGGAACGCGGCCGGGATTTAGGCTGTGCACACATGGCAAACTCCTGAGGAAGGGCTTTCGACGACTCCTCAGCGGCCTGTTGTCAGTGTCTGCGTGCCGGAGGAGGCCCTCCTGTTATGTCGGCTGTCAGGCAGCTTCCTTGCCCATCAGATCCCTGAGAAGGCCGAGATCCGTGCGGATGAAATCCGCCGTGGCGCGGGCAGCGCCGCGGTAAAAGCCCGTCAGAGCAGCTTTGCGGGCATCGGCGCAGAAGGCGCCGGTCCAATTGGCGAGATGCTTTTCGCAGAAGGCGAGCTGTTCGGAGAGCGACTTTTCAAGCGCCGCCTCGTCGCCTTTTTCCAGCGCTCGGCAGCCTTCGGCCGCCAGAATCGCCATGAATTCGCATTCGAGGCCGATCTGATCCTCATGCATGTCCATGTCCTTCGCGCGAGCCAGACCGTGGGCGCGGTAGATGCGGCAGACATCCTCCCAGGCATCCTGCATCACCAGGCGCTGCGGACTCGTATAGACGGACTCGAACGGGTATGCGACCAGTCCTTCGGCAATGCCGGCGCCGAGGAAGGTATGAGCAAAGTCGACGGCCAGTTCCGTGACGGGATCATCGGTCTTCGGATCTCTGAGCCAGTCGGCGAGCTCAGAGAAACCCGCAGCAAGATCAGAGCCGTCGTCGGCAGGAAAATCCGCAGCGCGCAGCGCGTCGAGCAGCGCCGCATCGGCTTCGTGCTTGTAGATGCGGGCAAGCAGACGGTAGAGCGCCTCGCGCTGCTCGAGCACGCCTTTGAGTTCGCTGATTTCCTCGGAATTCATGATGTCGTCTCCTTTTTAGTCGGATCCTGAAGGTCGGATTATTTATCGGAATAATTATCGTTTACTGCCTGAAGAAGTGCCAGACCGGCGTGCCGAGAAGCTGCACCGTCCATTGAAAAAGCGCCGAACCGACGAAGACCGCGGCCAGTCCGGCGATGCCGGCGATCCGGGGTGCGCGGACAAACGCAATGCCGAGCGGAAGCGCCATGCCGGTCAGGACGGAGCCCCAGAAGGGCATCGCCAGATCGCCGGTCAGCAGTCTCCCGCCGACGGCTTCCCAGCCGCCCGACAAGCTCGCAGAAGCGACGTAGACGGCAGTGAGCAGAACAAGAAGCAGCGCGCTGCCCGCGCGGCAGACCGTGC
>JAXEEN010000252.1:0-2369 GCA_034104065.1 Sutterella sp.
GACTGAAGATCAGATAGCCCGTGTTCTTGAGAAAGTTGAAGAGCTGACGCACCAAGACCACGGCGTTGCGGCGGCTCGCCACCTGAAGCGGTCCGTTGAAGGGACGCCAGGCGGGAGAACTTCTCGGCGTATTTTTGGGACCGATCCAGCGGCTCTGGGGAATGCGCCATTTGGAGGCCCAGGCGCCTTCGTCGGTTCGGCCGAGCGCTTCGAGCCAGCGCAGGTAAAGCGCCGCATCGCCGGCGCGCACGGAGGAGAGCGCGGTTTTTCTTTCAATCAGGCACCAGAGATAAAACCGCTCGGCCTCCTTGCGGTAGCTCGCCTCGGTGTTGGGATTGGAGGCGCGCGCGGTGAGCCATACGCGAAGGGCTTCGAGATCCGTACCGGCATCAAGCGAGCAGGCAGCGGCGGGTGCTCGGTTCAGCCCGCCGGCGCCCGACAGTTCGGGCGGCACGCGAAGCCGTTCGAGGGGAACGATGCCTTCGTCCGACGACTGCGTCATGACGGAGAGCGCCTGCAGGGAGGGAGACCGTCCGGGCAGATAAAAGCGCTCGGTCACTTCGCCCACTCTGCCGCCGCATCGGCCGAGCCAGTTCATGAGCTCGGTGGCCATGTCGGCGTCGATGCCGGGGATCGAGCGGAACCAGCCCGCCCCGCAGTTGGCGGCGCACTCGTAGAGATCCTCCGCCGTCTGAAGACCGCAGGCGGCGAGAGGGGCGGCCCAGTCGGGCGGCAGCACCCCCGCGAGCGGCGTGTCGTAGCGAAGCGCGGTGTCTTTCAGAATTCCCGAATGCGGCTTGTCGGACATGATGCAAAAGAAGTGGCAAAATGGCACAAATGCCGGAATTATTTATTTTGCCAAAGACGGAGGCGGCCGGCGCGCCCTGATCCGTTTCGCCGGGTTTCAGTTTGATCAGTCCGATGCATTCATTAATTCCGGGCCGGCTTCTGCGCCGGAGTCTGCTCTGCGCCGTCTTCGCCCTCACGGCGCTTTCCGCCGGCGTTTCTTCCGCCAAACCTTCGTCCTATCTCGGCATGGGCACGCAGACGGGCACGCCCTCGGGCGACGTGCGTGCGGCCATTGAGACGAAGAAGGATCTGACCGATCCCGTGCTGAGTCCGGACGGCGTGCCGGTGGGCGGCGACAACGAAGTTGAACGTCCCGCCATCGTGAAGGAACTCTCCTTCAACCGTTCGATGCGTCTGGGCATTCAGGAGCGGCTCGGGCGAACGAGCAACGCCGAGATGGTCAACATGACGAAGGACTATCTCGCCCGGATGTTCGGCTATGCCAACGTCAGCGTCTACTACCTCAGCGACAAGGACCTGACGTCCGCCGTGAGGACGTGGCAGGTGGACTTCTTCATCGCCGGCTCCGACTATTTCGCCATGGAGCAGTCGATGGGCGGGGTCGAGCAGATCGCCTCCCTCTGGCCCAATTACGCCGAAACGCCGTCGGCCGTCTCGGCGACGGTGTTCTTCATGAAGCGCACGGCGGAGCGCAAGGCCGCCTCGATGCCGATCAGCGCCGTTTCCGGAAGAGAGTTCATCGCGACGGCGCCCGAGTCGCTGGGCGGCTGGCTTGCCGGGGCGGGCGAACTTGTTCGCCGGCAAATGGCGACATATGACTCGCTTCGCACGAGAACCGTTTTTGCCGGCCAGGACATGCCGTCGCTGCTCGACGCCGTCCGGCGCGATGCCGATCTCGTCGGCATGCTGCCCGCCTGCGAACTCGAGGCGCTCGAGCGCACGGGCGACGTCGATCCCGATGAGTTCGTCGTCATCAACCGGCGCGCCGACGACGGTCTTACCTGCCGGCATTCCTCCGAGGTGTACCCGGGCTGGGTCTTCGGCGCCGTGAGCGGCATTGATCCGACGCTCAAAAAAGCGGTGACGGCCGTGCTTCTCGCCATGTCGGGCCTCAAATACGGTTCCGAATGGGCGCTGCCCGTCACGAACCGTTCGGTCTACGACCTTTTCTACGTGCTCAAGATCGGTCCCTACCAGGACCTGGCCAGCTGGAGCCTGCAGCGCTTCGTGCGCGAGCACGCAGAGATCATCGCGCTCATTCTGCTGATGATCTTTCTCATCCTCAGCTACGCGACCAGTCTTTCCATTCTCGTGCGCCGCCGCACCAAGGCGCTTCGCGAAGCGCTGAGCGAACGCGACCGCATCGAAGCCGAAGCGGTTCAGTCCCGCCAGCATATTGCGAATCTTGAACGCACCGGCATCGTGGGTCAGATGTCCACCATCATTGCGCACGAGCTCAAGCAGCCGCTCGGCGCGATTGCCAATTACGGCAACGGTCTGCTGCGCCGCCTTCATCGCGGCGACATCGATCCGAAGCGCTTCGAGGAGGCGCTTCAGGA
>JAXEEN010000253.1:0-2064 GCA_034104065.1 Sutterella sp.
GCATCCTGACGGAAACGGGCGGCTTTTTGATGATGCCTGTAACAGTTCGCCAGAAACCCCGACAGGGATTTAAATTACCGGCGTCGGGATCTGTATCCTGCCGCTTTGCCGCTGATAATACTCAGCTCGACATTGAGACAATTCATCCGGATAAAGCGGTTTCAGCTCCTGATCCTCATCGTCGGAGACCATGCATAGAAATCCGTGCCGGCGGCGGGAAACGCATAATGCGGCGGCAGCGGATGTGAAAAAAGCAGCGTGAAACATATCACGCTGCTTCCTGCAGTTCACCCTCAACGTCCGGCAGACGATGCCTCTGACGGCGGAAGGTGTCCTGAAGCGGTCAGGCGCCGGAGCGCCTGCCGCAGTATCACTTCTCTTCTTCGAATTCCAGCGGTTCGCCGGCATTCTTCTTGGCGCGGTCTTCGCCGATCTGCATGATCGCGTTCAGAATGATGGCGCCGAAGGTGGCGGTGCCGATGCCGCCCAGGCTGAAGAAGCCGAGATTGAGCGTAAAGTCGCCGCCGCCGAGAACGAGCGTGACGGCGGCCACGATCAGATTGCGGCTGTTGCCGAAGTCGACGTGGTTGACGACCCAGACGCGGGCGCCGGCCACGGCGATCAGACCGAAGACCACGATGGAGGTGCCGCCCAAAATCGGCTGCGGAATCGTCTGAATGACGGCGCCGAACTTGGGCGAGAAGCCGAGGATGATCGCGAAGACGGCGGCCACCGGGAAGAGCAGCGTCGAATAGACGCGGGTGGCGGCCATCACGCCGATGTTTTCGCCGTAGGTCGTCACGCCCGTGCCGCCGCAGAATCCAGAGAACATCGTGGCGATGCCGTCGCCGAGGAAGGCGCGGCCCATGTACGGGTCGAGATTGCGGCCGGTCATGGCGGTGACCGCCTTGACGTGGCCGAGGTTTTCACCGACCAGAATGATCACGACCGGCACGATCAGCATGACGGCGTTGATTTCGAACACCGGCGTATGGAAGGCGGGAATGCCGAACCAGTCCGCATTCGAAATGATCGAGAAGTCGATGGGCTTGCCGATGCCGAAGCCGTTGGCGAGAACGGCGTAGATCGCGTAGGAAATGAGCAGGCCGACCAGAATGAGCAGCTTCTGGATGAAGCCGCGGGTGTAGACCGCGACGCCGCCCACGCAGAGCACCGTCACGACGGCCATCCAGGCGTCGAAGTCCGTAGGACCGACGGAACGGCAGGCCGTGGGCGCCAGATTGAGGCCGATCACGGCCACCACGGCGCCGGTCACGACGGGCGGCATCAGACGTTCAATCCATTTGACGCCGGTCAGCATGACGATCACGCCGACGAGCGAATAGACCAGACCGCAGACCATGATGCCGCCCAACGCGACGCCGATGTTGGCATTGGCGCCCGAACCGGCCACATAGCCCGTCGCGGCGATCACGACGCCGATGAAGGCGAAGGACGAACCGAGATAGCTAGGCACGTGTCCGCCGACGACGGCAAAAAAAATGAGTGTGCCGATGCCACTCATCAAAACAGCCATATTGGGGTCAAACCCCATCAGAAGCGGAGCGAGAACGGTCGAACCGAACATCGCAACGACGTGCTGCACGCCCATGGCGAGCGTCTGACCTGTCGGAAGCCGTTCATCGGGTGCGATGATGCCGGATTCCTTGAGCTTCCACTGCGGAAAATATCCCATGTTGTACTCCCAGACTCCAAGCGGTCCGCGCTTCCGAGGGGGTGTGGAGCGCGAAACCTCAGGTTAAACTTTCCAATTTTATACATAATTTATGTACATTTAGTTGCATCTGCCCATCACCTAAAGATGCGATCGGAGAAAGTGCTCAGAAAAGCGTGAAATCTCAGTCATCTGAAAAAGACGCTCGCTACAATGTCGGCAACAGTTAATTACATCTGAGGTTCGACATGTCTGCCCGTCCCGACATTTTCACTGCCCGACGCTACGCTTCCTCGATCTTCGACGCCGTCGGGCGCATGACGGCCTACCATCGCGGCGTGAAGCGTCAGGGCTACAGCGACACCGAAACGGACGTGCTCGAATACCTC
>JAXEEN010000254.1:0-8760 GCA_034104065.1 Sutterella sp.
TCTTCGGCATCGCCTGATCGGGGTGCGGGCCGGAAAACGGCCGGCCTCTTTGGTTAATAACGAACGGCCGCTTTCCCCGATGGGAAGCGGCCGTTCTCCTTGACGGAGCCGAGGCAGCGCCTCAGAAAGTGAGCCTCATACGGCGGTGGGGAATCCCCGCCTCCGTAAACGGCTCGCCTTCGACGGCAAAGCCCAGCTTTTCATAAAACGGCACTGCATGCACCTGGGCGCCTAGGTAGACCGACGCCAGGCCCTTTTCCTTCGCACGCGCGATGACGGCCTTCATGACCGCAGTACCGACGCCGCGGCCGCGGAAGGGCCTCAGAACGGCAACGCGTCCGATATGACCGTCGGGGAGCATGCGTGCGCAGCCCTCCACCATGCGGCGGCCGTCGAAAGCCACGAAATGCTCGGCTTCGGCGTCGTGCTCGTCCATTTCCAGTTCGCGGGGCACCTTCTGCTCCGCAACGAACACCATGAGCCGCACCCGTTCGCATTCATGCTGATAGGTCTTCCAGTCGCCGTACTCGACCGTAATTGCATTTACCATCCTGAATTCTCCGTTGATGCCCGCGATTGCGCCGGCGGAACAGTCCGACCATTTTATGCCGTCCGGCGGACGAAGGAAAAGCCGGATCGGTCGGAGAAAAGGCCCGGCCGCCTTGTCGGCTGCCGGGCCCCGTGCCTCATCGGTGCGGACGGTCAGCGTTCGCTGAAGTCCCTGCCCGCGCTGCGGGCCTTTTCAAGGTCGCCCGAGAGGGCAAACGTGAGCTTGTCGGGATCGGCGAAACGACGCAGCGCCGCATTCACGTCCTCGACGGTGAGCTTCACGATCGCCGCCTCCATCTCCTTGGAGAACGTCCAGTCGCGGCCCGTTTCCAGAAGCGTGAGCCAGTTGCCGGCGAGCACCGTATCCTGCGCACGGTTGACGGCGCGGGATTCGATCAGGCCGCGCTTGGCTTCCTCGAGCTCCTTCTCGGTGATGCCGTCGCGGAAGGCCTTGGCAAGCTCGTCGCGAAGGCTCGCTTCAGCCTGCTTCAGATTCTGCGGCGCAACGATGGCCCCGATGCCCCAGTGGGCGCGGTTGCCGAACTGCGGCAGCGACACAGCGCTGCCCGCCCCGTAGGAGAGCCCTTCCTGCTGACGCAGACGGTTCACGATGCGGTTGGAAAGCCCCGACGATCCGCCGAGAATCCAGTCGGCGGCGATGATCGCCGGCACGTCCCTGTCGGCGATGTTGGCCGGGAAGTCCGCACGGGCAAAGAGTGCGGCGTTTTCCTTGGCGGGCGTGTCCACCACGTAGCGGGCGGCTTCCACCGGACGGTATTCGGCGACGATGCGTTCAAAGGGCACCGTGCGGGTCTTGCGGCCGATGACGGCGCCGGAGAGAGATTCGACGAGCGCTTCGGGCTCGAAGTCGCCCACGACCGCAATGTAGCCTTCAGTCGTGCCGAAGACATCCTTCCAGTAGGTCTTCACGTCGGCCAGCGTGAGCTTTTCCATTTCGGCGATCAGCTCGTCGCTCGTTTCGGTATGGCGCGCATCGCCCTTCGGATAGGTGTTGAAGTGACGCGTGATGGCGTCGCGGCCCTTCACGGTCGGATCATCGCTCTTGGCCTTGAGGCCCACGATCGTCTGGCGCTTGAGCGTGTCGAATTCCTTTTCCGGGAAGACGGCGTCCGTGAGCACGCTGCCCGCGAGCTTAACCGCCTCGGCGAGATGCTCGCGGTCGGTGGTGAAGTTGAAGGGCGAGCCTTCCATCTTGAGGGCCGTAAACGCATCATCGATCTCGTCGCGCGTCATCGTCGACGTGCCGCGGGGCATCATGGCCGTGGTGAGAAGGTTGACCGCCGCGTTCACCGAGGTGGCGTTGTTGCCGTTGAGGAACTTCATCTGCACGACGACCGTTTCGCCGAGCGTCTTCTTCGGCAGCAGCGCGAGCTTCACGCCGCCCGCTTCGCCGATCATGGTGCGCGCGTTGATGTTGTCCTGCGAGACGTCGAACGCCTCGGCCGAGCGGCCTTCCTCGCTGAAGGTGCGGCCCTTCAGATAATCTTCGACGGAAGGCGCGGGCGTGATCTCGGCACGCTTTGTGTCCTCAGTCGGAATGTAGCTGCCCACCACGCGGTTGTCGCGCACGAAGTAGCGGGCGAACGCGCCGTCGATCTGCTCGTGCGTGACCTTCTGAATGTCGTCGCGGTCCGCGAAGAAGATCCGCCAGTCGCCGAGCGCAATATAGTCGGAAAGTCCCACGCCGAAGGCTTCAGGATCGGCGAGCTGACGCTCGAACATCGTCGCCTGATCGGCCTTCTGACGGGCGAGTTCCTGTTCGGTCACGGGCTCGGCCGCGAAGCTGCCTTCGATCACGTCGATGAGCTTCGTCTTCACGGGTTCAAGCGCTTCGCCCTTCTTCACCATGGCGCCGAAGATCACGAAGCCGGGCTTCTGGCCCGGGATGACCCAGCCGAAGACCTGCGTGGCGAGACCGGTTTCGACGAGTTCCTTGTAGAGACGGCCCGTCGGCGCATCCGAGAGGATCTGCACGCCCATGGAGAGCGGCTCGTAGTCGGGATGGAGCGCGGCGGGCATGCGGTAGCCCACCATCAGCATCTGCGTTTCGCCCGGACGGCGGACCGTGAACTCGCGCTCGCCGTCGGCGGTCGGCTCGACCGTCCATTCCTTCGGCAGAACGCGTTCGGGCTTCGGAATCGGACCGAAGAATTCGCCGATCCAGCCGAGGACTTCCTCGCGGTCGAACTTGCCCGTCACCGTCAGCACCGCGTTGTCGGGCTGGTAGTAGGTGCGGTAGAACGCCTGAAGGTTGCCGATTTCCACGTTCTCGATGTCGCTTCGGGCGCCGATCGTGCTGCGGCCGTAGCTGTGCCAGTCGAAGAGCACCGACTGCATGCGCTTCAGAAGCACGCTCGTCGGGCGGTTTTCCCCCATTTCGTACTCGTTGCGCACCACGGTCATTTCCGTGTCGAGATCCTTTCGGGCGATGAAGGAATTCACCATGGCGTCCGCCTGCCAGCCGAGAGCCCACTTCATGTTGTCGTCGGTGGCCGTAAAGGACACGTGATAGTTCGTGCGGTCGAGCCACGTGCTGCCGTTCATGCGGAAGCCGCGCTTCGTGAACTCTTCGGTGGGCTTCGGATAATTCTTCGAGCCCTTGAACATCAGGTGTTCGAGCAGGTGGGCCATGCCGGTCTCGCCGTAGTTTTCATGACGGGAACCCACCAGGTAGGTCATGTTGACCGTCGCGGTAGGCTTGCTCTCATCGGGATAGAGCACGACCTTCAGACCGTTGGGCAGACGGTATTCCGTCATGCCCTCGACCGTAACGACGGGCACGGGTTTCACTTGATTCGTCAAATCTGTCTCCTTCGCTGCCGCGCTCCCTGCGGAGGCGCCCATCAGCGCAATCGCCGAAAGCAGCACAATTCTTCTTGCGTAGTGCATGGTGTCCGTTGTCCAGGAAAAAAGCGGCCGGTGATCAGGATGCCGGCCGGCGGGATGGAACAACAATAGCGGGATGTTCTCCGGAAATCCGTTTCCGAAAGAACAAACAATGTTCGAAATGTTACCAAGGGCGGCCTGTTTTGGGGTCCGAGGAACCCGACAAAACTCGATAAAACCGCTATCATTTTCGTTTTATGCCCGTTTATCCGCGCGTCCGTCTGTCCGACAGGGCGTCGGCGCCCGGTTCAGCCATGAAACTCTTCTTCGACCTTCTTCCCGTCATTCTCTTCTTCGTCTGCTTCAAGACGGCCGAAAGCCATCCGGAGTCGGCGCTGGATCTCTGCAGCCAGTTCATGAGCGGCGGCTTTACGGCGACGACGGCGCCGGTCTTCATCGCCACGCTCGTCGCGATCTTCACGACCTTCTGCCAGGTGGCGGTGATCCTGATGCGCGGCCGCAAAGTCGAACCCATGCTCTGGATCAGTCTGGCGGTCATCGTCGTTTTCGGCGGCCTGACCATCTGGCTCAGAAACGAAATGTTCATCAAGTGGAAGCCGACGATTCTCTACTGGATTTTCGGCAGCATCCTCGTCTGGGGCAATCTGACCGGCCGCAACCTCATCCGCACGCTGCTCTCCAAAGCGGAAATCGCCATGCGCGAGGAAGCCTGGGCCAGACTCCAGAATCTCTGGATCGGCTTTTTCTACGTGACGGGGCTGATCAATCTGGCCGTCGCCTACACCTGTTCGACGGAAATCTGGGTCGACTTCAAGCTCTTCGGACTGATGGCTCTGACACTAGTGTTTACAATTGGGGTCGGCTGGTTTATGACAAAAAATGCCGTAGAGCGGCAAAATTAAAAAATTACCCTTTGCGGACGCGCGCCGTCCGCCCTTAGGCTTTACCTTTCGCGGCAGCAGAACGCCGATTGACGTTCCGCTGCGGAAACAGGACTCAAAAATGCAAAAGAAAATTCTGGTTCTCGGCATCGCCGCCATGATGGCTGCGGGTGCCGCCCAAGCTGAACTTCAGGCCTTCAAGGTCAACGGCGAAACCGTCTCCGTCGCCCAGCAGAAGGCGATCTACGACAACGCCGTCGCTCAGGGTCAGCCCGCCGGCCCAGAACTCGAACGCCAGGTGAAGAACATTCTCACCCAGCAGACCGTGCTTCTTCAGGAAGCCCGCAAGGCCAAGGTTGAAACGAATCCCGCCGTCAAGGCCAACCTGCAGGCCGCCCGCAATCAGGTGCTCATCAACGCCGTGCTTCAGGACTGGGCCAAGAAGAACCCCGTTCCGGAAGCCGACCTGAAGAAGGCCTACGACAATGAAAAGCGCGCCTACGGCGACACCGAATATCAGGTCCGTCACATCCTCGTGAAGACGGAAGACCAGGCGAAGAACCTGATCAAGCGCATTGAAAGCGGCACGGATTTCACCAAGCTCGCTCAGGAATTCTCCGAAGACCAGACGAAGGCCAACGGCGGTCTGCTCGGCTGGGTGGTTCCCCGCTCCTTCGTGCCGGCGTTCGGCGCTTCCTTCGCGGCTCTCAAGCCGGGCGAAGTGTCCCAGGTGCCGGTCCGCACTCAGTACGGCTTCCACGTCGTCAAGCTTGAAGCCAAGCGTCCCGCCCAGAGCTTCCCGAGCTACGAAAGCCAGAAGCCGGCGCTTCGCAACGCGCTCACGAATCAGCGCGTTCAGCAGCACTTCCTTGAGCTCGTGAAGAAGGCCAAGGTTCAGTAATCAGCCGTGCAAGCTGCTTCAGGGAGTCCTCCGGGACTCCTTTTTCGTATCCGGAGAGTCCGTCATGAAGAACTTCACCTTTTGCAATCCGACCAAACTCATTTTCGGCCGAGGCATGATTGCCTCGCTCGCCGATGAAATACCGCATGGAAGCCGCGTTCTGGTGACCTTCGGCGGCGGGAGCGTACGCAACAACGGCGTCTACGATCAGGTCAGGACTGCGCTGGCCGGCATCGATCATGTCGAATTCTGGGGAATCGAGTCCAACCCCAAAGTCGAAACGCTGCGCCGGGCCGTCGAACTCGGCAGACGTGAGAAGGTGAACTTCATTCTTGCCGTCGGCGGCGGATCGGTGCTCGACGGCTCCAAACTCATCGCCTGCTCGCTCTTTGAAGGCGAAACCCGCGATCCGTGGGAGATCGTCCGCACGCGCCGGCCCAGAGGCGCGATTCCCTATGCGAGCGTCATGACGCTGCCGGCGACCGGCTCGGAAATGAACGCCTACAGCGTCGTCTCCTCGCTGGAACTCGAAGAAAAGCTCTCCTTTACTGTGCCCGACTTTCCGCGTTTTTCGATTCTCGATCCGGACTGCTGCCGTTCGCTTCCGCCCGCACAGGTGGCCGCAAGCCTCGCCGACATCACGGCGCACGTGCTCGAGCAGTACATGACCTCGCCCGGCCAGAGCCGGCCCATGGACCGCTGGGCCGAAGGCCTGCTTCTCACGGTCATCGACATCGCGCCGATGCTCGTCGAAGGCCGGGCCGACGACGCCGCGCTGGCGGACTACATGCTGACGGCGACGCTCGCCCTCAACAACATGATCGCCATGGGCGTCAGCGAAGACTGGGCCACGCATTCGATCGGCCATGAACTCACGGCCTTCACCGGCATGGCCCACGGCGCGACGCTCGCGATTCTCTATCCGGCGCTCCTTCGCGTCATGATCGAGGAAAAGGAAGCGAAGCTGGTTCAGTTCGGCGAACGCGTCTTCGGCATTACGCAAGGGTCGGCCCGGGAACGCGCGCTTGCCGCCGTCGGCCGTCTGGAAGAGTTCTTCGCGTCGCTCGGCCTGGCCACGCGCCTTGCCGAAGCCGGCGTCGGAGAAGAAGTCGACCGCCGCATTGCGGAGCGCTTCCGCGAACGCGGCTGGAAGCTCGGCGAAAACCGCACAATTCTTCCGGACGACGTTGCCCGGATTCTTGCCGCCGCACGGCCCGTCAAACGCTGATCCGATCCGACGAGCGACGGTTCCGTAGCAGGCGGAACCGTCTATTTCAGCGTGCGCCCCGCTGTCCTAAGCGCCTCTCGCCTAAAGGATTGCCTCTACTGCAGTCAGTTAGTGAAAATCTTAGTTCTTTCCTATCGCCAAAGATTCTGCAATATGCTACGATGAAACAATCCAGTTTCCCCGCCTCGCTTGAGGACGGATTATTCGGAGTATTCCAGATGCTTACCCAACAGCAGATTGATCTCGTCAAAGGTACGGTTCCTGTTCTCGCCGAACACGGCGTTGCGCTGACGACGCACTTTTATGCCCGCATGATGAAGGGCAATCCCGAACTGCGTCAGGTTTTCAACCAGGGGCATCAGCGTGCCGGCCGCCAGCAGGCTTCGCTGGCCGGCGCCGTGCTCGCCTATGCTCAGAACATTGAAAATCCGGCCGTGCTGATCGACGCCGTGAAGCACATCGCCAACAAGCACGCCTCCATCGGCATCCGCGCCGAACACTACGGCATCGTCGGCCGTCATCTCCTGGCTTCGATTCAGGAAGTGCTCGGCGACGCCGCCACGCCCGAACTGATCGACGCCTGGGCGGCGGCCTACGGCCAGCTGGCCGATCTGATGATTGGTCTGGAATCCGACATCTATCGCCAGAGCGCGCTCGCCGACGGCGGCTGGAGCGTCTGGAGAGGCTTCCGCATCGCTGAAAAGAAGCGCGAAACCGCCACGGTGACGAGCTTCGTGCTCGTGCCGGTGGACGGCGGTCCGGTCATGGCCGTCAAGCCCGGTCAGTACATCTCGGTCCGCCTCCACGTGAAGAGCGAAAATCTCGTCCAGCCGCGTCAGTACACCGTGACGGACGCCGGCGAACGCCATCTCCGCATTTCCGTGAAGCGCATTGCCGCCGCGGGCGACCGTCCCGCCGGCATGGTGTCCAACGCCCTTCATGATGAATTTGCCGAAGGCGATCTGATCGACGTGATGCCGCCGCTGGGCGAATTCGTGCTTCAGCCGGAACGTCCGGCCGTCTTCGTGAGCGCCGGCATCGGCATCACCCCGATGGTCGCGATGCTTCGCGCAGCCGCCGCCGAAAACCGTCCGGTCACGTTCTTCCACGTCTGCCGCGACGACAATGACTTCGCACTCGGCGCCGAAGTCCGCGAAATGATGGCCGGTCTTGCCGACGGCCGTCTGGTGCTTCGCCGCACGGCCGTCGAAGGCCGTCCGGGCGATGAGGACTATGCCGCGCTCGTGCGTCCCGACGCCGTCTACTACCTCTGCGGTCCGGCCGACTTCATGAAGGCCGCCGCCGCGGGTCTCCGAAAGGCCGGCGTGGCCGACGCCGATCTTCGCGCCGAGCTCTTCGGCACGGGCTTCCTTTCGCTCTGACCCTCTGATTGAATGAGCGCCGGCATTCGGCGCTCCGGCAAATCGAAAGCCGGCGGATCGCTCCGCCGGCTTTTCGTTTTTCCGGGCTCGGACGGGCCTACTCTCTTTTCGGCTCGCGGTCCTGGGCAAAGAGCCTGCCGATCGGCGAAGCAAGCACGCCGCTTTCCATGAAGCCGCGGTACCAACCGCAGAGAATGCCGGCCGGGCGGTTCTTCGCCTCGTCCCGGGGCTTCACGAGCAGCACGGAGCCGTCCACGAGCAGCGCATCCACGGCCTTCCGAAGGGTGGCGGATTCAGGATTGCAGAGCAGCGTCCAGTCCGTATCGGCATTCGCCCGGCGGTTCGTGATTTCGCCGCAGTAGCCCGTGTCGGCCAGTTTCTCCAGAATGCGGTGCGCGGCGAGCGGATAGGTATCGGCCTCGCGGCAGAGCAGCGACATCGGCACGGCGGGCCGGCCAGCTTCCTTTTCCTGCCAGAGCACCTTCAGCATCGCCACGCCGGTCAGGAAGTCGTTGCCGGCCTTGTAGCTGTCCGCAAAGCGCCCGGACGTCAACAGCGGAATCGTGGCCGTCACGGCGGCGCCCGAGAAAATCAGAATCCAGGAGACGTAGAACCAGAGAAGAAGCACGGGCAGCGCCACGAACGCACCGTAGATGGACCCGAGCGTGCCGGCCGTCACGTAGTACTCGAAACCCTCGCGAACGACGAGGCCGGCCACCGCGACGAGCGCGCCGCCGACGGCCGCGTTTTTCAGAGGCACGTGGCAGTTGGGCACGAATTTATAGAGGAAGGTGTAGCCGCAGGCCTGCACCGCGAGCTGCAGGAGCGGCATGAGCCAGCCGAGAATGCCGGGATCCAGGCCTTCGGCCGCATAGCGGACTGCCTGTCCCGACACCGTCAGCGAAAACGCGATCGAGAGCGGGCCGAGCGTGATCAGGGCCCAGTACAGCA
>JAXEEN010000255.1:0-3447 GCA_034104065.1 Sutterella sp.
TGATCTGGACCCCGAAACTTGGACTGCAAAATAAAATCCAAGTTGAGTGCGGACGTTTTTAACGCTCGCCGCTTGGCATAGCCGGGACGAACAAGCCCCGGCTACGCCGATAGCGTATTTTATCTGAGGCGCGTCAAGGGACGACCGAACAACTTAGATCCTCCCTGAGGGCCCCTCCAACTTCTTCGGTCAACCCTTGACCCGATTCATCACTCTCAGACCACCGAGAACGCTCTTACCTCGCTTCAACATAACGCTGACGGTACTCGGACGGTGCGTATCCATCCAAGCGCTCCTGAGGTCTCTTCGTGTTCCAATGGGTGATATAAGCCGTTAGATCGCTTTTGAAGGCGTCGAAGGCATCCCAGGACTGCCCCTTGAAGAACTCATCCTTCATATGGCCAAATGCCTGCTCTGTGGCCGCGTTGTCCAAGCAGTTACCCTTGCGAGACATGCTTCGCGTAACGTTGTGCTTCTTGGTCCATCTAATCCAGGCCGGATTCTGATATTGCCATCCCATATCGCTGTGAAGAATGGGGCATGCCTCAGGCGGCAAGACCTTTACCATTGCATCGAACATCTCTTTTTGTTGGAGCATGTTTGGTGATTGACTGATGGAGTAGGCCAGAATCTCGTTTGAGTGAAAGTCAACAACCTGAGCAAGGTAAACCTTGCCGAACGGCAAGGCGAACTCAGTCACGTCAGTACCGATCTTGGTGAAGGGAGCTGCCGCCTTGAAATCGCGAGCTATAAGATTGGGAACAGCGTTGGTGACGCCCTTAAAGGAGCTGTACTTTCTGAACCCTTTGCGCCTGATTTTGCAGACAAGGCCCAATTCTCGCATCACCTTCAATACCGTCTTTTTCGAGATGGTAATGTCAAACTCACGGCGCAAGCGCATGAGGATCTGGCGATGGCCACAACCGTTTGCTGTTCGGCTGAAGATTTCCTTGACCTTCTCATGAACGTCCGGACGTGTAGCTGCCTTCGGATGTTTACGGGCATAGTAATAGCTCGACCTTGGCAACCCAATGATCTTCAAAAGTAGATCAAGATCATGTTGCCCTGAAAGAGAATAAACGATCTCCGCTTTCTCTCGATTGCTCAGTTTCGCCAATCTTTCAGGGCCGCAACTTTTTTTAATATGGCATTCTCCGCTTCGAGTCTCTTGATACGGAGTTCCATCTCCTCGATTGGTGTCAACTCTTGCACAGGCTTCTGCTTAGCCCCGGCCGGACGCCCCTGTTTCTTTGGTTGCAGACCTGCTTCGCCATGCTCGCTATAAATCTTGCACCAGCGACGGAGAAGTTTGGGGGCTACGCCATATCTGGCCAAGATATCTTGGTACGGAATCTGCTCTTCTACACGAGCTTTGACTGCTGCCAGCTTAATTTCGTAAGAATATTTTGTTTTGGAGGTATGTGACATCAGGAATCGAGAAGGGCCAAAAATACGAATTGTATCGCGCCAATCTCTGAAGTCATGTTCATCTATCCCTAGTTGGATCTTTATCTCTGGATAGCTTGCACCAGCCTCATAAAGCTCGACAAACCTCCGCTTCCGAGCCTCGACCATATCTTTCCATGATCCCATAAAAATGGTCCCTAATTCTTTGTCCAAGAATCGGGGACCACATCACAGTCTGACGGGCTTTTGCATTGCATCTCGTCCGAGAATCAGCGGCGGCGCGCGCCGCGGCGCATTTCGCGCTCGGCCGTATAGCGGGCGGCGGATTCCGCGTCTTCGGGCGTCATGCGGTCGATCGAACCGGGTTCGCCTTCAATGACGTAGGCGTCGTCCGCCCAGGCGCCGAGATCGATCAGCTTGCAGCGTTCCGAACAGAACGGACGCCAGCGGTTGGCGGGAGAGTATTCGGTTTCCTTCCCGCAGGTGGGACATTTCACTTTCATAGATCAGGTGAGCGAGCAGAGACCCATGCTGAACGGAATGGTTGCCGTGCGCACGGGATGAAGCTTGTGTTCGCCGTCGGGCCGCGAGAAGCGGATCCACAGCATGTATTTGTTGGCGCTGACTTCCGGCACGAGATCGCTGCCGGCGGGCAGCCAGATCTGGGCCAGGGCGTAACTCTGGCCGCGGTTCATCGGAAGCTGGCAGGCGCCTCCCCGGGCGGTGTAGTCGCCGCGGACGGAACTGGCGCGAAGCAGGCGCAGCAGAAGCATCGCCGCCTGACGGATCGGCATCAGCGTCGAGACGTAGCTGAGGAGCTCCGCCCGGCGGACGGCCGGCGGCTGATTGAGCCAGAGGTGGAGCTGAGGCAGATCGAATTCACAGGTGCCGCCCGCGATCGACTGACGCGTGCGGATGAGCTGCAGCCACTGGTTTTCGCGCACGCTCTGACCGGTGCGGCCGACCGTGCCGGCCACGGTGCTGATGGCGGCGCCGAGCTCGTCGAGCGTACGAATCAGGGTTTCCTGCTTGACTTCCCGGGTGCCGCGCAGCTGCATGAGCCGCTGGCGGTGACGCTCGAGTTCCTGAATGAGCTCGTTGCGCAGGTCAGAACGCGCGGTGGCGTCGAGAAGGTCGAACAGCGCCGCAATCGCCGCCTGATGGGCGACGGAGGAGTCCTGAGCGCAGAACCAGTCGTAACGCCGGAAAAGCGACTCAAGACGCAGGTACATGCGAATTTTCTCGTTGCAGGGAAATTCGTAGAGGAGAAAATCTGCGGCGGACATGTCTGATGTCGGTGCGGGATCACAGGGAAAATGCCTATGCTAAATAAAATACCACAGCGTTTCTCGGTTTGTTGCCGCCTATCGGGTTTGTGCCATCCAAATGTTGTGAAGAACTGTGAGTCTTTCCTGCAGTGAGGCTTCGTCGTCTTCGTTGACGACGACGTCGTCGGCAATGCGCAGGATTTCGCGCCGCGGCGGCTGCGCCGCCATCATGCGAAGTGCCGTGTCCCGGGTCATGCCGGGACGGATCAGAATGCGTTCGAGACGAACCGCGTCCGAGGCGTCGATGACGAGAATGCGGGCGACGGCCGGACGGCGGAAGTTTTCCCGCCAGAGCAGCGGGCAGTCGTAGATGACCAGAGGGGCGGCGGCGTGCTTTTCGAAGGCGGCGTCGATCTCCTCGCCGATCAGCGGATGGAGCACGGACTCAAGACGGCGCAGGGCGGCGGGATCGCGAAACACGAGTTCGCGCATGGCCGCCCGGTTCATGGCGCCCGAAGTGTCGAGCATGCCGCGCCCGAACGCGGCGGCCACGGCGGCGGATCCCCGGCCGCCCGGTCCGGTCAGGGCGCGGGAAATGCCGTCCGCGTCGACGACGGGCACGCCCAGCCGGGCGAAGAAGGCTGATGCCGTGCTTTTGCCGGCGCCGATGCCGCCGGTGAGGCCGATGATGAGTGCCATGCGCATCTCCGGAGAGGGCTGAGCGAAACTGCGTCAGCACAAAAGCAGAAAGGCACCGTCCTGCGACAGTGCC
>JAXEEN010000256.1:0-20273 GCA_034104065.1 Sutterella sp.
CTACACGGGTTGGGCCTACAAGGTGATGAGCGGCAAGCTCACCGGCGAATATATCGAAAAGAACTCCCACTCTCTCTACTGAGAAAGCGTTCATCCGGGAGGGCTCCCTTTTGGAAGAGCTCTCCCGTTTAAAGGACAAAGCTATGGCATATTTCTATTGGATCATGGGGCTTGGTTTTTCCATCCTTCTGGCCGCCGTTCTTGAAAGCGTCCTCTCCAAGCATGAAGACTGAGTCTCCGAAAGCCGAAGACCGGCCCGAACCTCGTCCAGGTTCGGGCCTTCTGAAGCTTCTTTCCGTTATCGCCGCGGCAGCCGTCGCCGCTCTCATCGTCATTTATCCGCGTGCTGTTGCACCTGACGGCGCTTCGGTACCCCACGGCTGGTTGGTGATGTTGATGGCGGGCATGAGCATCTGCTGGGTCTACGGCTTCGGATTTATCCCACGCACTCGATGGCTGAGAGCTGTTTTCTCGCCTGTTCTCGGATGGCTGCTTCTTCTTATCGGAGCCTGGCGAGTGTTTTTTTAAGGATTGCACACCATGTCGGAAGCGGACTCTCTTTTCACCCGTCTCGGCGGAGAGCAGGGTGTCATTCGGCTGGTTAAGTCTGATATTCACGCACTCGAGACTCTTCCCGAGGCCCAAACATTGCGCAGTCTCTACCAGGAAGATCTGTCCGGCTATGAAACCCGAATGATTGAGTTTCTGACCGGCTGGCTCGGAGGGCCTGCACTGTATGCGGAACGTCACGGCATGCCGATGCTCCGGGAAAATCACCGCAGCATTCCGATCGATACCGAAGCGCGTGACGCCTGGATGCTCTGCATGCGCCGTGCACTGGAAGAAACCGTCTCAGATACGGAGCTTCGTCTCCGTCTTGAGGGAGCCTTTTGGAGAATGGCTGACAGTCTTCGCCAGTGCTGACAGCAGAAACGAAAAGAGCCGCAGCGGTCGCTGCGGCTCTTTTCGTTTCTCTCTGATGCTTTGCTTCAGTATTCCTCGCGCTCGCTCTGGAGCACGTGAATGTCAATCTGCAGCGAATCCCGATCGTTACTCACCCAGATGACGCCGTCCTGAATGGTGACGGCCAACTTCATATTTCTCGAGGCCATATCTCCCAAGGCTCTCACCTGAACATCGCTCACGCTGATGACGCTCAGCTTTGCGATCTTGCCGAAATCTCCCCGTGAAGACTCCCACCAAGGCATGATTCGAGCATCGTCGTAGGCAACAACCAGAACATGAGCACTGCGGCCTGCGGCCTTTCTGACTTGTTTGACATCGGGACATCCCACTTCGACCCAGGTCACGATCGCGCCCGTATCATCGATTTCCCAAAGTGCCGGCTCGCCTTCCGTCGAGAGCCCACGACCGAATTCCAAATGCTCTCCCGCATGGCGGCAGAAGGCGAGTACGCGCAGCATGAGACGCTCTTCGGTTTCCGAAGGATGCCTGGCCACGGTCAGAACGTGGCTGCCGTAATAGCCTCTGTCAAGATCGGAGATGTCAATTGTCGCCTTATAGACCGTCGCGCCCAACGCCATGTCGGTTCCCTGTTTTGCTAGAAAATCAATGCGGCAGTCTACACCAAGTCAAAGCGGCAGGGCCTCATGCCGGAGCAGCTTGAGCCAACCGTATACGATGCGGTACGCCACCCAAATACCCAGAACCAGAAAGCCGATCCAGAAAACGATGATACCGATGCCGACGAACATCAGTACGGTTCCGACAAGGAAAATCACCGCCATGAAAAGCGCGGCAAACCAAAACGTGCGGATCTGCCAGGCAAAGTGACTCTCAACATACGTGTCCCGAGCATCTCCGCGGAATACGTAATTCAGAATGACAGCCAGAACGGAAGGCCATGAAAAAATGAAAGCCCCGGCAATGGTCGCTCCGGTCAGAATGCCGGCAAGAATGGAAAGCGAATGCAGTCCGTACACAACATGTGCCACGGTTCTGGTCCCGGAAGACGGCTCATAAGACTGTGGAAGCATCGGTTTTCCTTAGAATATGCGGATCCCAATCCGATAATGATCAAAACAACATGGACTTCATCAGCGAATGGCCGCTTCTGGTCCTTCTTGTCATCGCCGCCGCCGACACTGAAGCCGGCATCCTGACGGCTGTTCTGTTCGCGTCCGCCAAAGTGACCGGCCCGTGTGAAGCCGCTGCGTCTGCCGCACTCGGCTCGCTGCTGACGGGCAGTCTGCTGTTTCTGTACGGTCTGAGGGGCGAACCCCGTCAATTATGCAATAGCCGCGCAGCCCCTAGCGACGATAAAATACTGTTTTGGCTCGGAAAGTACGGTCTTTTCGGCACAGCAGTATTGCTTCGTGCCGCGCTCTCGTGGCGTCTGAGCGGCCCTGCTGCTTTTGCCCGCCTGACTGCCGACAAAACCGGCGCAGGCGCAGCTTTCGCCGCCGCCGTACTGATTTGGACAGCAGGATGGACGTTTTTTCTGATTCCCCCGGCTCTGCTGACCGTTGAAGAATTGTCAGCACTCACCAAGGTGAGACTGTCTCTGCCGGGCTTTACTCTGCTTGCCGTTATTGCAGCTACGGTACTGCGTATTGTCCTGATTCGCATCTACGAACGCTTTAGAGAACACAAATGAGAATTCTTGTCGTTGAAGACGATGACATGATCGGTGAGGGTGTCGTCGATTTTCTGGAAAGTGAAGACTACGCCGTCGACTGGGTTCGCGACGGTCAGTCTGCCATTCTTGCCATGAAGACCACACCGTTTTCGCTGGTCATTCTTGATCTCGGTCTTCCCGGGAAAGACGGTCTGCAGGTACTCCATGAAATCCGTGCCCGCCGGGATCCGACTCCCGTTCTTGTCACAACGGCCCGCGACACCGTTGAAGATCGCGTCAAAGGTCTCGACAGCGGCGCTGATGACTACCTTGTGAAGCCCTACGATCTGGACGAACTTTCCGCTCGTGTGCGTGCTCTGCTGCGCCGTTCCGCAGGCCGAGCCGATCCCGTCATTGAACGGGGAGCCCTCCGCATCTCTCCCGCCACCCGAGAAGTGACCTTCAACGGCGAACCGGTCATTCTTTCCTCGAAGGAATACGCACTGCTTGCGGCGCTTGCAGAACGTCAGGGCGTCGTCTGGAGCCGGTCTCAGCTCGAGGAAAAACTTTACAACTGGGACAATACCGTCGGCTCGAACGCCATCGAAGTGCATATCCACCATCTTCGAAAGAAGCTCTCGGACAGCGCCATCAAAACCGTTCGCGGCGTCGGCTATCTGTTGGAAACCTAAATGCGCTCCATCCGCCGAAAACTGCTGATGACGCTGATCGGCGCCCTTTTGGCTGCCGGTTTTACCACGGCTACTGCCACCTTCTTTTCCGCTCAGGCCGAATTCAATCAGTTTCTGGACCGTCATCTGAAAGAAACCGCCGAGTCGCTCGGCGCCTCGGTTATGCACTCCATGCCGATCGGCAACCCGAGCCATCTCACCATCGTCGGTGACGCGCAGTCTTATCAGATCGTGGTACAGGTCTACGATTCCGCGACCAACAGCGTCTGGCAGCGTGAAGGCAAACAGCGTCTTCCGCTGCCCGACGGCCCGGGTTTTGCTTTGGAGAAGCTGGACGGAAAGGATTGGCGGACTTATTCCGTCGCAGCAGGCCCGCTTATTATCACGGTCGGTCAGGACATGGCGGTCCGTACCGAGCTCGCCGCAGCCTCGGCCTTCCGAGTGCTGCAGCCGCTCTGCCTGCTTCTGCCGTTTATCGCCATCGCCGTTTGGATCGTCGTCGGCGACGGTCTTGCGCCGTTGGAGCGAACCGCCAGGTCCGTCTCCCGACGGTCCCCTACGTCACTGGAGCCGATTTCCACCAAAGGGCTCCCCGTCGAACTGGAAGGACTCGTCAGCGCCATCAATCATCTGCTAGAACGCCTGCGTGAAAGTCTCAGTGCGCAGCAGAGGTTTGCCTCCGATGCAGCGCATGAACTTCGCACGCCGCTGACGGCCATCAAGCTTCAGGTTCAGCTTGCCCAACGGGCCAAAACACCTGAAGCTCAGCAGAAGTGTTTCATCCGTCTCAATGACGGCATTAATCGCGCCACCCGCCTCGTCCAACAGCTTTTGACGCTTGCCAGGCTGGATCCGGATGCGAGCAAGCGCCCGGTATCCACAGTCAGACTTGAAGCTCTTGCCTGCAGCGTCTGCGAGGATATGACGCCGATTGCGCATCAGAAGAACATTACTGTCACAGCTGCGGCCGATCCCGCAGCGACGGAAGGCATGGAGGATGCCATCCGACTGATGATGACCAACCTGACGGACAACGCCGTACGCTATACGCCCGAAGGCGGCAGGATTGAAATTAGAACCCGGTCAGAGAACGACACAGCCGTCATTGAAATCTGCGACAACGGTCCCGGTATTGCACCTGAAGAGCGGAACCGCGTCTTCGACCGCTTCTACCGCGCACTCGGCACTAAGACGTCAGGTACCGGTCTCGGGCTCGCCATTGTTAAGCGCATTATCGACATTCATCACGGCACCATCATGATTGACGATGGTCTGGACGGACGCGGCACAACCTTCCGAATCCGGATTCCGCGTTTGGGAGCATCACTCTCCGAAGCTACGCTGTCGTGAGACGTCCGCCGGCTTCTGTTACAAATTTAACCCTCCTTGCACAACCATTACCGCCCCGTAAGCCCTGGCGGCGGTGTTTTGGTCTAAAGTTGATCAGACCAGCAGAAAGCCGGCTGTTTATTGCTGTCGGCCTCAGCCCCTCAAGAACATCAGGAATTCAGCATGTCCGCATCCAAGTTTGTCCGCACCGCACTTTTTCCCGCTGTGATTGCCGCCGCCGGTCTTGCAGGTCTGCCCGCCCCGAGCGCTCAGGCTGCGATCTTTGCCGGCGGTGAACAGCAGGCACAGCTGCCCGACTTTGTCAAACTCGTTGAAGAGAATGGTCCGGGGGTCGTCAACATTCAGATGATCCGCAACGCCCGTACTGTGGAAGGCCACGGCTTTCCCGGTATGGATCCGCGCGGCGCCGAGATTTTCCGCCGTTTCGGCATTCCGTTTAATTTCGGCGGCCCGCAGGAGATTCCCGAGCAACGCGGCACCGGTTCGGGCTTTATTGTTTCCTCCGACGGCATCATCATGACGAACGCCCATGTCGTTGAAGGCGCCGACGAACTGATCGTCCGACTGACGGACAAGCGTGAATTCAAAGGCAAAGTGCTGGGATCAGACAAGCAGACGGACATTGCCGTCATCAAGATTGACGCCAAGGATCTCCCCGTTCTCAAGATGGGCGACTCCAGCAAGCTGAAGGTGGGCGAATGGGTGGCCGCCATCGGCAGTCCGTTCGGTCTCGACAATACCGTCACGGCCGGCATTGTGTCGGCGCTTTCGCGCAATCTGCCCAGCGATCAGTACGTACCCTTCATCCAGACGGACGTTGCCGTCAATCCCGGCAACTCGGGCGGTCCCTTGTTCAACATGAAGGGAGAGGTCGTCGGCATTAACTCCCAGATCTTCTCCACTTCCGGCGGCTTCATGGGACTCTCCTTTGCTATCCCGATTGACCTTGCCATGCAGATCAAGGATCAGCTCGTGAAGGATGGCAAAGTGACTCGGGGCTATGTCGGCGTCTACATTCAGGAACTCACACAGGAACTTGCCGACAGCTTCGGTCTGAAGAACCCTCAGGGCGCACTCGTTACAAAGGTTGAAAAAGGCAGTCCTGCTGAAAAAGCCGGTCTGAAGGAAGGCGACATCATCACTGCTCTCAACGGCACCAAGGTGACTTCCTCTGTATCGCTCCCGATGCTTGTGAGTGCGATCCGTCCCGGCACCGATGCAACCCTGACTGTTATTCGCGACAAGAAGGAAATCAGCGTCAAGGTGACTGTCGGCACAAACAAGGCAGCTCAAGCCAAGCAGGCTGCCGCAGAAAATGAATCCCGTCTCGGCGTTACTGCCCGTGCCTTGACGAAGGAAGAAGAGAAGCAGGCTGAAACGTCCGGTCTGCTCGTAACGCAAGTCTCTGGGCTTGCCGCCAAAGCCGGTATTCGGGAAGGCGACATTCTTGTCAGCGCCAACGGCAAGCTTCTGAAATCCAGAGACGACCTTCGCGATCAATGCCGCGGCGCTCAGGTTCTGCTTCTGGTTCAGCGAGACGGAGGCCGAATCTTTATCCCTGTCCGCTTCCCCGAAAAGAAGTAAGTCCCAGACTGACTGAGTATCAGACAGACAAAAGGCCGGCATTGCCGGCCTCTTGTCATTGATCAGGGCCGAACATCAGGATGCCTGCCCTTCGTGATACGCTCTGCGGCTGTGCATGACTGCCTTGAGCTTGCTGTTGTCGACTTCACGGCACCAGTGGCCGACGACCACACAGGCAATTCCGTTGCCGATCATGTTGGTCAGCGCACGGGCCTCACTCATGAAGCGGTCAATCCCGAGAATCAGAGCCAGACCAGCAACGGGCACATGCCCAACGGCAGAAAGCGTAGCTGCCAGCACGATAAATCCTGAACCGGTAACGCCCGCGGCGCCCTTGGAGGTCAGGAGAAGAACGGCAAGCAGAGTTACCTGCTGTCCGATGGTCATATCGACATCGCAGGCCTGAGCAATAAAAACGGCAGCCATGGTCAAGTAAATCGCCGTGCCGTCCAAATTGAAGGAATAGCCTGTCGGAATAACAAGTCCGACGACGGGTCTGGATACGCCGGCCTGTTCCATCTTTGACATCATTCGAGGCAGGACCGATTCGGAAGAAGAAGTCCCCAGCACGATGAGGAGTTCCTCTTTGATGTAGGCGATGTAGCGCAGAATGGAAAAGCCATGAATGCGGCAGATTGCGCCGAGGACGCCGAAGATAAAGAGCAGACAGGTGAGATAAAACGTTCCCATCAGCTTGGCCAGAGGAAGAAGCGAAGCAATCCCGTACTTACCGATGGTGAACGCCATGGCGCCGAACGCACCGATCGGAGCCACTCGCATAATCATGCCGACGATCTGGAAAAGCACATGCGCTGATTTTTCAATAACGTCGAAAATCAGTGTTCCTCGGCCTCCGAATTTATGAAGCGCAAAACCGAAAAGGATGGAAAAGAACAGAACCTGAAGAATATCCCCCTGAGCAAAAGCGCCCACCACCGTGCTCGGGATGACGTTCATGATGAATTCCGTCGTTGAGCGCATCTTCCCCGGACCTGTGTACGCTGACACGGCGGACTGATCAAGTGAAGCGGGATCGACATGCATGCCGACCCCTGGCTGAACCGTATTGACGATAAGAAGGCCGATGATCAGAGCGATCGTCGACACCACCTCGAAATAAAGCAGAGCCAATCCGCCGGTCTTGCCGACCTTCTTCATGTCTTCCATACCGGCAATGCCGGTCACGACGGTACAGAAAATAACCGGCGCGATGATCATCTTGATCAGACGGATAAATCCGTCTCCGAACGGTTTCATCTGAGCGCCGATGTCGGGCGCGAAAAAGCCCAGCAGAATACCGCAGATGATGGCACAGATCACCTGAAAATAAAGCACCTTGTATATCGGCGTCTTCTTATTGACGGATTCGGCAGTCATAATTGAGGTCCTCCGAGGAGAGATTTCGAACCCGCCCGTTCCGCTGTGTCTGCGCACAAAAAAAGGCCGCTGCCCCCTGAGGGTTGCGGCCTGTATCGGATCGTCAGGTCAATGACGACGGTCGGGTCAGGGTAATAACCCTAATCATAATGACTCGCCTTATCGCCATGCCCATGGCCAAACTATAGCGCTTTACCCAGCTTTTTATCCTCAGATCAAGCCGGCATCGAATCCGTAAGCCTGCCGTCTTCCTCGCAATCCGCCTGCAGAATCAGCATCAGCCGATCGACAGTCACCTTTTTGAGCAGCTCTCGATCAATGGTTGGATTAAACAGCAACGTAAATCGCAGTCCCTCCAGCATCGAGCGGAAGCTCACGACTCTAGCCTCAAAAAGCGAGGCAGGAATCTTTCGACGGTAGTCTTCGTCGCCGAATTCATAATGCGTTTTAATGATGAAGTCCCGCACTCGGCTGGTGGCATCAACCGTCAGCTCATAAACTCTCGGATTGATCAGCGCCTCATCCATGATCGCCACGGCAAGATGGGCAGAATCCGGATCCATGAAGATGTCAACAAACTGCTCCAGCCGTCGGCGGGCATCACTCTGATCCGATGTCGGCGTATAGCAGCCTCCCTCGGAGATCATCTCGATCAAACGAGCCGTCTGCATTTCCACCAAAGCTTCAATGATCGCCTCTTTGCTTTCGAAATAATTGTAGATATGACCTACACTCATTCCGAACTCATGGGCGATATCGCGAAGCGTCGTCTGATGGAAACCCCGGTTTCTGAAGCAGCGCTTTGCTGCATCCAGAATCTGCATCCGTCGCTCGGAAGCCAGACTCTGGCTTTCTTCCGGCCGTATTCTGCCTCTGGCCACGCCTTACTCCTGAACAACCTCTGACGCACCGCCGCCGAGTACCTTGTAAAGGGTCACGACGCTTGCGGTTCTGGCAAGTTCCGTACTGATCAGCGCCTGCCTGGCGCCAACCATGGCACGCTGCGAAGTCAGCACATCGTTATAGGACACAGCGCCGGCCTTGTAGCTCACATCGGCAAGTTCATAGGCCTTGGCGGCAGCTTCGGCATATTCTCTGCGAGCACTGAGCTCACGATCCATCGTTCCTTCAGTTGCAAGCGCGTCAGCCACTTCACGGAAGGCCGACTGAATCGTTTTTTCATAATTCGCCACGGCAATGCGCTGACCGACCTTGGCGGCTTCAAGCGTTGCAACGTTGCGCCCGCCGGTAAAAATCGGCAGATTGATGCTCGGCGTGAAGTTCCAGAATCCCGTATGAGCATCAAAAAGATCGGAGAGATGCATGGCGGTCGATCCCGTACCTGCCGTCAGAGACACGCTCGGGAAAAAGGCCGCACGAGCCACGCCGATATTGGCTTCGGCGCTGATGAGGTCACGCTCGCTCGCCATAATATCGGGACGGTTCAGCAGAACTTCGCTCGGCAGACCGGCAGGCAGAGCAGCCGTCTGCGTCACCCCGGAAACCAGCCCCGTAGGAAGCAGCTCTTCCGGTACCGTACCGCCGCAGAGCAAATTGAGTGCATTGCGATCCTGAGCGACGGCGCGAATGTACGAAGCAATCTGCGCACGCGCGGCCGCCACGGTCGTTCTGGCCTGTTCATAGTCAAATCGGCTTGCCGCGCCGAGACGATAGCTTTCCGTAATCAGACGGAAGCTCTCCTCCTGGCTCTTCAGCGTTTCTTTCTGAAGTTCGAGCTGAGTCTGATCCGCGCCGAGAGAGAGCCAGACCATGGCGATTTCGGCGATGAGAGAATTCTTCAGCGTTCGCCTTGCATCATCGGTCGCAAGATAGGCCTGCAAGGCCTGTTCATTGAGGTTGCGGATGCGACCGAAGAAATCAATTTCATAACTCGCCATCGCGAGCTGCGCCGTATAGGTGTGTGCCGTAGCTGAACGGCCGGCAACAGACGCCGGATTATGCTTGGCGGCGTTTGCGGCACCTGCAGCGACCGTCGGGAATAGCTCGGAGCGCTGAACGTTATACATCGCCCTGGTCTTCTCGACATTGAGAGCTGCAACGCGCAAATCACGGTTGCCGGCCAGGCCGAATTCAATCACCTGACGCAACTTGGCATTCGTAAAAAACTCCTGCCAGCCGGGCAGCGCCTGCTGACGAAGCGCCGCACCTTCATAGGCCTCGCCCTGCGGCCAGGACTGCTCCACTGGTGCGGCAGGGCGCTCATGGTCAGGCGCGAGATTCACGCATCCGGCGAGAATCAAAGCCGCTGCCAGCGGCAGAAGCCGAATCGTTTTCTTCATCATTTTTATCACCGATTGGTTGCAGGCCGGTCCTGTCTCCCGTCAGGACCGGCCTTTTTCTAATTATCAGGCAGACTGCTCAGCTGCTGCGACCTTTTTCTTGCGGCTGAAGCGAGAAACCAGAACGTAGAACACTGGCACAAAGGCGACGCAGAGGAAGGTCCCCGCCAACATACCGCCCAGCACGCCCACGCCGATGGCGTTCTGAGCGCCGGCACCGGGGCCGTGAGCGACGGTCAGCGGGAACACACCGAGACCGAAAGCCAGCGACGTCATCAAAATCGGACGAAGGCGCACGCGAACGGCTTCTTCAGCAGCGTGAATGGCATCCCGACCTTGTTCCATATAGTCCTTGGCGAACTCCACAATCAGAATGGCGTTCTTACTCACCAGACCTATGGTGGTCAGCAGGCCCACCTGGAAGTAGACGTCGTTGGCCATATCAAGTGCCCAGGTGAGTCCGAGAGCGCCGACCACACCGCAGGGCACCACGAGAAGCACGGCGATCGGCACTGACCAACTTTCGTAAAGGGCAGCCAGACAGAGGAACACCACCAGAAGAGACAGCGCATACAGCATGGGTCCCTGAGAACCTGCCGCCTTTTCCTGATAAGAGACACCGTTCCACGCGATCTCATATCCGGCCGGGAATACTTCCCTTGCAATCTCTTCCACGGCTTCCATGGCCTGACCGGAGGATACGCCGGCTTTCGGGCTGCCCTGAATATTCACGGCCGCCAGACCATTGAAGCGTTCGAGACGCGGACTGCCGTACGTCCAGTCAAAACGGGCGAAAGTCGAAATCGGCACCATTTCTCCGTAAGCATTGCGAACATGCCAGCGAAGAATGTCTTCCGGCTGCATTCGCGATCCCGTCTCGCCCTGAACCCAGACTTTTTTCACGCGGCCTCGATCCATGAAGTCGTTCACATAGGAGCCTGCCAACGCCGTCGAAATGGCCGAATTGACGGAAGCAATATCGAGATTTAGCGCAGAAAGCTTTTCGTAATCAAGCGTCAGCTTGAGCTGCGTCGTATCGGACATGCCGTTGTGACGGACCATCGTCAGTCGGGGATCCGCATTGGCCTTCGCAAGGAACTGATTCATCAGCTGCATCAGGCGTTCATGCGTGCCGCCGGTATTGTCCTGAATATAGAAATCGAAACCGTCAGCCACACCGAGTTCGGGCACCGGCGGGAGCGGGAAAACGAAAGTGCTCGCCTGCTTAAAGTCAGGCGACATCATCAATGCCCCCATCGCGCGTCCCTGAATGGCATTCACCGTCGTATCGGGCGTCGTTCTGTCCTTCCAGTCCTTAAGCTTCAGGAAGCCGAGAGCCATGTTCTGACCGGTACCAGCAAACGAGAAGCCGCGCACAGCGAAGACCGAGTCCACCGTGTTCGTTTCCGCCTTGCGGAAATAATCGGTGATTTTCTGCATTTCCCTGTCCGTACGCTCCATGGTGGCACCGTCCGGCAGCTGACTCATCATCATCATGACGCCCTGGTCTTCCTGCGGCATGAAGGATGTCGGGATTTTCATAAACCCGAGTACCATCAGCGCGAGAACGCCGCCATAGACAACCAGCACCATGGCATAGTGGCGGATGCCCTGACCGATAGCATTCTTGACCGCATGGGTCAGTGCTTCGAAACTGCGGTTGAACCAACCGAAGAAACCGCCCTTGCCGTGATGCTCTTCGTGACTGATCGGCTTCAGCATCGTGGCGCAAAGCGCCGGAGTCAGCGTCAGAGCAACCACGACCGACAGAGCCATCGCCGACACGATCGTGATGGAGAACTGACGGTAAATCACGCCGGTCGAACCGCCGAAGAAAGCCATCGGCACAAACACGGCAGACAGCACCATCGCAATACCGATCAGAGCGGACTGAATTTCTCCCATCGACTTGATGGTTGCCGTCTTCGGATCCGTGCCGTCCTCACGCATGACGCGTTCGACGTTTTCTACAACCACAATAGCGTCGTCCACCAGAAGACCGATGGCCAGCACCATGGCGAACATCGTCAGCATATTGATGGAAAACCCGGCGGCGGCAAGCGCACCGAATGTACCGAGCAGCACAACCGGAACAGCAATCGTCGGAATGAGAGTGGCCCGGAAGTTCTGCAGGAACAGATACATCACGAAGACCACCAGCACGATGGCTTCAAAAAGCGTCTTCACCACTTCACCGAGAGCTGCACGCACGAAAGGCGTAGTATCGAACGGAATCACCACTTCAACCCCGTCCGGGAAGTTGGGCTTCAGTTCTTCAACACGTGCCATGACTGCTTTTTGGGTAGCAATGGCATTGGCGCCGGAAGCGAGACGGATGGCCATACCGGCAGACGGATAACCGTTGTACGAACCGAAGGCCATGTAGTCATTCTGTCCCATGGCCACCCGGGCGACGTCGCGCAGATAAACCTTAGCACCGTCTTCGGTTGTCTTTACCAGGATGTTGCGGAACTCCTCCGGAGTCTGCAGCATGCTCGCCGAAGAAATCGTCGCCGTAAATTCCTGCTTGCCGTCCGTCGGCTGCTGAGCAATACCGCCGGCAGAAATCTGCGCATTCTGGGCGGCAATGGCCGCATTTACATCGCTCGGATTAAGTTTGTACTTAACCAGCTTGTCCGGATCCAGCCAAATACGCATAGCGTATTCGGCACCGAATACCTGCGCCTCGCCGACACCTTCCACTCGAGCGAGCGGCTCCTGAACATGCGCGACCAGATAGTCGCCCAAGTCCGAAGCGGTCATAGAGTGGTCGCCGCTGATAAAGCCCACAACCATCAGGAAGTTGGCCGACGTCTTCTCAATGGTGACGCCGAGCGTTTGAACAACCTGAGGCAGCGTGGTAATTGCAGTCTGAATCTTGTTCTGTACCTGAACCTGAGCCATGTCGGGGTCGGTACCGGCCTCGAACGTGACCGTAATAGAGATGCTCCCGGACGAATCTGAAGTCGACGACATATACATGTAGCCGTCGAGCCCGGTCAGGTTCTGTTCAATAATCTGCGTAACGGTATTTTCAATTGTTTCCGCAGAAGCACCCGGATAGGTTGCAGAAATGGCCACCTGAGGCGGAGCAATCTGAGGAAACTGACTGATCGGCAGAGTAAAAATTGAGAGCAGACCCGCGAGCATGATCACGATAGCGATCACCCACGAAAAAACAGGTCTCTCAATAAAAAAGCGTGAAAACATTATCGGATTCCTGCCTTAGTGGAAGAGCGGCGAACCGGTGTTCTGAACGGAAGTATCCAAATTGGCTTCCTTGGGAGCAACCTGGGCTCCGGGACGCACTCGCTGGAAGCCTTCGTACACCACGCGCTCTCCTCCCTTAAGGCCTTCGTCGATCAGCCAGTTGGCACCGATCGTACGAGTTGCCTTCACGGAACGCTTTTCAATCTTATTGTCGACGGTTACAAGATAGAGATATCCTTCGCCCTTCGCATCGCGCATCAGTGTCTGCATCGGAACAACAACCCCCGAAGGACGCACCCCTTCGATCAGTTTGGCACGGACATAAAGCCCGGGCATGAGAAGGCGGTCAGGGTTCGGGAACACCGCACGAAGATTGACCGATCCCGTTGACTCGTTCACCTTTACGTCGGTGAACGTCAGCTTGCCTTCATGAGCGTACGTCGTTCCGTCGGTAAATTCGAGAACGACCTTGGCGCTGCCGGCCTCATCAGAGCGCAGACGGCCAGACGCCATGTCGCGTTGGATACTAAGAATCTGGTCTGCATCCTGAGTCACGTCCACATAGATGGGGTCAAGCTGTTGAACGCGGGTCAGAGGCGTAGCCTGATACGCCGCCATCAGAGCACCTTCGGTAAATTCCGAACGGGACACGCGACCGGAAATCGGGGAGCGGACCTTGGTGTAATCGAGATTGATCTTAGCGGAGGCAACGGCGGCCTCCCCTGCCTTCACGGAAGCCTTGGCTGCCTTATACGCAGCCTGAGCGGCATCGTCCGTCTGCTTGGACACAGCGTTAACCTTGACGAGCTCTCGGGAACGGCGGGCATCGGCAGCTGCTCGAACAAGCGTTGCCTGGGCCTGAGCGAGAGATGCCTCTGCAGAGCGAAGGGATGCAACGTAAACCGAATCATCGATCTGGTAAAGCTGCTCGCCGGCCTTCACTTCAGCGCCTTCCTGGAAAAGGCGCTTTTGAAGAATGCCGTTGACCTGCGGACGGACCTCCGCCTCATAGAACGCATTGGTTCGGCCGGAAAGTACGGTTTCAAGAACACGATCTTCTGCCTTCGCCGTAATAAACGTCACCTCGGTCGGAGGCATCTGTCGGGCTGCCGCCTGCTGCGGAGCCTGATCCTTGCAACCGACGAGCACAGCGGATGCACCGAGCGCGCACATCAGCGCCGCAACAATGGTTTTACGTGTTGACAGCATAAGTCAATCTCACCTTACTAATGTATTTTTTAATCGTTTTTTTAGTTTTCACCGGTTGAACAACGGTTCACAGTGAACAAGTATTCAGCTTTATATCACAAGTCCGCGAGGATTGCCTCAGCAGTCGGGGGAGATTCTGCATCAATTCTTATCAATCATTGATTAAAGTCCCTTGCAAACCTGCGTCGGATGGACTAGCCTGTCGCCTTCATTTTAGGTGCCGCAACAGAAGCTGCCCGCACGACCCGACATTTCCCTTTCTCCATGCTCCAACGGAGCATGTTTTTGGACGGTCGCAAAGGCTATTCTTCACGACCATGTTGGATGCCATTCATTTTCAGTACTTCTTAGGGGGATTAGTCTCCCTTTTGGTGATTACCAATCCGCTCTCGAAACTCCCGCTTTTCGTGAGCCTCACTCAGGGGATGTCCGAGGAACGGCGTCGTCAGCAAGCCAATTGGGCCGGTATTTACGCCGGCATGATCATGATTGTCAGCCTGTTGGGCGGCAACATGCTCCTTGCCTTTTTCGGCATCTCCTACGGTGCCATGCGTATCGCCGGCGGCCTGGTTGTCGCAGCCATCGGTCATCAGATGCTTTTCGGAGGCAATTCTCCGAACAAAGCACCGATCGTCCGACGGGATAAGGATGACTATGCATTCTTCCCAATAGCCATGCCAGGTATTGCCGGTCCCGGTACCATCGCCGTGGTCATCGGTTTTTCGACAGAAATTGCCGAACTCACTGATTACATCGACATCGGCATCGCGCTTGGATGGACTGTTCTTGCCATCGTCTGCACGGCCTTGGCTTCGTGGTCCGTCATGCGCTATTCCGACATTCTGACCAAACGACTCGGACCGTCGGGCACGCTTGTGCTCGGCAAGCTGATGGGGTTCATTCTGATCTGCATCGGCGTTCAGTTCGTCGGTTCGGGCATCCGAACTTTTATGGCCGGAAGCTGATTCCGGGCATCATACAGAAATGCCGCATTACTTCCGTAATGCGGCATTTTTATTATCCTTCGCGTCCGATCAATTATTCCACTGTCACGCTTTTCGCCAAATTGCGGGGTTTATCCACGTCCGTTCCGCGTGCAAGCGCCGTATGGTAGGCCAGCAGCTGTAACGGCACAACGTGGAGAATAGGAGACAGCCGGCCGTAGTTCTCCGGCAAACGGATAACGTGCATTCCCTCGGCGGAATCAATTCGAGAATCGCCGTCAGCACAGACATACAGCTCGCCGCCGCGAGCTCTAACTTCCTGCATGTTGCTCTTGAGCTTTTCAAGAAGCCTGTCATTCGGAGCAACCGTCACAACCGGCATTTCCCGATCCACCAAAGCAAGAGGACCGTGCTTAAGCTCGCCCGCTGGGTAGGCTTCAGCATGGATGTAACTGATTTCCTTAAGCTTCAAGGCACCTTCAAGCGCAATCGGGTAATGCATCCCTCGGCCGAGGAAAAGCGCATGCTGCTTGGAAGCAAAACGCTCCGACCAGGCCATCACCTGCGGTTCGAGAGCCAGTACGGCACTCATGGCCAAAGGCAGATGACGCATCATCTTCAGTTCCTGCTCCTCTTCCTCTGCGCTCAGGCGTCCTTCGATTTTGGCAAGCGTCAGCGCAAGCAGATAAAGAGCCGTCAGCTGCGTCGTAAAAGCCTTGGTGGACGCCACGCCGATTTCCACTCCTGCGCGAGTGATGTAGGCAAGCCGGCTTTCATTAACCATGGCGGACGTCGCCACATTGCAGATCGTCAGCGTCCGCTTCATTCCGAGATCATCACGAGCGTGCCTCAGCGCCGCCAGAGTATCGGCCGTTTCTCCGGACTGTGAGATCGTGACGACCAACGTTCTGGGATCGGGAACGGAAGCTCGATAACGGTATTCGCTGGCAATTTCCACATCGCAGGGAACTCCTGCGATTTCCTCGATCCAATACTTAGCCGTCAGAGCTGCATAGTAGGAAGTTCCGCAAGCCAGGAACAGAAGGCGGGAAGTACCGCGAAGCACTTCTCCTGCGTCGTCGCCGAACAGCGAAGGAGTAATCGCCGCCACACCTTCGAGCGTATCGCTGACCGCTCTCGGCTGCTCAAAAATTTCCTTCTGCATGTAATGACGGTAGGGGCCGAGTTCAACAGCCCCGGAAAACGCATGAACGACGCGCACCTCTCGATCGATCGGCTCAAATCCGCCGGTTTCAGTCCTGGCGTAAACCTGCTTAGCCTGCGGCGTGACATCGACGACATCTCCCTCGGCCAAATACACAATCTGATCCGTAATCCCGGCAATCGCCATGGCATCGGATGCAACATAGTTCTCTCCGTCTCCGAGGCCGAGAACCAAGGGAGAGCCCTGGCGGGCCGCAATCAGGCGATGCGGTTCATCCGAAGCGATCACGGCAATGGCATAGCTGCCTCTCAGACGAGAAACAGCCTTCTGCACAGCTTCGAGCAGATTTCCGGCGTCGAAATCATTAATGAGATGAGCAATCACTTCCGTATCCGTCTGACTCGTGAACACATATCCGCGAGACATCAGCTCAGACCGAATTTCTTCGTAATTTTCAATGATGCCGTTATGAACGAGAGCAATATGCCCGCGAGACATCAGAGGATGAGCGTTGAAAACTTCAGGAGCGCCATGCGTTGCCCAACGGGTGTGAGCGATGCCCGTCTGACCAGTGATTCCATCGCACTCCACCTGTTCCGCCAGTTCTCTCACACGTGCCACAGAACGAGCCCGACGAAGGCCATCTTCTGTGACAGTCGCCACGCCGCAGGAGTCATAGCCGCGATATTCCAGACGGCGCAGTCCTTCAAGAAGCTCCGGCACCACATTGCGATAACTTGCCGCAGCAACAATCCCACACATATTCAGTTCCTTCGATAATGAGTCTTCTTTCGATTACTTCTTTTTAACGGGACGCTGCCAGCCCTCGATCGTCACCTGACGGGCACGGGACAGAGTCAGTTTGCCAGCCGGTGCGTTTCTGGTCAGCGTTGTGCCTGCACCGATCGTTGCGCCCGCTCCGACCTCAACCGGCGCAACCAGCTGAGTATCGGAACCAATAAATGCGTCGTCTCCGATCACGGTCCTGAATTTATTTACGCCGTCATAGTTGCACGTGATCGTACCGGCACCAATATTGACTCGGGCACCGATATCCGTATCGCCGATATAAGTCAGATGATTGACCTTGGAGTCCTGTCCCACCACCGACTTCTTCACCTCAACGAAATTGCCGATATGATTGTTGCCGATAAGTTCGGCCCCCGGGCGAAGACGGGAATACGGGCCGACACGGCTTTGAGCACCAACCTGAGCTCCGTCAAAGTGACAGAAAGGCAGAATCTGAACATCGTCGGCAACTGTCGTATTGCGAATCACGCTGTACGCACCGACGCGCACGCCGTTCCCGAGAACGACTCGGCCCTCGAACACGCAGCCTACATCAATCTCCACATCAGTCCCGCAGATCAATTCACCTCTGATGTCGATTCTGTCGGGATCGATCAGCGTGACGCCGTCCTCCAGAAGACGCTGAGCCTGTGCACGCTGCCAGGTTCGCTCAAGCGCCGCCAGTTGGACCTTGGAATTCACGCCCTCCACCTCATAAACGCTGCCCGGATGCACCGCAGAGACAGATATTCCGTCACGAGCCGCAAAACCGATCAAATCCGTCAGGTAGTACTCGCCCTGAGCATTGTCATTTCGCAGCTCGGAGAACCATCGCTCCAGCCTTGCAGTCGGCAGCACCATGATGCCGGTGTTGACCTCGCGGATCGCTCTCTGTGCCTCAGTCGCGTCCTTCTCTTCCACAATCGCCGTCACCGCCCCCGAGGCATCGCGCACGATACGTCCGTACCCCTTCGGGTTGTCCAGGACAACGGTAAGAAGCACTAGCTCGCTCGATTGTGCGGCTTCCCTCATGCCGAGCAGAGTTTCTTTCGCAAGCAGCGGCACGTCGCCCAGGCAGACAAGCGTCTGAGGATCATTTTTATTAATCGCCGGCCATGCCTGCATCAACGCATGTCCGGTTCCCTTTTGAGGCATCTGCAGTGCAAAAACGAGGTCCTTTCTGTCGGCGTATCTGGCCTTCACTTCATCGGCGCAGTGTCCAACAACCACAACTGCCGGCTGAGCAGATAAGCCCTGGACAGCATCAAGCACATGGTCAAGCATAGGACGGCCGGCAAGCGGCTGAAGAACCTTCGGAAGGCGGGAATGCATGCGCTTTCCCATACCAGCAGCAAGAACAACAATATTCATGGACTACACCGGTGAGTGACGAAGCCGAGAAGCAGCCTCAGAAAAGAAAGGCGAGAGACCTCATCGAGACCTCTCGCCGGTGATATGGTCACTGAATTTTATCAGGCCGGATTCGTCATCGGAACCGGAGCAACATTCGGCATCAGCGGTTCGTTAATGACATTGTCGCGATTCTTTTCCTGCCACCAGGCCAAATATTCGCGGTTGCCGCGCGTAGGCAACAGAGAACCGACGACCATACCGCCGCCGGCAGCGAGGAAACCGCCGAGCACATTCGGGAAAACATCACCGAGCGGGGTTGCCGTCAGGACCAGCCAGACAGAAGCGCCGAGCCCCATGGAACAGTAAACGCCGAGACGAGTCGTACGCTTCCAATATAGACCACAGACCAACGGCCAGAAGGCACCAATGACCGGGAACTGATAGGCCATGGCCACCATGTCATAAATCGCAGTGCCTTCAACGAAAAGCGAGTAGCTGAGGACCATCAGCGCGAAAATGAACACCGTCAGCCGCATCGCCTTGAGCATATGCTCGTCATTGAGCTTGATCAGATGCGGCAGGATGTTGCTCACAAAGGCCGTAGAGGGAGCCAGCATCGTGGCGGAAGCCGTAGACATCACCGCAGACAGGACTGCACCGAAGAACAGCACACGCAGCCACATGGGCATGTAGTCACGAACCAGCGTGGGAAGCAGACGCTGCGGATCTTCGGACAGCAGATTCTGGGCGAGATCGGGCATCACCAGAATGGCCGAGATCACAATGAACATCGGCACAAAGGCAAACATGATGTAGACGCATCCGCCGATGATGGGACCGGCAACCGCAGTCGGCGCATTCTTCGCAGACATGACTCGCTGGAACACGTCCTGCTGCGGAATGGACCCAATCATCATGGTAATAGCAGCAGAAATCCAAAAAAGCCAACCAGAGGGTGTAGGTTCGGGCAAGGCGTGGAAAAGATCATGGTCCTGGGCATAGCCGATGACCTTGTCAAAACCGCCTGCGAGATCCGAGGCAAAGAAAAGAATGGCCGCCAAACCGAGAACAATGATGATCATCTGCACGAAGTCAGTCACAGCAACGGACCACATGCCGCCGTATACGGTGTAGGCAAGAACGACGAACGTACCGATCACCATACCGAGCGTCACTGAAATGTAGCCCTCGGTAATGAGGTTGATCACCAGCCCCAGAGCCGCCACCTGCGCACCGACCCAACCGAGGTACGAAAGCACAATAAAGAGCGTGCAAAGAACCTCAATCTTGGTTCCGTAACGTTCACGGTAATAGTCGCCGATCGTCAGAATATTCAGACGGTACAGCTTCTGGGCAAAGAACATGCCCACCAGGATAAGAGCCATGCCGGAGCCAAAGGGCTCCTCAATGACGCCCGCAATACCGCTTTCGATAAAACGTCCCGGAAGGCCGAGGATAGTCTCGGAGCCGAACCAGGTGGCAAAGGTTGCCGTAATCACCATGGGCAGGGGAAGACTGCGCCCGGCGAGTGCAAAGTCGTTGGTACTGCTCACGCGGGTGGCCGCGAACATGCCTACCGCAATGGTCAGCAGCATGTAGAGCATCACAAAACCAATCAGCGTCATCTCTTTATTGTCCTCTTAAAACGACGTTGAACGGAAAACAGCGTTTATTGAGCGCGCATTGTATGGTTTATCACGAAACCGCGTCCCCTCGAAGGAG
>JAXEEN010000257.1:0-5068 GCA_034104065.1 Sutterella sp.
TTCAAGTCGGCACATAAATAGATGTCCGGGAACCTCTTCAGCCATTCGGCATCAAACTCGAACGAAAACTTGGGAGCACCGCGCAGCATCTCCCAACGAAGCGTACCGACAGGAACGGCCGCATCCAGCCAATCGCAATCCAAATACGCAACCACGGAATCGTTTTGTGCGCCGATCATCGTGAAGCCCTCTTTCTTAATTCGAGATCCTGCTGTTCTCTTCCGAGCGGATCATCCTGAGCGATCTTCCGGATATCGTCCGCAAGTTGGAGGGCATACAGGACACGCAGGTACGCCCCCATGGAAACCGTAGGGTCGCCCTTCTCGATTTTTCCGACTGTCACATGAGAGCACTGTGCACGTTCGGCTATTAGAGCGATCGGCAAATTCCTTCTCAGTCTAGCCGCACGAATCTGTTCTCCGACGGTGTTAAGTAAGTTTGCAAGCCGACGTGGCAGCAGAACAGATCGGGTCGCTTTTGACATATTATGCTTTCCTTAAGTAACTATAATATAAATTATATTATATGTTAGATCTTCCTGCGGAGTCTGATTATCACTGCGCTGAAGCTCACAAGTTCAATATTCATCTGACGGACGACATCGACTTTATCCCGTTTCTTGCGTTTGCAAAACTTGATGCATGGATGATGAGGGAGCCGTTTTACCTCAGGACTCCCTCAAAAACAAGGGCAGGTTTCTGACCAGCCCTTGGCTTTGAAATACCCATTTCTTCCGAATAGCCGTAACGTTTCGCCACAACTCCGATGACAAAAGCTTCGTGGAGCAATGCCTGCGGACCTGCACGCTGCACAGCTGAAGAAGCCGCTACAATGTCGCATCCCTTGCACGCCTCAGAGGACGGTTATGGCCCGCGGCCCCCATCTCAGTGAACTCGAAGCCGAATGGCTGGCGCTCGGCGCCAAACCCAAGCATGTGAGACGACTCTTTCTCGCCTGGATGGGACGCGCGCCGTGGGAGGCCAAAAAGGGCGAAAGCTTTCCAAAAGGCATCACGGAAAAGCTGCCCGAGATCCGCGCCCGGCTCGAGGGGCTTTCTCATTGTCTTCCCGTGAAGAGCGGCCAGGCCGAGTCGATGAAGCTGATCGTCGGCCTCGCCGACGGCGAATGCGTCGAGTCGGTGCTGCTCCCCCGACAGGGCCTCTGCATTTCGACGCAGGTGGGCTGCGCGGTCGGCTGCGTCTTCTGCATGACCGGGAAGGGCGGTCTCGTGCGGCAGCTCTCGAGCGCCGAAATCGTTGCGCAGGTCCGCGAGGCCCTCGCCGTTCGTCCCGACGTGAAGAAGATCGTGCTGATGGGCATGGGCGAACCGAGCCACAATCTCAATGCCGTCTGCGAGGCGGTGAACTTCCTCGGCGGCGTGCTCGGGCTGGCGCACAAGGACATCGTCGTCTCCACCGTGGGCGACCTGCGGCTCTTCGACCGTCTGCCGACGCTCGAGGTCAGGCCGGCGCTGGCGCTCAGTCTTCACACCACCGACAACGAAAAGCGCCGCCGGCTGCTGACCCGCTCGCCGGACATTCCCGTCGAGACGCTTCTTGAGCGCACGCTCGCCTATGCCGAGGCCACCAAGTATCCGGCTCAGATCGAATGGACGCTGATGGCGGGCGTCAACGACAGCGAGGCCGAAGTCGAAAGGCTCGCCGATCTGATCGAGGGACGCTATGCCATGGTGAACTTCATCGCCGTCAATCCCATCGAGGATTCGCCTTTCACGCGTCCCGATTCCGCGCACATGCAGGATCTCATCACGATTCTGCGCCGACGAGGAACGGTAGCGACGATCCGCGACAGCGCGGCGCAGGATGTGGAGGGCGGCTGCGGCCAGCTTCGCGCCCGCGTGCTCGGCATTCGTCCGGCGGCCTTTTCCGGGCGATCCTGAAATCGGCCGCCGCCCCGGGCCTGTCACCGCCGGCCATGATCGGAAGCCGCTTCCCCGCCGGAGGCGGCTTTTTCATGCTTCAGAAGGGAAGAGTCAAAAGGGAAAAGGCTCCCCGCCGGGAGAACTCGGACGGGAAGCCTTTTCGGGGAGGGATCGTTACGGGACGCCGATCAGAGGAGCGTCAGGATGCGGGAGAGCATGCGGGTGCGGTTTTCGATCGTGTCGACGCGCAGGTATTCGCGTTCGGAGTGGAAGCAGCCGCCGGCAGGGGCGATGCCGTCCACGACCGGGGTGCCGACCTGGGCGATGCGGTTGGCGTCGGAGCCGCCGCCGGCGTCGACCCACGTGGCGTCAAAGCCTTCGAGACGGGCGGCTTCGTTGATGATTTCAACGAGTTCCTTCGCCTTGTCCGTGCAGGGCATGGCCGGAGAAACGGAGAGGCGGACGGCTTCGACCGTGATGCCGTCGCCCCAGTTCTGACGGGCGAGGGCTTCGATGCCTTCGTCGATTTCGCGGCCGTCTTCGTCGTTCCAGCGGCGGGTGTCGATCTTGATCACGCAGGTTTCCGGAACGGTGTTGCAGACCGTGCCGCCCTGGATCACGCCGACCGTGACGCTCGTGCCCTTGCCTTCAAGGTCCTGAAGCTCGGTGGCGGCGATCGTGAACTTGGCGGCGGCGAGCACGGCGGAACGGCCGTCCTGCGGGTTGTTGCCGGCGTGGGCGGCGACGCCGTGGAAGGTCACGTTCCAGACGGAGCGGCCCTTGCGGGAGCGCACGAAGGCGCCGGAGGCGCGGCCGGGTTCGGACACGATGGCGCGCGTGCACTTCCTGGCCATGCCGGCGAGCCATTCACGGGAGGAGAGCGAGCTCACTTCTTCGTCGGGGTTGTAGCAGACGGCGATGGCGAGGCGGTCGAGGTCTTCCCTGCGGGCGTTCTTCAGCGCGTGGAAGATGGCGATCACGCCGGCCTTGCAGTCGGCGCAGCCCGGACCGTAGACCTTGCCGTCGGCGACGCGGAACGGACGTGCCGCGACGGTGCCTTCCGGGAAGACCGTGTCGAGGTGGGCGTTGAACATGATGTCGAACTTTTCGGCACCCGGTTTGTTCGTGGCGAAGAGACCCTTGCCGGCCTTGTCGCCGAGGTCGACGAGCTCGGTCGCAAAGCCGATCGAGTCGTAGTGGCGCTTCATGATTTCGGCGACGCGGGTCAAGCCGGCGCAGGTGCTGCTGCCGCAGTCGATGTTCACGACCTCTTCAAGGTCCTTCAGATAGGTTTCGAGCATGTCAGACTCTCCTTCAGATTCGGGGGGTGGGGAACGAAGTCTCTGTGTCTCTCTTCGTTCCGTGTTCGGGAGAGATTCTGAACCATTTCCGGCGGCCGCGCCTTGGACCTTGGTTCAATATGACGGCATTTTTTCGTTCAGAGCAAGCCGATGTCCTTCAGAAAGCCGTTCAGTTCGAGGGCGGAACGCACTTCGAGCTTTTTGCGGGCGTTCGAGCGGTGGATTTTGCCGGTGTGCTCCTGAATGGAGAAGTGCACGGCGATCTGCTTGTTGAGCATGTCGGACGCCACGAGTTTGGCGACCTCCTGCTCGCGCCCGGTGAGCGTGCGCCAGCGCTCGAGCATGCCCTCGACGCGAAGCCTGCGGCGGCGCTCCTCGATGTTGCGGTCGATCATCTTCCTCGCGGTCTCGCGAAGACGGTTCGGATTGACTGGCTTTTCGCAGAAGTCCTCCGCGCCGCGCTTGAGCGTCAGGACGGCTATGCTGATGTCGCCGTGGCCGGTGAGAAAGAGAATCGGCAGGTCGATGCCCTGCTTCTGCATTTCCTGCTGCAGTTCAAGTCCGCTCATGCCCGGCATGCGGACCTCGAGCACGATGCAGCCCGGTCGGCGAAGATCGTCCTTATCGAGAAACTCCTCGGCGCTCTCATAGGTGATCGCGTCGATGCCCGCCACGCGCAGCGTGAAGGCTTCGGAATTGCGGACGGACTCCTCGTCGTCGATCACGCGGACGACGCTGGGGTAGATGTCGGGGTTCGGCGTGCTGTCAAACATCATGGCTCCTGGAGGTGGATCAGCCGGCTTTGGTGCGGCGCATCGTCATGGAGACGGAGGCGATCAGTCCCTGGGGCGACGCCCGGAGGAAGGTCAGTCTGGCGGCATGCCGTTCGGCGATGACGCGGCAGATCGAGAGGCCGAGCCCGAGGCCCTCGAGCTTTTCGCTCGAGACGGGGTGGCTCAGTTCGGCGAGCTTGTCGTCCGAGACCGGAAGGCCGTTGTCATCGACTTCGAGGATCCATCGGACGACGTCGGGTCTGCTGCTGTCTTCCGTCAGACGGCCCCGGATCTCGCTTTTGCCCGTTGTGTTGGTCCGCGCCGCATGGAGCGCATTCTTGAGGAGGTTGACCGTCAGAAGCTCGAGTTCGAGCGGTTCGCCTTCGATCGGAGCGCTTTCGGCGAGCTGAGCCGAGACGCGCACGCCCGAATGTTCGGTGCTCGAACAGAACGTCGCGTAGGCCGTCTTGACGACTTCGCAGAAGTCGAGCGGCGTCTGCAGGTTCGACTTCTGCTTGGCGTAGCGGCGCACGCGCTCGACGATGCCCGAGACGCGTTCGGCCTGACGCGCGATTTCCCGGGTAGCCTCGTCGATGACGGGGTCCTTGCCCCGACCGTGCTCGGCGCCGACGATAAGTCGGCCATTGCGAACGTGATGACCGCCATGGACATCGTCGTGCGCGAAAACCGTCCGCACGGCGACATCTACGTCTGCTTCGTGCCCGAGGAGGAGCTCGGCGAAAAGGGCGCCCGAAAGATCGACTTTTCAAAGTTCCCGGTGGACTTCGCCTATACGATCGACTGCTGCGAACTCGGCGAAGTGGTCTGGGAAACGTTCAATGACGGCAATGCGGTGCTGCGCGTCAAGGGCATTCCAGCCCATCCGATGTCGGCCAAGGGCGTGATGGTGAACCCGATTCTCGTCGTTCACGACTTTCTGTACATGCTCGACCGCACGCAGACGCCCGAATGCACGGAGCTGCGCGAAGGCTTCGTCGTCCTAAAGACCATGCAGGCCAATCCGACCGACGCCGTGCTCACCATGAAGATCCGCGACCACAGCCGGGCGCTCTACGAACGAAAGAAGGAGCAACTGCGCCGCGCGGCCGACT
>JAXEEN010000258.1:0-2030 GCA_034104065.1 Sutterella sp.
GGAGGGTGGCAGTCCGGCCTGATGAGCCGGTCCGGCATCCTCCGGAAAAATCACACAGCTGAGGATGCCGGGTACCAAGCCCACACCCATTTCCAAGCCAAGCGGCGATGTATCCGCCGGTCATCCTCGGGAAACCTTTTCAATTCTCATTCTCAGGATGACAGCCATGTTCCAAATCTCCCGCCGCCAGTTCTGCCAGTTCGCCGCTGCCGCAGCCGCCGTTTCCGCCGTGCCCTCCTTTGCCGCCGCCGCGGAAAAGAGCTCGGTCACCATTGCCGTGGGCGGCAAGAATCTCTACTACTACCTCCCGATGGCGATCGCCGACTGGCGCGGCTTCTTCAGGGACGAAGGGCTCGACGTCAAGGTCGTCGACTTCCAGGGCGGCTCCCGTTCGCTGCAGGCCGTGATCGGCGGCTCCGCCGACGTGGTCTCGGGCGCGTTCGAACACACCCTTTCGATGCAGGCCAAGCGCCAGGCGATGCGCGCCTTCGTGCTCCAGGACCGTGCGCCCCAGGTCGTGATGGCGGTCAACAAGAAGACGATGAATAACTACAGGACCCTCACGGACCTCAAGGGCAAGAAGCTCGGCGTGACGGCCCCGGGCTCCTCCTCGCACGTGATCGCCAACTACGTGCTCGCGTCGGCCGGCATGAAGCCCACCGACGTCTCCGTGATCGGCATCGGCTCGGGAGCGGGCGCCATCGCCGCCGTGCGTTCCGGCCAGGTCGACGCCTTCGTGGGTCTTGACCCGGTGATCGCCACGCTCGAAAAGGACGGCCTCATCGAAATCGTCGCCGACACCCGCAACGTGGCCGAATCCGACAAGCTCTTCAACGGTCCGATGGTCGCGGGCTGCCTCTATGCGCCCGAAGCCTTCATCAAGGCCAATCCCGTGACCGTTCAGAAGCTCACGAACGCGATCGTGCGCGCCGACCGCTGGCTCGCGACCGCGACGCCCGAAGAACTGACGAAGTACGTTCCCGAACAGGCCTTCCTCGGCAGCAAGGAAATCTACATCCGGGGCTTCCTCCACAACCGTCCGGCCTTCTCGCCCGACGGCCGCTTCCCCGAAGGCTGCGCCCAGATCGCCGCCCAGGCCATCTCGAACGTGAAGCCCGAACTGAAGAACTTCAAGTTCCGCTACGACGAAGTCTTCACGAACGAATTCGTGGACCGCGTCCCGGCAGCCAAGTAATAAAAACGAAGAAACGACCCGCAGATTCCTCAGGACAACAACAGGACAGCAGGAATGACAGACGTCAACAGCAGAGATACGGAGACGGCCGATTCCACGTCGGCTTCATCGCCCGTCCCCGCGCTTGAATTCAACAACGTGTCGTGCCGCTTCGAAATCGACGAAAAAGGCAACGGCTACACGGCGACGCAGGGCGTGTCGTTCACGATCGCAGACGGCGAATTCGTGAGCGTCGTCGGCCCGACGGGCTGCGGCAAGTCCACCATTCTCAACATGGCTGCGGGTCTTCTCACCCCGAGCGAAGGATCGATCCGGATCTTCGGCAAGCCCGTCGCCGGCATCGATCCGCGGGTGGGCTACATGTTTCAGGCCGACAGCCTGATGCCCTGGGCCACCGCGCTCGACAACGTGACGGCCGGCCTGCGCTTTCGCGGCACCCCCGTCGAGGAGGCGAACCGCCGCGGCATGGAGTGGCTGGCCCGCGTGGGTCTCGACCGCTTCCCCGACCGTTATCCCCACGAACTCTCGGGCGGCATGAGAAAGCGCGTGGCCATGGCGCAGACCCTGATCAACGATCCCGAGCTCATCCTGATGGACGAATCGTTCTCCGCGCTCGACGTGCAGACGCGCCAGCTGATGGAAAACGAACTGCTCGAAATCTGGTCCGCCAAAAAGCGCGCCGTGCTCTTCATCACGCACGACCTCGAGGAAGCCATCTCCAGGTCCGACCGCGTGCTCGTGCTCTCCGCCGGCCCGGCTTCGCATCCGATCGCCGACTTCAGGATCACTCTCGAGAGACCGAGAAACGTAGCCGACATCCGCTCCACGCCCGCCT
>JAXEEN010000259.1:0-8030 GCA_034104065.1 Sutterella sp.
CAGAGTCTGCCGAGGATGTCTGCCGTCGTGGAAGACGGAAGCTGAGTTGCAGAAGCAATTTCGGCAAACTTGCGCTTGCCGGCGCTCATGGCATCAAAGACCAGATTCGCCTGATTGATCTTCGAGATTTCGGCGGTGAGAAAGAGTTCAATTTCAGTGGCCAGCGTTGCTCCGGGGGCGATGAGAAGATCGACGATATTGTCTGCTACCGACTTGTTCGGATCGATAAGTGCGTTGTAGTACGGCATTCCGCCGAAAACGGCATAAAGCCGGACTTTGTCTGCGTCGGAAAATTCTGAGTAAAACCCGGCGCTTTCGTAGTAGTCCATCGGCCTGAGGTCGATGATGAGCCCTGCTCGCCCGTAAAGAGGATTCACGTAATCCAGAATCCCCTTCATAAGATCGATATAGGAGCCGCAGAGAATAACCTTGACCTGGATTTTGATTAAGGCCGGTCTGAGAATGCTCAGCCGGCCTCATTTTTTGTCGTACTGGAGATCGATAAAAGCGTGATCTACATCAGTAGAATATGTGCGGAATTTCTTTAAAAACAAGGGGGATCAACTATAATAGAGAGTGCTAAATAACCAAAATAGGAGACCCCCCTATGGTTGTAGATTTTACCCGTATCACGGACGGAATGAATCGTCCAGTTCAGGTTGTGGGCGAAACAGCGACTGTAACGAGTTGTATCGGCCTACTGCCCTTGATGCACTTCGTTCGTGTAAGCGGCATCTACGACATACTTCAGAGACTGATCTCCCCGACGCTTCCCACGTGTAAATGTCGCGGCGGACGCACCCAGTTCAATAAGTTCCTGCAGCGTCTCGGCGGTTTGTTTATCGGCAAGGAGGACCTCATCGATCACGATTCGATTGGTAGAGATCCGGGATTCATGGCCGCGATGGGACTGCCGGCAACTGCCGGATCTTCCTGCCTGTGCAGGTTTGAAAACATGATTGGAGAACCAACCATTCAAGCAATGCAAAAGGTTCTTCGACAGATATTTCTGGCAGGCTTTTACGGCCGGAAACCCGACTTCCTCTGGGTCGACATCGACTGTACGCCGATTTATGTCTACGGCAATCAAGAAAACAAGGAATACTCCGGTCACTACGGCGACTACTGTCTCATGGCATTGGTTGTCTTTGTCAATCACTATCCGGTTTGGGTTGAGCTTGACGGCGGCTGCACCGACGGCAGGAAAATGCTCGAAAAGATTTATCTTGAGGTCATCAGCTTTCTGAAACAGCATTTTCCGAACACGCCGATCGCTTTTCGAGCAGACAGCGGGTTTATGAGGGAAGACATCCTGAAGGAGCTCGAAAAACAAGAAGTGCTGTATTTCATCGGCTTCGCTCCCAACTGTGTCATCACCAAATATGCTGACAACGAATGGAAGCCAGAAGTTCTGAAAGCTTTTGAGCGCGACAGTGACCATGAGCTGGTTCTTCGTGCTCTGGGGGAGTATCGCGAATATCTTCCAAAAAAATGGAAACGCGACGATCACCCTCATGCGCGGCTTATCCTGCGGGACCAATACGCTCCGAAACCGAAAATTACGAGGAAACAGCGCAGCAATCCCGAGAAGGAAATGGAGTGCGATCTTCGTTGCATCCTGACCAACCTGCCGCGGGAAGACAACGGAAAGTGCGGTCAGCTTTGGCGAGCCGACTGCCGGGCGATTTACGAAGATCTCTACTGCAGACGAGGTTCAGCCTGCGAATTGAAATTTCACGAACTGAAGGCCGAAAGCAAGGCAGCACGCGCTAGCGCAAACAGATTCCGGACCAACTTCTACCGCGTTCTGCTCGCGAGTATCTGCTATTCGATTTTTGTATCCATTCGGCTCAGCCGTTTTATGCGCTTCGAAGCAGATGGAAAGTGGTGGACCGTGACGGTAAAGCGAATGCGTGACACCCTGATCAACATCCCGGGTTTGATCGCCGTTATGAGCCGCTGTGTGCGGCTGGTTCTTCCATCCGAACTGCCGAATCGAAAGGCATTCCTTCACTTCTGGCCTTACAAAACCTGACCCCCTTTAAGGACGCCCCGATCCGATGATTCTCGGGGGTAAGGGGGTGTTTTTGCCTCGGATAATACGCGTTTGATAATAATCAAAGCACACGTGATAATTGCGATTCATTCTCAATAAAACGGCCTGTGAGTTATCCACAGGCCGTCCTAAGAAAAATCCAGGTTAAATGAGGCTCATTGAAAGATTCTCTCGAAGATATTTGTTTCTCATACAATACGTGAAAAACAGATTAGGGTTTGGGACTCATGTATCGAAACTGACAGGATTGCCTGATTTTCATGCGATTTCAAACTTTTCAAAGAACGGGAAACTTTATTTGCAAAATTTGCAAAACAGGTTCTGCGCCTGCCGCAGCAAAGATCGGCGGAAGGGTAAACACCTACCGGTTAAATAGGCATTAAGACCAAATTCGGCTGTCGGAGAGGACGAACGGGCGTCGAAAAAACGTTTCAGAGGGTTCTGAGGACCGGTTTTCCGTCCTCAAATGCCGCATAACCGCCCCTCAGGGGCGCGGTCCCTTCGAAGTGCCAGTCGGGAAGAACGATGCGCAGGACGTTTTCACCGATCGGTGCGGCGCCCGGCCGGTGGGTATGGCCGTGGATGACCGCTTCGGCCCGGGCTTCTCGGGCGGCGGAGAGGACGGCGGCGGGATCGGTATCGGTGATCGAAGGATCCTTTTCAACCTTGCGGGCGCGGCTTCGCGAGCGGGCGTTCTCGGCGATCGCGATGCGCTTTTTGAGCGGGAGTCTCATGACGAGCCACTGCCACCAGACGCTGCGCACGCGGCGGCGCACGGCCTGATAGTCGGCGTCCTTCGTGCACCAGAGGTCGCCGTGGGAGAGGAGAATGCGCATGCCGCCCGCCGTGACGACGGCGGGATCCCGCAGCAGCACGGCGCCGACTTCTCCGGCAAAGCGTTCGCCCATCATGAAGTCGCGGTTTCCCTGCATGAGGTAGAGCGGGTGCGAGGCGGACCAGCGCTGCAGCGCACGGACGATGCTCCCGACGGTGCCCGAAGCGTCGTCGCCGATCCAGTAGTCGAAGAAGTCGCCGAGAATCACCAGCTCGCGGTGTGCGGCGGCTTCGGTTTCCAGAAAACGGAAGAAGCCCGCCATCGTGTCGGGCTCGGACCCGGAGAGATGCAGGTCGGAAATGAAGACCGGATCGGCAAGTGCGACGGTTTCGCGCGTGCCTTCGAGCGTCGGGCAGGAAAAGGGCGAGAGCATGGCGGGCGGATCGGTTGGAACGCCTTTCATTGTAGCGGACGCGGACGAAAAAGCCCGTCGGCTTCAGAAGCGGACGGGCTTGCGTACAGCGGCGGATGCCGATTACTTTTCGCTGTCGGCGGACGGCGCGCCGGACTGGGCGGGCTGCTGAGCCGCCGGGGCCGGCACTTCGGCCGCCGGCTGAACGGCCGCAGCCGGGGCTTCGGCAGCCTGGGCGCTCTTGTCGCCGCCGAGGCCGAGGGATTCGGCGATCATCGAACCGCCGACGGCGCCGATCGCGGCACCCATCATGTTGGAGACGAAGCCGCCGCCCGAGGACTGGGCCTGAGCGGGTGCGGCCGCCTGCGCGGGCGCGGCGTTCTGAGCCGGCGCCGTATTCTGGGTCGGCGCGGCGTTCTGCTGCGGAGCCGGCTGAGCCGTCTGGGTCTGGGCGGGCTTGGCGGCCGGGGTGCTCGGGCGGGCCGGCACCGGATTCGTCACCGGCGCGGGAGCCTTCTTCACGGCGGCGGGGGCCGGACGGGAGAAGGAGGGCTTGGCACGCACCTTGGCGGCTTCGGCGCCCGTGGTGAGCGTCAGCAGAAGAGCGGCGGTCAGAAGAGCGATTTTGGTCTGTTTCATGGTCTTGTCAGAGAAAACGGGGAAAAGGTGACGGCTATTATATGGTCTTCCTTAATAGTGTTATGGCTATTGCGAAGGATTTTTACAACTTGCAAACGATCGCAAAAGCGTGCGTTTCGTCAGTCGATTTTGGCGTTCCACGTATCGCATTTGCCCGGGACGCCCGTGTCAAATCCCCGCCTGAACCAGTAGAGGCGCTGCTCGGACGTGCCGTGCGTGAAGCTGTCCGGCACGACCCTGCCGCCGGCCTGCTTCTGAAGACGGTCGTCGCCGATCGCCGCGGCGGTATTGAGCGCTTCCTGCAGGTCGCCCGCCTCCAGTATTCCTTCCTTCTGCATGTAGTGTCCCCAGACGCCGGCAAAGCAGTCGGCCTGCAGCTCCATTCTCACCTGAATGCGGTTGGCTTCCTTTTGGGAGACGCTCTGCTGCCGGCGCTGCACTTCGTTCGAGATGCCGAGAAGCGTCTGGACGTGATGGCCGACTTCATGCGCAAGCACGTAGCCGAGCGCGAAGTCGCCGCCTCCGCCCAGCCGGGTCTGCATGTCTCTGTAAAAGGAAAGATCGAGATAGAGCTTGCGGTCGGCCGGACAGTAGAAGGGGCCCATCGCCGCCTGTCCGTAGCCGCAGGCGGTCGGCGTGGCGCCGGTGTAGAGAACCAGCTTCGGGAAGGCATACTGTTTGCCGGTTTCCCTGAATATGGCGCTCCAGACGTCCTCGGTGGTTTTGAGCGCGACGGACGAGAATCGGGCAAGCTCGTCTTCGGCCGAGCTGCGACCTTCCGCCGTACGGGTGCGGACCTGTTCGGTCTGCCGGGGAGAAACCATCGGCTCGCCCGTGATGAGCGGCGTCAGGTCGATGCCGTAGTAGCCCGCCACGAGAACGATCAGCACGACGATGACGCCTGTCTTGCCCCGCAGCGGAATGCCGCCCGCTCGCATGCGGCGTCCGCTTCCCGTACGGTAGCCTGAAGACATGCCGCGACGGTCTTCGACATTGGCGCTGCCCGGCCGGTCCTTCCAAAGCATGAATGATTTCTCCCGGAGATTTCAGAAGCCGATCGCATCGGCGGTCGGCGACATTGTATCGCCGGCGGCGCGGATGTCAAAAATGCCGCCCGGAAGCGGATTCCGGGCGGCTTCGGCCGAGAGGGACCGATCAGGGCTTTCTGCCGACGGTCCCCGTCAGATCCCATTCGGCGCGGGCGGCGGCGGACTGAATGCCGAGAAGGCCGAGGACGGTGGAAAAGAGATGTTCGTGCGTCACCCGTCCGGCGGCGGTCGCGCGCAGGGACGTCCGGGAGACGCCGAACGTCTTTTCCCAGCCGTCGGAAAGCCAGAACACCATCGGGACTTCCGTCTGGCCGGCGGGGGCCACGAGAAGCGGCGCGCCGTGAAGGAAGAGACCCTGCTCGCCGAGGCTTTCGCCGTGGTCCGAGGCGAAGATGAAGGCGCTGTCGATGTCGGTTCGGGCCTGCAGCATCCGGATCAGTCCGGCGAGCACTCTGTCGGTATGCTTCACGCCGTTGTCGTAGGCGTTGCGGATCGACTCCCGGCTGCAGGCGCCGAGGTCGGCGTCCCGGCACTCGGGCAGCCAGGCCTTGTCTTCGTCCGGAGAGCGGGCTGAATACGCCGGGCCGTGCTGCCCCAACATGTGGTAGAAGAGCACCGTCGGGCGGTCGGCGGGCAGATCGGCGAGATCGCGCCCGAGTTCGGCGAGAAGCACGCTGTCGTAGCATTCGCCCTTCGGACAGTCGGGTTCGCGCACTTCAGGCCTGCGCACGGAGACGCCTTCGCAGGTTCCCTTGCAGCCCGACTGATTGTCGACCCAGACCACGTCGGCGCCGGCGCGCTTCAGTAACCCGGGCAGCGATTCCTCGGCAAGAATGCGGGCCCGGCTGTAGTTCGACCGTCCGATGCGGCTCATCATGCAGGGAAGCGAAACGTCGGTGCTCGTGCCGCAGGCTTCGGCTCTCGGGACGCTGATGACGTCGAGTCCGGCGAGTTCGGGCGTCGTGTTGCGCTCGTAGCCGGCCAGCCCCCAGTCGTCGGAGCGCGTGGTTTCGCCGACGACGAAAAGAAGAACGGCGGGACGCTTCTGCGCAGCGGTGAGGTGCGGCGCCGGATCGATGTGCGTCTTGGCGACGGCGCCGGCCGGCCGGACATCGCGCAGAACGGCTGACGCGGCGGACCAGACGACGTTCACCGGTGCGATTTCATAGCGAAGCGACTTGTTTTCCCGCATCAGACCGGCGAAGGACTGCATGTTGAGCACGATGAGCCCCAGGCCCGCAAAGAGCATCGTGACGGCGGCGCCGGCCCGCAGCAGGGACTTCAGCCGTCCGGACTCGGGCAGCTCGGCATAAAGCGCGGCCAGGACCGGCGGGAGCAGGGCCGCCAGAAAGAGGAGGACCGTTCTGGGCGAGACGTAGGCCAGGGCTTCGCGGGCGTCCGTCGCGAGGAAGTTCTTCGCCATGTCGGGCGTGAACACCATGCCGTAGAGCACGCCGCCCGCCATGGAGGCGGCGCCGGCTGCGGCCAGAACGATCAAGAGCAGACGGCAGAGCGTCCGGGGCAGCAGCGTGAGCGCCGTGACGAGCGCCGCGCCGACGGCAAAGAACGCGCCGCAGAGCGAGGCGGTCAGGGCGAGGGTTCTGCTCGACCAGGCAAAGCCCGCCGCCTTGACGGTGAGATCGCGAAAGAGCGGCGCATCGAAGACGACGGTCCACCAGAAGGCCGTAAAGAGGATGAGCGCGGCGGCCGAGAGGCGAAGACGCTCCATGCCGGTCTTCCCGAAGAAGAGTCCGGCGACGGCGCCGCAGATCATCCAGTCGATGAGCGCCGAGGCGGCGACATGGGAGACGAAGTGCGCCCCCTGCATGACGCGCACGGCGCCGCAGAGCGTGCCGAAGAGCAGCGCGAAGACCAGAGCCGCCCTCGCGAGCCGGGGCCGGATGCCGCGAAGGGCGAAGTAGAGCGAAAAAAGGCAGAAGCCCGTGCCTGCGTGACCTGCGGGCCAGCAGTTTCCGGGGACGAAGCCGAGGGAGAAGATCGGATCGGTGACGCTGCGGCTGCCGCCGAAGGCGTCGACGTTCCAGGGACAGGAGACGCCGGTGGTGCCCTTGAGCCACCAGACGGCGATGCCGCAGAGCGCCATCGACGTGAAGACGCACAGCACGCGGCGGCAGACGTCGTCGGCGAGCAAACGGCGTCCCTGGGCGAGCTTCGTCGCGCACCAGGCGAGGGCCGCCAGGGCGACGGCGACCGGAACGGCCTTCGGGACCTTGTGAAGCCAGAGCGCGACGTCCTGATCCGCGTGCCACGGCCAGCCGTCGGCGTAGAAGAGTTTGGCGACGGAGAAGTCGAGCGCATGCGGCGGCGAGACGATCAGCAGCGTGAGAAGCGCGGCCGGAACGATCAGCGTGAAGAAGACGGAGGGGAGTTCGGACCCGCCGGAGGAAGCGGGGGCGCGGACGCCGCCCTGAGGCGGGCGAAGGAACTGACGGAACATGGACGGTCATCCCGGGACATTTTGACAAAAGGAGTATGTCGGGGAGGCCGTCAAATGCGTGTGAACGGGATGTCAAAGCGCCGTCAAAGCCCCTGATCGTGCTCAGGAAAAGACGTTTTTCAGCGCCCTCAGCCGCCGAACAGACGGCGCAGCCGGGCGAGAAGACCTTCCTCGCGCGCTTCTTCGCTTCGGCATTCGCCCGGCGTGTAGCCGGTCGCGGAGACCGCGGCGCGAAGCGCCTCGGCTTCGGGCGCCGTTTCGGTCCAGATGACGGTTTCCGCGCGGCGGTGCGACGAAACGACCCGGACGGGGCCGAGCAGCCCGCGCACGGCGTCGCTGACGTGGGATTCGCACATTTCGCAGGCCATGCCTTCGACCTTCAGCGTTGTCTTGATCATGATGGGCAGAAACTAAATAAAAGGAAATGAGAATCATTCCATTATAAGAACAAAAAATCAGCACGGAATGCTTTCCCGGTATCCGGGTTCCGTGCTGATCCTGTGACGGTCAGGCGTCGAAGGCGTCGTGCGTCTTCGGCTCTCGGGCAAGAAGCGTCACGATGTCTTCACGGACGTCGTCCGAGTCTTCGAGCGCCATCAGGCGCTCGGCGAGCGTCTTGGCAGTCTCGTCGTCAAAGACCA
>JAXEEN010000260.1:0-2974 GCA_034104065.1 Sutterella sp.
CGCTGCCGCCGCAGTCAGTGCCGCAACCGCACCGAAAAGCACCATGGCGTTCTCCTTGAAGATTTTTTCGATTGTAGCCCATGCCTGCAGCCGTCCGCCGATGACCCTCAGAGGGAAATCCCCCCTCTTCATCCGCCGGACGGTGCGCAACCCCGGCCTACGTTTCCCGACATCTGTTTGCTTGAACCGCAAAATCACTTTGCCGACGTCAGGCTGTTGCGCATTCGCTGTGATACCTACACTAAACCGTCGGAGAGAACCGATTTTGCCGTTCACTCACTGACCTCAAGGAGAGTCTCGTGAAGAAAACCCTGCTTGCCGCCTTTGCCGCGTCCCTGATGCTTTCTTCCGGCGCTCAGGCGCTGGAAACCTCGGTGGCACCGAAAGTCACTCAGCTGACGGTCGACAATCCGACCACCGGCATGTACGTCGGGAATTCCTATTCCTTCTACAACTGCGGCGTGCACACCTACGTCCGCGGCTTCGCGAAGGAGGACGGCCGCAGCTGGAAGGCCCGCATCATCACGATCAGCTCCGGCATGCTGAGCTTCCATGATCTGAAGTCCTATCTCACGCCGCATGAAATGGACCCGTACTTCAGGGACGGAAACAAGAAGCCCTTCGACGTGGTTCTTCTTCAGGGCATGTCTTCGGAGCCGATCGACAAAAAGCGCATACCGACCTTCCGGAAGTATCTGAAGGAACATGTCGAAACGATTCGTGCCTCGGGCGCAGAACCGATCGTGGTCGTGACCTGGGCCAGACAGGACAAGCCTGAAGATACGCGCCGTCTCGCAGACAGCATCATCGCGGAAGCCAACGCCAACAGCGCCGTTGCCCTCCCTGTCGGTCTTGCCTTTGCGGAAAGCCTCAAGGCCCGCCCGGACCTCGTTCTTCATCAGAAGGACAAGAGCCATCCGACGGCAGCCGGCTCCTATCTTTACGGCGCCATGGTCTACGGGCTCCTCTTCAGGAAGTCGCCGGAAGGCTTCAGGTATCCCGGCGAATGCGAAAAGCCGCTTAAACCCGAAGATGCCCTCTTCCTGCAGCAGATTGCCTGGAAGACGCTCTGCGAGTTCTACGGCTGGCGGAAATAACCTCTCCGGCTGAACTCCGAACGTCTGCCCGAATAAAACTGCGTTCAGAACCAAACCGCGTCTTCCAATACCGGCCGAACGTCTGATCCAACGTCAGCACTATCCGGCCGATCATGATGACGGGCTTAGAAAAACGCGTCATCCGACGGTTGAACGGTCGAACCCGTGAATGCCTCAGCCGCCGTCGGATGAACGCAGCCAGTCCTCAAACCGCGTGAGCTTCTCCCGCAGAGGATCGTCCAGGCGTTCCCATGCCAGCCGATCCCATTCGCTGCAGAGCCCTTTCTGCGGCGGTTCGCCGTAGAAGGCCTGAGCGACGGACGCCGCGATGGCTGCCTGCGTGTCGGCATCTCCTCCGAGCGACACCGCCAGCCGAATCGCCTCTTCGACGCTCTCGGACTCGAGAAAGGCCGCAATCGCCTGAGGCACCGAAGTCTGCGCGCGTTCGGAATGCCGGTAGGACGGTCGAATATCCGCGATCCGAAACGAGAGATCGTAGCCGTATCGTTCCGTAATGAATCTTCTGACGAAATCCTTCGACTCGCCGCATCGTCCGCAGAAAATGGCGGCCGCCACCGCACAGGCGCCCCGAATGCCCTCCGGATGATCATGCGTTACCGCCGAACTGATCCGGGCGAAGGTTTCCACTTCCTCAAAGGTGTCGAAAGCCCAGGCCACCGGCGAGACACGCATGGCGGAGCCGTTGCCGAGGCTTCCGTAGGGCCGCCGGTCACCGTCGAGCAGCCATCGGAAAAAACGCTGACCGAATCCGCAGAAGGGATACGCCTCCCCCGCCGAGGCAATCGATTCCACCATGGCCCGGCGGGTTTTATCCTCGTCTCTTCCGCCGGCAACCAGCGCATCCGCCACGGCCAGCGTCAGCACCGTATCGTCGGTAAACCGGGCGTTCGCGCCGAACGCCGGAAAGTCCGTCCGCTTCACCGGATGGAATTCATATTCGCTGCCGACGATATCGCCGACGACGGCACTCAGCATGACCGGTCTCCTTCTCTGCGCTCCGATATCCCGGAGATTCTCGAATTTTTCGCTCGGCGGTCCGAACGCCTCCCGTCGGAACCGAGCAGCCTCCTCAAAGGCGGAAGGGTCGGAAGCCGTACGCCGGTTTCACAGGTCCCTTTCCTCCGCCGGCGGTTCTTCCGACCCAACAGACCGAGGTTCGACCCCGCATCCGCCGCCGGGATGAATCTCTCATCCCGCCGATATTCTATCTTTAAAAATTACTTGATGACAATATTCATCACAGTTTCTATGTTTTTAACTGAAGACTGATATCATCGATCTGCCCTTCTGCGCCCTTCCCTGAAGGAGATTCAATAGAACACCTCTCCGAACCGGTGTTGTCGGACAGCCTGTGACGGGTCAGGCCCGAGCAGCGGATCAGGCAGCTCCGACGAAGGCCCGACCGTCAAAACCGACAGGGCCGCCTTCCGCGAAAGCAGCCCTGTTTTCATCTCCGATCACTGAAACTCAGAAAGTGCGCGCAACGGCCGCCTTGACGCCGGGAGCCGTGTACTGTTCCACGAAGTGGCGGATGAGCTCGTGCGCTCTGCCCTTCGGGGTTTCATAGCGCTTGCGGATTTCCTTGTCGATCGCGCCTCGAAGCGCATCCGCCCATTCCCGCGCCGATTCTGAACGCAGTCCGCCCTTCGAGCGGCAGGCATCGATCTCCATCACGATGAGCACGAGCGTTCGGGCGGAAAGCTCGGTGATGTGGGCGATGATGAAGTCGGACACATGCTTGGGAGCCGCCGTATCGCGATCGAGCGCATAGCGAAAGGCATAGTGGGTGATGATCGAGAAATCCTGCGGCAGCTTGTCCATAGTCGTTGTCCCTTTTTTATCGGCCGTTTTGCATG
>JAXEEN010000261.1:0-2105 GCA_034104065.1 Sutterella sp.
ACTGGCGCTCTCCGTCGGCACGGGGAGAGCTTTTCGCATCACGAAGATCCGCGGCCGCCGTCCGCGTCCCGGTCTCATGCGGCAGCATCTGACGGCCGTGAAGGCCGCGGCGATGATCTGCGGCGCCGAGACCGAAGGCGCCGAATTCGGGTCGTCCGAGCTGTTTTTCCGGCCGGGGCCGGTACTGCCGGGACACTACGAGTTAGACATCGGCTCGGGCGGCAGCACGGTGCTGGTCATGCAGGCTCTGGTGCCCGGACTGATGCGGGCGCTGCGGCAGGGCGGAAAGGCTTCGCTGACGGTCACCGGCGGCACGGTCTGCCCGATGGCGCCGCCCTTCGCCTTCCTGAAGGAAACGCTGGAGCCGCACCTGCGGGCCCTCGGCTGGCCGGTTCGGTTTTCGCTCGTGAGACACGGCTTTTACCAGAACGGCGGCGGGATTCTGCGCATGGAGGCCGAAGGACCGTTTGAACCCGTGCCGCTCTGCGCCGACACTCGCGAGCCGGTGCTGAGGGCTGAGGCGGAAGTGCTCAACGTCGGTCTGCCTCAGCAGATTGCCGACCGCGAAGTCAAGGTGATCCTGCGGGAGCTTGCCGGACGCTGCAGTCCGGCCCAGGGTCCGAAGGTGATCACGGACGCGGGCGCGCCGGGGACGGCCAACGCCGTGCTGATCAGGCTCAGGACGAAAACGCAGACCTACGTCTTTTCGGAAACCGGGTCGCCGACGGTGAGCGCGGAGACCGTTGCAAAGAAGGCGGCATCCGATGCGCTCGTCTTTCTGTCGCGCAGCGCTCCGGTGCCTTCGAGACTTGCGGATCAGCTTCTGGTGCCCATGGCGCTCTCCGCGGGCGGACGGTTTCTCACGACCCGTCCGTCGGCGCACACGAGAAGCTGTGCGGAAGTGGTCGGGCGTTTTCTTGAAAAAACGGTGATGTTTGAAGAATCTGACGCGGGCTGGCTGATTACGGTGCCCGCATTTGGAGAAGAATGATGATGGATAAAGATAAAATGGCGGCGCTGGGCGTTCCCCGTCTGAAAAACGTGATGGGCGCGGCCATGAAGGCGGCCGGCACGGCCGTCGGCGCCGGTGCGGACAAAGTCCGCGTGGCCCGGGTCGTGGAAGCGATCACGCATGCGGCGGATCCTGCGGCGGCCGTGCCGCCCGATCTGGCGGAGAACTTTGCGCCCTTCGTGGAGGCGCTCACCGAAGCACGCCGCGGACGCGTGTTTTTCACCGAGGGCCGCGAACCCGCGCCCTGGCAAAACTGGGCGCAGGGCGAACTGGAAGCGTCGGCGGTCGAGCAGATGAAGAATGCCTGCCGTCTGCCGGTGAGTGCGGGGGGCGCGCTGATGCCCGACGCGCATACGGGCTACGGTCTGCCGATCGGCGGCGTGCTTGCCGTGAGAAATGCGGTCATTCCCTATGCCGTCGGGGTGGACATCGCCTGCCGCATGCGTCTGACCGTACTCGACATGCCGGTGACGGCGCTTGAAACCGAGGCTGCGAGGCTGGCGGCGGCGATCGAAGCGGAAACGCGCTTCGGCGTCGGCGCGGAATTCGAACGGCGAAACCGCCGCGTCCATCCCGTGATGGACCTCGACTGGTCGGTGTCGCCCGTCACGAAGTCGGGCAAAAGCAGGGCGGCCGCCCAGCTCGGCACGAGCGGGAGCGGCAACCATTTCGCGGAGTTCGGACGCTTGACGGTTGAAAAGGACATCGACGAGCCGGGGCTCAGTCTGAAGGCGGGCGTCTATCTCGCGCTCCTCTCGCACTCGGGGTCCCGCGGCACGGGCGAAGCCGTCGCCAAGCACTACAGCGCGCTCGCCATGTCGCTGCATCCCGAACTGCCGCCCGAACTCAGGCATCTGGCCTGGCTGGAACTCGATTCGGCGGAGGGCCGGGAATACTGGGCCGCGATGGAGCTCTGCGGCCGCTATGCCGCGGCGAACCACGAGCTCATTCACAGGCACGTGCTGGAGAATCTGGGCGCCGGCGCACTGGCTCATGTGGAAAACCACCACAACTTCGCCTGGAAGGAAGTCTGGAACGGCGAGGAAGTGATCGTGCACCGCAAGGGCGCGACGCCGGCCGGCGAAGGCGTGCT
>JAXEEN010000262.1:0-5726 GCA_034104065.1 Sutterella sp.
CGATAAATTGTATACGGAGGCCCGCAGCGCTCTCGACGAAAGCAACTGGTCTCAGGCCAAAGACTATTACACCAAGCTTGAAGCACGCTATCCGTTCGGACGCTATGCCCAGCAGGCGCAGATTGAACTGATCTATGCCAACTGGAAGGACGGCGACGCCGCACAGGCCGTGCAGGGTGCTGACCGTTTCCTCAAGGCATATCCGAATCACGCCAACAGCGACTACGTGATGTATCTGAAGGCGCTTGCCACGCTCAACGAAACGGACAGCTGGTTTGCCATCCTGTCCGCCGAAGACCTGGCCGACCGCGACGCCAATGCCGCTCAGGAAGCCTTTGACATTCTGAAGGAGCTCGTCCTCCGCTTCCCGGAAAGCCGCTTCGCGCCCGAAGCGCGCCGCCGCATGCATTCGCTCGTGCTCGCTCAGGCCAAGCACGAACTTCAGACTGCTGAATACTACTACGTCCGCCATGCCTATGTCGCGGCCATCGAGCGTGCGCAGCGCGTCGTTCGAGAATTCCAGAACACGCCGATGCGCGACGACGCACTCGAACTGATCGCCAAAAGCTACGACAAGCTCGAAATGACGGACCTGGCCGCCGATACGCGCCGAATTCTGGAGCTCAACAAGGGCAAGGAACGGCGCGTCAGGAAGTAATCTGAAAAGCCGTTCTTAACAGACCGTTACAGAGAGGGCCGGCAGAACATGCCGGCCCTTCTTGTTTTCGGCAGCATGCAGTACTTTACAGGTAACAAAAATCAGCAATCAAAGACTCTCCGGAATACAACTGAAAGTCCTGCGGCTCAGGAGTTTATAAGCGATTTTACCTATTACCCCTGTACAGCAAAATCCCTACTCCTCTGCCACCGTGCTCAAACCTTCGGCAATCAGGTTTGACAGCAACATCCTGTCACATTATGTTTTCTCTCGTTCATTAACCCTCGGGACAACAACCATGACAGACTCCCAAACTGCAGCCCCCGCAGAGAAGCAGGAAAAGGTCGGTTTCGGTGCGTACATCGCACTGGCCATCGCCATCGTCCTCTTCTCGGGCGTGTTCTACAAGATGCCCGAAGCTCAGAAGTGGCTCGGCGCCTTCGACTTCACCACCCTCATCGGTAAGTTCGGCACCATCGCCGGCTCGAAGAACAACTTCACCGGCGCCGCCGGCGTGAGTGCCCGTGCCGGCTTCCTCTTCTCGCTTTCCCTCTTTCCCGGCGTGATGCTCGCCATGGGCCTTATCGAAGTACTCGCACACTACGGTGCCCTTCGTGCCGCCCAGGTGATTCTTACTCCGCTCCTGAAGCCGATTCTCGGCGTGCCCGGCTACACCGGCCTGGCGCTCATCACCGACCTTCAGTCCACCGACGGGGGTGCCGCTCTGACGCGTGCGCTCTATGACGAAAAGCGCATCGACCGCAAGCAGCTGACGACCATCTGCGCCTGGCAGTACGCCGGCGCCGGCTGCATCAGCAACTACTACTCGACGGTCTCGGGTCTCTTTGCGATGTTCACCTGCCCGGTCTGGATTCCGGTCATCATCATTCTCTCTCTGAAGTTCTGCGGCGGCGCTCTGATCCGCACTGTCCTCAACACGGTTTACAAGAAGGATTTTGCAAATGAGTGACTTGTTCCACACAGACTCCAAGAACCCCTTTGACATCTTTATTGTCGGTCTTCGCAAGGGTCTCAACATCGGTCTTTACAGCCTGCTGCCGAACGTGCTCATGGCCTTCGTGCTCACCTACATGCTGCAGCTTTTCGGCGTGATGGACTTCCTCGGCCGCACCTGCGGCGGCGTGATGAGCGTCTTCGACCTTCCGGGTCAGGCCATTACGGTGCTTCTCGCCACGTGGCTCTCCTGCGGCGCCGGCGTCGGTGTGGCTGCCTCGCTCGCCGCCAGCGGCGTGCTCAACAACCATGACATCACGATTCTTGCTCCGGCCTTCATTCTGATGGCCTCGCAGATTCAGTACATGGGCCGCCTCCTCGGCGTTGCCGACGTGCCCAAGAAGTACTGGCCCGTCCTGATGCTCAACAGCGTTCTGATGGCTTCCATCGCCATGGTCATCATGCGCTTCGTCGCCTGATAAACGACCGACGCTGACAATCAAAGGCCTTCGGCTCCGAGCGAACCGAAGGCCTTTCCTTTTGCAGTTTTCCGCCGAACCGAGCGCGCCTGCAGGGACGATTCCCTCAGAGCGAAAATGCGAACGGCAGTCCTGTCACCGGACCGCCGGCACAACCGTCCGTTCGAACCGCTGCCGGCGCGGCAGAGGCCGAGCCGGTCCGGCCTCAGACAAACTGCATGCAGCACCGGACTCAGGCTTCCCGGCGGGCCGTCTCCGCGCCTCGACGCATATTGACGGGGACGAGCGCCAGAAGCGCCAGCAGAAAGAAGAGTCCCGTAAAGCAGATGGCCAGACGGTGATCGTTGCCGCTCATCCAGGTAATGGCGCCGTAGCAGAGCGGCCCCACGATGGCGGCGAGCCAGAGAGCCATGTTCCAGAAACTGTAGAACTCGGCGAGGCGGGAAGGCGGAGCGAAAACCGCGACCATGGCGCGGCCCGCCGACTGGGAGGACCCCATGGCGATGCCGGCGAGATTGGCCGCAATCCAGAATTCCCAGCGGGTCGTCGAAACCGCGGCCACCGCAATCATGGCGAGCCAGACGGCGAGCGTGGCGGCCAAAGCGCGCTTGTGGCCGATCCGGTCCTGGACGTACCCGAAGCCGAAGGCGCCCGCCGCTGCGGTGATGTTGACGAGGAACACCATGAGCAGCGTGTCCTCGGTCTCAAAACCCATGACGGCCGACGCATAAACGGCCGAAAGCGTGATGACGACGGCGACGCCGGACTGATAGCAGAATCCGCAGAGTGACAGCCAGGCGAAGTCCCGGAAGCGTCCGAGAGAGGCCAGCGTGCGGCGAACCTCGCGGAAGCTTTCCATGGCGGCCGCCTTCACGGCGCCGCGGTCCGCCCCCTGCAGTCTCGGCACGCTGCGCTCACGGGTGAACAGAAAGATCGGCAGTGCGGCCAGGGCGAACACCGCCGCCGTCACCGCCATGGTGCCGGCCACGGTCTGATCCGCCGTCAGACCCAGTTTTTCTCCGCCGAGTACGACGCCGAGACAAAGCCCGAGCGTGAGAATGCCCCCGCAGTAGCCGAAGCTCCAGCCCCAGCCGGACACCTTGCCGACGGCTTCTTCGCGGGCGAGCTCGGGCAGAAAGGCAGAATTGAGGGATTCGCCGACGTTGTAGGCGAGGTTGCTCAGCACGATCATGAGCGCCGCCCAGACGACCGTGCCCTCCCCGGTCAGCATGAGACCGAGCGTGGCGGCGATGCAGAGCACGGTGGCCGCGGCGAGCCAGCGTTTTTTGGAGGCGGTGGCGTCGGCGACGGCGCCGATCATCGGCATGAGCACCATGCTCACCGCGTTGCTCGCCGCAATGACGAGCGTCCAGAGGAAAGTGGCCGACGCGCTGCCGGCGGCGATCACGTTGACGAAATAAGCATTGAACACCGCGGTGAGCACGACGGTGGTGTAGCCAGAATTGGCGAAGTCAAAGGCCGCCCACGACCAGACCTCGCGCATGGCGACGCCGTCGCGCAGCGCGTCTTGGGAAAACAGCGCCATCTGTTTATTCTCCGGCGGGATGCTGACCACGCATCACGAGCATGTTGACGTGCGTCATCGCGCTGCGGGCGAGCGAATGAACCGAATAGCCGCCCTCGAGCACGCTCACGAGCCGTCCGCCGCAGAGCACGTCCGCCGCGTCGAGAAGCCGGCGAGTCAGGCGAGCATAGTCGGTTTCCTTCATCTTGAGCTGCGCGAGCTGCTCCTCGCAGTGCGCGTCGAAACCGGCGGAAACCATGATGAGTTCCGGCCGCCAGGCTTCGAGCGCCGGGAGCCACACGGTCTCGAGCACCTTCTCGAGGTCGGCTCCGTCGGCTCCGGCGGGCAGCGGCGACATCACGACGTTCTCGGGCGTGGGCGAGAGCCGCCGGTTCGGATAGAGCGGCCACTGATAGACGTTGAGGAGCCTCACGGCGGGATTTCCCGCAACGATTTCCTCGGTGCCGTCGCAGTGATGCACGTCGAAGTCGACGATCGCCACGCGGCGAAGGCCGTGTTGATGGACCGCCCACAGCGCGCCGACGGCGACGTTGTTGATGTAGCAGAATCCCCGGGCCTCGGCCCGCGCCGCATGATGGCCGGGAGGACGCACCGCACAGAAGGCGTTGCGGATCCTTCCCTCCATCAGGGCGTCGACCGCCGACGTCACGGCGCCGGCGCTCTTCATGGCGGCGTCGAAAGTCTCGGGACCCACCTTGGTATCGGGTTCGCAGAAGGCGGCAAGCGCACGGGCATCGCCTTCGGATGCCAGACGCAGCCTTTCTATGTAGGCGCCGTCATGCGCGAGGAGCACGGCGCCGACGGGAGCGCGACCGCATTCAAAACGCTTCACGCGCTCGTCGAGCCCGAGCGCAATCAGATGATTTTCAATCGTATCCAGCCGCTCAGGGCGCTCCGGCGCCTCGGCGAGGGGATTGGGCACGTCCACGCAGTCGTGCGTGAACCAGCCGGTCGGCAGCCGCTGACAGGAAACGGGCATATCGGTGGGAAGGCTGATGAATGGACAAGGGAGATTTCGGCCTGAGCCGCACTCCCGGATTCGAAAAGAGTAGCACATTCGGACCCGGCCGCCTTTTCCCGGAAACCGCCGTTCGGTCTGCGGAACGCACGCTCGGCGCCGGACGCATCCGCCGGAAAAAGCGCCGCTCTTAAGCGGCATCCGACGGCGGGCTTGCTACAATCAGCCACATTGCCGTTCCGACAGTCTTCTCCGAGCCCATGTCCTCTTTCGTTCGCTCTCCGCTTTTCGGCCTTGCCTTCGGCGCCTGGCTTGCCCTGGCCGCCCCGGCGTTCGGTGCCGACGCGCCTGCGTCCGAGGCACGGACTGCGCCCGCGAAAACTGCCGCCAGAGCCAAGTCGCCCTCCGCATCCGACTATCTGGAGCGCGAGGAAGTCCGCCTCTTTCTGAAGGAGGTGAGCCGGGCGCACGGCATTCCGCTCGACTGGCTGGAGTCCGAAGTCGCCGTCGCCCGATATTCGGCGCTCGCCGAACGCTACACAACGCCCAAACCCGGCGCCAGCCGGCGGACGACTCCCGAGAAGAACTACCTCCTCTATTCCAAGAATCTCGTCAACGAGGAGCGCATCGCCAAAGGCGTCGAATTTCTGAAGAGAAACGACGCGGCCTTCCGTGAAGCCGAGACGCTCACGGGCGTCGGCCGTCACGCCGTGGCCGCCGTGATCGGCATCGAAACGGTCTACGGTCGAAATATGGGCCGCTTTCGCGTGCTCGACGCGCTGATGACGCTTTCCTTCGACTACACGCGCCGGGCGGCTTATTTCCGCAGCGAGCTTTCGAGCTTTCTCGACTTCTGCTGGCGCGAGAAGATTTCTCCCGTGACGGTCCTCGGCAGCTATGCGGGCGCCATCGGACTCGGCCAGTTCATGCCGAGTTCGCTCGATGCCTACGGACGCGACGGCGACGGCGACGGACGCGTCGACATCGTCGGCAGCGAGGCGGACGCCATCGCCTCGGTAGCCGCCTTCCTCCGCGCGCACGGCTGGGTTTCCGGAATCGATCCGCTTTACCCCGTCGAAGCCGACCGGGACATCTACGAGCGCATCGGCGCAGGCGGCATCACCGTTCATA
>JAXEEN010000263.1:0-33090 GCA_034104065.1 Sutterella sp.
GGCTCCCAGGTCCAGTACATGGGCCGCTGCCTCGGCGTGATCGGCATCAAGGGCAAGGACATGCTCATGATCATGACGGTGCCCGTCATCACGGCCATCCTCTCGCTCTTCGTGATGCGCATCATCGTTCTCGGCAGCTGATCGCTTCTGAGCACTGATCATCCGAGCCCGGCGGACCCCGCGTCCGCCGGGCTCTTTTTTCGTCCACCTTATAATCAAAAAAGTTTCTTCGTTTCTGCGGGACAACCGCGCCCGCACGGATATTTCCGAGATGCCAAGCCCGTGCATCGTTTTCTTTGACTGCGAAATCGCGTCCGACTCCGGCGCGGTACTCGACATCGGCGCCTGCGCGACGGACCGAACGGTCTTTCATTCGGCCGACAGAGCCGCTTTTCGCGCTTATACGGGCCGAGCGGACTATCTGTGCGGCCACAACGTGACGGAGCACGATCTGAAGTACGTGGGCGAAGACGTCAGGCATGTTCCCGTCATCGATACCCTCTTTCTGTCGGCGCTCCTTTTTCCTCAGAATCAGTTTCACCGCCTTCTCAAAAACGAAAAGCTCCGCTGCGACGAACTCAACAATCCGGTGAGCGACGCCAAAAAAGCCGCCCAGCTTTTCGAAAGGGAACTTGAAGCCTTCCGGGCACTGGAACCCGGCGTGCAGGCCGTCTTTGCGGGGCTCCTCTCGTCGCATCCCGCCTTCCGAGGATTCTTCCTTTATCTCGGCCTGAAGCCCGCCGCCGAGCCGACTGCCGGGATCATCCGGCGGCATTTTTCCGGCCGTCTCTGCAGCCATGCCGATCTTGAGGACCTCGTTCAGAACCGGCCGCTGGAGCTGGCGTTTTCTCTTGCTCTCATCCGGATCGATGATCTGCATTCCGTCGTCCCGGCCTGGGTTCAGCGGCGCTTTCCGGGCGTCGACGAAGTCATGAGCGTTCTCCGGAACACGCCCTGCAGCGCCGGCTGCGCTTGGTGCCGCCGCATGAACGTCGCCGAAGGGCTGAAGCGCTGGTTCGGGTTCAAGGACTTTCGCTGCTATGCCGGAGAACCCCTGCAGGAGATGGCGGCCAAAGCCGCCGTCGGCGGGCGTTCCCTCCTCGCAGTTTTCCCGACGGGAGGCGGAAAGTCGCTCACCTTCCAGCTTCCGGCGCTGATGGCCGGCGAAGCGGTGCGGGGACTCACCGTCGTCATTTCCCCTCTGCAGTCCCTGATGAAGGACCAGGTGGACCATCTCACGGACGCGGGCATTGATTCGGCCTTCACGGTAAACGGTCTGCTGAGTCCCATCGAACGCGCCGACAGCCTCAATGCGGTCGCGGACGGCCGCGCCTCGATTCTCTATCTCTCGCCGGAACAGCTTCGATCGCGCACGATCGAGCGTGTTCTCTGCATGCGCCGCATTGCCCGCTTCGTGATCGACGAGGCGCACTGCTTCTCCGCGTGGGGCCACGACTTCCGCGTCGACTACCTCTACATCGGCGACTTCATCGCCAAACTCGAGAAGCTTTCGGGCGGCAGACGCATTCCGGTCTCCTGCTTTACGGCCACCGCCAAGCAGAAGGTCATTCAGGACATCAGAGACTATTTCGCCGAGAAGCTCGGCGTCTCGCTCGACCTCTTCACGACGCGCGCCCAGCGCAGGAACCTGAAATACACGGTGCGTCACTGCGAGGACGATGCTGAAAAATACATCGAGCTTCGCTCTCTCGTCGAAACGCGCCGTGTCCCGACCATCATCTACGTCTCGCGCACAACGACGGCCGAACATCTGGCGGAACGTCTCACCCGGGACGGCTTTCCCGCCCTGCCCTACCACGGGAAGATGGACCCCGAATCCAAAATCCGGAACCAGGATGCCTTCCTCTCCGACCGGGTGAGGATCATGACGGCGACGAACGCCTTCGGCATGGGCGTCGACAAGTCCGACGTCGGTTTGGTCGTGCACTACGATATTTCGTCCTCGCTGGAAAACTACGTTCAGGAGGCCGGTCGCGCCGGACGGAATCCGAATCTGGCTGCCGAATGCTTCGTTCTCTTCAATGAAGAGGATCTTGACCGGCATTTCACGCTGCTCGCAGAAAGCAAGCTGTCGCTCGCCGACATTCAGCTCGTCTGGCGTGCCGTGAAGAGTCTCACGAAGTCTTCGACTAGAATCTCGATTTCCGCCTATGAACTCGCCCGGGAAGCCGGGTGGAACGTCGAAGCCGAGGACATGGAGACGCGCCTTCGAACGGCGCTCGCCGCGCTCGAGCAGGCGGGCTATATCCGGCGCGAGCAGAATGCGCCGCGCGTCTATGCTTCAGGCATCGCCGTCAATACATTAATGGAGGGCGCCGCCAGAATCGATGCTTCTCCTGTGTTTCGAACGCCCAAACAGCGGCAGAACGCCAGACGCATTCTTCAATCTCTGATTTCCAGCCGCCGCACCCATGAAGGCCGCGACGCCGACGCGGAATCCCGGACCGACTACCTGGCCGACCGACTCGGTCTCTGCATGCCGGATCTTCTGGAAGACATCAGTCGGCTTCGCGCCGCAGGCATCCTCTCCGATCAGAACGACATCACGGCGGCACTTCACAGGACCGATTCTGCAAAGAAATCCGCCAGAGTGCTCGGCGACTTTGCCGCCCTGGAGCGCTTTCTCATTCCGAAAATCGCCGGAGCCGTTCCCGGCGATCCGCTCAATCTCAAGGAACTCAACCGCGAAGCCGAAGAAGCGGGTCTGCGGGCGGCAGGCATGAAGAACATCCGCACGATTCTGGCGTTTCTCCGAACCAAGGGCTTCATGCGTCAGGGTCGAACCGGCCAGTCCCATCTGGTCCGCATCGAGCCCCTTGCGCCTGCAGAGGTTCTGCTCGACGCTTCGCAGAAACGCGCGGAACTTGCCGCCTTCGTGCTGGAAGAGCTTTATGCGCTTTCCGACGCGCAGATCCCCGCAGGCAATACCGAATACCAAAGCGTGGCCTTTTCCACGCTCGGTCTTCTGAAAGCCCGGCAGAACCGTCTTCTGTCCGAAAGCAGCGTGACGGTCCGCGACATCGAGGATGCCGTGCTCTATCTCGCCCGCATCGGCGCCATGCGGCTCGACGGCGGTTTTCTCGTTCTCTACAACGCACTCACGATCGTCAGACTCGTTACCGACAACAAGCGTCAGTTCCGCAAGAGCGACTACGCCCGGCTCGACGCGTACTATCAGCAGAAGGTTCAGCAGATTCACATCGTCGGCAAATACGCCAATCTGATGGTGAAGGACTACGACCTGGCGCTGCGCTACGTGGAGGACTACTTCCATCTCGACTACCGCACCTTCATTGCCCGCTACTTCGGCGTGTCCGAGTCGGAGGAACTCCGGCTCAACATGACCAAGCATCAGTACGAGCGCATTTTCGGCGGTCTGACGCCGAAGCAGAAGGCCGTCGTCGATTCGCGCTCCCAGTACATCGCCGTCACGGCGGGCCCCGGCAGCGGCAAGACCCGCGTGCTCGTGCACAAGCTCGCCTCTCTTCTGATGCAGGAGGACATCCGCGCCGAGCAGCTCCTGATGCTCACCTTCTCCCGCGCGGCCGCCACCGAATTCAAAAAGCGCCTGATCGATCTGATCGGCGCCGCCGCCCACTACGTTGAAATCCGAACGTTTCACGGCTTCAGCTTCGACGTCCTCGGCCGCCCCGGCACGCTGGAGGAATCGAAGGACGTCGTTGCCCGTGCCGCGGCGCTGATTCGTGACGGCAGCGTGGAGTCCGCCCGAATTTCCAAGTCGGTCCTCGTCATCGACGAAGCGCAGGACATGGACGAACACGACTTCGCGCTCATCGACGCCCTGATGGTCCGCAATGAGTCGATGCGCGTCGTTGCCGTGGGAGACGACGATCAGAACATCTACGAATTCCGGGGATCCGACTCCAAATACTTCCGTTCGCTCATCACGGAGCGGGACGCCGAACGCTTCGAGATGGTCGAGAACTGGCGCAGCGGCCGGCTGATCGTCGCGCTCGCCAACGCCTGGGCAGCGGGCATGCGGAATCGTCTCAAGCGAAACGAAACCGTCTCCGTCAGCACGGCGCAGGATGAGGTCGTGCTCGTTCATCATCCGAAGACCTGCCTCGCCGAAGCGGTCTGCGAAGATCTTCTGCGCCGCGCGGTGCCCGGTTCGACCGCGGTTCTCACCGGCACCAACGAGGAAGCCTTTCAGGTGTACGCCGGCCTGATACGCCGCGGCCGGCGGGCAAAGCTCGTGCAGAGCCGGGGCGAGGCCGCACCGGCGAACCTTCTCGAAGTCCGGTCGTTCCTGCAGTATCTGAAGCGCCGAAGCAGCGGCGCGGTCGTCTCCGGCAAGCTCTGGCAGGAAGCGAAAGCGTTCCTCTCGGCACGCTTCGCCGAGAGCAGCGCGCTCGCGGGCGTCATGCAGCTCGTCGGTCTGCTCGAGTCCGTCACACCCGAAGAACGCTATCTCTCCGACATCGAGGAGTTCTTCGTCGAGTCCGCCATGGAGGACATGTGCGGCGACGACCGCGGCACGGTGTTCGTCTCCACCATCCACAAGGCCAAGGGCCGCGAGTTCGACACGGTCTACCTTCTGCTCTCGGGCGACGCCTTCCAGAGCGATGCCGCCAGACGGGCGGTCTACGTCGGTCTGACCCGTGCGAAGACGTCGCTTTTCGTGCACTGGTCCGGCCGGGGCTTCAGGCAGTTCGATATCGACGATCTCGTCTCGGAGGAGGATCCCGTCCTCTATCCGCCGCCCGAGAACGTGACGCTGCCGCTCAGACACGAAGACGTCTGGCTCGACTGGTTCCTCGGCAAAAAAGCCATGCTGGTCAGACTTCGCGCCGGCTCCGCACTTCGTCCCGGACGCCGGGGAGAGCTTCTCGGCACGGCGGACGGCTGCGAAAAACCCGTCGCCAGACTCTCTCAGGCGTGTTTGGCCAAAATCGACCGGCTTGAGGCATCGGGCTACCGGCTGACGGCGGCCGACATCGGCTTCATCGTCGCCTGGCGCCGCCGAGACCGTGAAGGCGAAGACGCCGTTCTGCTTCCCAATCTTTATTTCATCAGACGCCGCGATCCCAACGCCGCACCGGCAGCGGATCCGGCAGCCACCTAGGACACTGCCATGAAGAACATTCTCGTCATCGGCTCGGCCGGTCAGATCGGCTCCGAACTCGTTCCCGCCCTTCGGGACCGCGGCTACAACGTCGTCGCGGGCACGAGCGGCCGCACGCCGCTCCCCGCACATCTGGCGGACGGCCCTTCCGCCGTCGTCAACCTGATGGACCGCGATGCGCTCGCCAAAACCGTCGACCGCTTTGAAATCGACACGGTATTCAACCTGGCCGCCATTCTGTCGGCCACCGCCGAATCCAGGCCGATGGCCGCCTGGGACGTGGGCGTCAACGGCGTCATCGGCCTGCTGGAGCTCGCCCGCGACAGGAAGCTCTCCGTCTTCACGCCGAGCTCGATCGGCGTCTTCGGCCCGGAAACGCCGCACAATCCGACGCCTCAGGACACCGTCTGCCGTCCCCGTACGATGTACGGCATCACCAAGGTGGCGGGCGAACTTCTCTCCGACTACTACCGCAGCAAATACGGCGTCGACGCACGAAGCCTTCGCTATCCGGGGCTCATTTCCTACGTCACGCCGCCCGGCGGCGGCACGACGGACTATGCCGTCGACATCTACTGGAAGGCCGTCGAAAACGGCGCCTACGAATGCCCGATTGCCGCCGGCACCTTCATGCCCATGATGTTCATGCCCGATGCGCTTCGAGCCGCAGTCGACCTGATGGAAGCCGACGCCTCCCGCCTTCGCCACTTCAACAGCTTCAACGTGAATGCGCTGTCGTTTGATCCCGAAGGCATTGCCGCGAGCATCCGCCGCCGCATTCCCGGCTTCAGGCTGTCCTACAGAGTGAATCCGCTTCTTCAGGGCATTGCCGAAAGCTGGCCCGACACGCTTGACGACATGGCTGCCCGGGAAGAATGGGACTGGAAGCCTGAATACAGCCTGGACGAGATGACGGACATCATGCTCAGGGAGATCGCCAAACGCCTGAAAAAGACTGCGGCATAAGCTTCCCACCCAAGAAAAGCATTAAGTCGACTTTTGAAGCCACCCGCCTCCGCGGTCATCCTGTTATGTATCTTACAGGCTTCTGTTATCCGCCGTGAGGCTTGTCGGCCACGAGCACGTTCCCGGCTGGCGTTCGACACGAATGCCGGCCGTTTTTCCTGAAACAGTCTTCTGCGAAAAAGCCGACCGATCCCTCTCGGACCGATCGGCTTTGTCTCACCCTTTGCGGACTTATTTCCTGCGCCGGGTCAGGTAGTTTTCGATGTTGTCGTCGCTGAGATTCGCGCGCTCTTCGGCGATTTCCTCCTCCCAGGGCTCGAGCTCGCGGGGCTCGCTGGGATTTTCGATTCGCCAGTTGCCTGCGAACTCCCCGATCGCCTTGCGAAGCTCGTCCATCCCGGCGCCGGTCAGCGCGGAGACGAACACCGCCTTCGGCCTGCCGTCGGGATGACGGACGATCTCGGGGGTGAGCGTCGTGTTGTCGATCTTGTTGTAGACCAGAATGACGGGCACGTCATTCGCCTTGATCTCTTCAAGAACGGCATTCACTTCGCGAATCTGATCCTCGCGGACGGGCGACGCGGCATCGACCACGTGAAGGAGCAGATCCGCATGGACCGTTTCGTCCAGCGTCGACTTGAACGCCTCGACGAGCTGGTGAGGAAGTCCTCTGATGAAGCCCACCGTATCGCTTGCCACGACGGTTTCCTCGTCGCTGATCCAGCAGCGGCGGGCCGTCGTATCCAGCGTTGCGAAGAGCTGGTCGGCGGCGTAGGACTTCGCCCGGGTCAGACGGTTGAAGAGCGTCGACTTGCCGGCGTTGGTATAGCCCACCAGGGAAACGCTCAGCGTATCGCTTCTCGAACGGGAGCGGCGCTGGGTATCGCGCTGCCGTGCGAGACGCTTGAGCTGATCGCGAAGCTGCTTCATGCGCACGCCGATCATTCGGCGGTCGAGTTCGATCTGCTTTTCGCCCGGACCGCCCGTCTTGCCGAGACCGCCGCGCTGGCGTTCAAGGTGGGTCCAGCCGCGCACGAGCCGGGTCGACAGGTGTTCGAGCTGCGCGAGCTCCACCTGCAGACGGCCTTCACGGCTTTTGGCTCGGGCCCGGAAGATGTCGAGAATGAGCTGGGTGCGGTCGAGCACCGGCAGTTCGATCGCCCGCTCGATATTTCGCTGCTGAGCCGCAGAGAGCGGCACGTCGAAAACGACGATCTGAGCGTTGGCTTCGCGGGCGAGCTCGGCGAGCTCATCCACTTTGCCCGAACCGATGAAGAAGGCGGGATCAGGCTTGTCTCTGCGGGCCTGCATGAGCCCGACGGGCTCGTAATCGTCCGACTTCACCAGGAGCGCGAGCTCTTCAGCCGAGTCCTGATAGACGACGCGTCCGACGATGACGGACACGAGAAAGGCGCGCGAGGTCTTCACCTCGCGCGTCGAATCAATCTGAAAGATGCTGATCTCAGTTCTCCGGAGTCGCGGGCATGTTCACGGCACGGGTCGGAACCACGGTGCTGATGGCGTGCTTGTACACCATCTGCGTGACTGTGTTGCGAAGAAGAACGACATACTGGTCAAAAGATTCAATCTGACCCTGAAGCTTGATGCCGTTGACGAGATAGATGGAAACGGGGATATGTTCCTTGCGAAGGATGTTGAGGAACGGATCCTGCAGAAGCTGACCTTTCGTAGCCATATTGTTTTTCTCCGACCGTGCTCGACAGTGCGGTTGTCTGCCGGTCTTATGTATGTAGTTGTTATACCGTGCCGCCCTCTGACGCCTGGCTTCGGACGGCCGTGACGGCTGCATCTGTTGCGCAGTCCGTCAGGTGTAATCTTAACACTGCCCGTGCGGGCATCTGTGCGGCGAAAAAGAAAACGCCTCCGAAGAGGCGCTTTCTTGTGAGAAAAAGCAATCAGCGTTTCTCATCCTTTACAAAGGGATTCTCCTTCGTACGGAATTCGATGCGAAGCGGCGTTCCCGCCAGATCGAATTTTTCACGGAAGAAGCTTTCGAGATAGCGCTTGTAGCTGTCTCCGATATCCTCGAGCGCATTGCCGTGGATCACGATCACGGGCGGATTCGAACCGCCCTGATGCGCGAAGCGGGGCTTCGGACGGCCGCCGCGGGCGCGCGGCGGCTGCTGGCGTTCCACCGCCTCAAAGAGGGCGCGCGTGAGCTTCGGCGTCGGAATCTTGCGGTACGCGGCCGCATGCGCTTCGTCGACCGCCTTCATCAGATGGTTGAGCCCGTTGCGCTTCAGAGCCGAAATGCGGATCATGCGGGCCCAGCGCAGGAAGTGCAGCTTGCGTTCGAGCTCGAGATTGAACATTTCGCGCTCGTAGCCCGTGAGAAGGTCCCACTTGTTGACGGCGACGACCAGCGCGCGTCCGGCTTCAAGCACGTAGCCCGCGATGTGCGCGTCATGATCGGCAATGCCGTTCTTGGCGTCGATGACGAGAATCACCACGTTGGCGTCTTCGATCGCCTGCAGCGTCTTGACGACGGAAAATTTCTCGACCGCTTCGAAGACCTTGCCCTTTTTGCGAAGACCCGCCGTGTCGACGAGCTCGTAGGGACGGTCGTTGTATTCGAAGTCCACCTTGATGGCGTCGCGGGTCGTGCCCGGCATGTCGAAGGCAATCAGGCGCTCTTCGCCGATGAGCGCGTTGATGAGCGTCGACTTGCCGGCGTTCGGACGACCGGCAAGCGTCACCTTGAGGCGCTTGGGCGCATCGGGATCCGCCGGCTCCTCATCCTCGGGTTCGGGCTCGAACCCTTCGAGCGCGAGCTCCATCAGACTGCTGACGCCCTGGCCGTGCGCTGCGGAGATGAGCCACGGTTCGCCGAGACCGAGTTCGTAGAATTCGGCGGCGGCGACGGACGACAGACCTTCCGCCTTGTTGACGACGAGAATGATCTTGCGGCCCGATTCGCGGAGTCGGACGGCGATTCGCTGATCGTGCGGCGTCAGACCGGCTCGGGCGTCGGTCACGAAAATGACGACGTCGGCTTCATCGATGGCCAGCTCCGCCTGGCTCGCCATTTCACGGACGATGCCTTCGGACTTCACCGGCTCAAAGCCGCCCGTGTCGACCACAATGTACGGAATGGGCCCGACGCGTCCCTGGCCGTACTGGCGGTCTCTGGTAAGGCCGGGAAAGTCGGCGACGATGGCGTCGCGGCTGCGGGTCAGGCGGTTGAAAAGCGTGGACTTGCCCACATTCGGACGGCCCACGAGGGCAATGACAGGAAGCATGTTGAAGTGAAAAAGGATTGATCAGGACGGCCCGGGCTGAATGGTCAGACCGGGCCGTTCTCGGTAAGGAGTATGGGAAACCGCCGGCCTCAGCGCTCAAGCGGCTCCTGCAGAACATAGGCCAACTCGCCTTCGGCACTCTGGAAGACGGCGCCGTAGCCCATCTGGGCGGCCGGTGCGCGGACCGGACCGTCAATGCGGGTGCGGGCGACGACCTGGCCGTTCGCCGGATTGATCAGCGAAATATAGCCCTCGAAGTCCGCCACGGCCACCGTCGCGCCGACACGGATCGGCGCGCTCAGCCAGCGGTAGGTGAAGTCGGAATTGGTCCAGGCTTCGCGGCCGTTCTGGCGGTTGAAGGCATGAAGACGGCTTTCGGCGTCGACGATGTACATCAGCTGGCTGTCCGAGATCGGACCGGTCACGGCGTCGACCTTGGTATTCCAGACGAGCTGGCCGTTCATGGAATTCATGCAGACGAGATTGCCCTGGAAGGCGGCGGCGCACATCAGCTGCTGGTCCACCCAGGGACGGCCCACCACGTCGATGAGACGCTCGACTTCGGTGATGCCGTGCGCCTGACCGATCACGGCGTCAAAAACGACCTTGCCGTCCAGACTCAGGGCGAGAAGACGGCCGTTCGCCTGACCGATCAGAATGCCGGCGGGCGCCCAGGCCATCTGGGAGAAGCCCTGGAGCGTGAGCGCGGGAGCCTGGCCCTGATAGCGCCAGAGACGTTCGCCCGTGATGAGATCGAACGCCGTCACGCGGGTGTCGGCCGTTTTCACAATGATGCGGCCCTGACCGACGAGCGGCGGGACTTCCGTTTCGGCGGACAGCGGCGCCTTCCAGATGAACTTGCCTTCGGCGCTGTACACCTCGAGTTCGCCGCGGCCCGTCACGACGGCGATGTAGTTGCCGTCTGTTCCGACGCCGGCCGTCACGGTGCCGCCCGTTTCAGCCTTCCAGACCTTCTTGCCGGTGCTGCGGTCAAGACGGTAGAGCGCATCTCCGCCCGCCGCATAAACGGCGTTGTCGGTCACCGCGGGCGTCAGAAATCCCGAGTTGTCGCCCACGTCCGCCGACCAGGAAATCTTGGCGCGCACCAGAGGCTTGAAGTCCTGAAGCTCCGCCGGTTCATGGCTGTCGGGCGTGGAAAAGAAGCCGCAGCCCGCCATCGGCAGAGCCAGCATGGCGGCGGCAACGCCGGTCATGAGTCGCTTTGCAAACATTGTTGTCTAACTCGTTCGAAAAATTACTGAGTATGAGGATTCTAAAAGCAAAAGAAGCGGCATTGGGAGCGAAGCCGGTGATTTTCACCCGTCCCGATGCCGCCGGCTTTTGCCTTCTGGGACCGTCAGGTCCCCGTCCGGTCAGTCCTGAGGAGGAAGCGCCGCGAGCTTTCGCTCGATCACGAGACGCACGGCGTTTTCATTCGACGCGGTCTTCAGCGCCTTTTCCCACGCGGCGCGGGCCTTCGCAACGTCGCCCTTGACGAACCAGGCGTCGCCGAATCGGTCGTCGACCAAAGCCTGCTGGTCGGGCACCGGCTTCGCCGCCTCAAGCTGTCTGAGCGCTTCGTCGGGCCTCTTGTCGGAAAGCAGAACACCGGCAAGACGCACGCGTGCAAGCGTGTCGTACTCTTCACGGCCCGACTTTTCGATCACCCAGGTAAGACGGGCTTCGGCCGAAGCGAGGTTGCCGGTTTCGGCCTCCACGCCGGCAGCGGCGAGAGCGCCGAGCGGAGCGTAAATGGTCGAACCGTATTCGGACACGAGACCGGTCGCAATCGAAGCGACGTTCTTCATGTCCTTCTGCATGACCGCGTTCTGAAGCTGGACATAGGCGCCCGAGGCCTTGGCGGCCTGATTGCGCTGGTACCAGTTCCAGCCGTTCCAGGCGGCAAAGCCCAGACAGACGACGCAGACGGCGGCGGTGACCGGGGTGCCCCACTGGTCCCACCAGGCCTTCATTTGGTCAATACTCTCTTGTTCTTCTAAGTCATAAGCCATCGCTTAGGGCTCCTGTGTGAGTTCAATCGATGTCGGTTCAGCAGCCGGCCTTCACGGCAGCGGCCACGGCAGCGGCGGCTTCGGCCGCCGGCACCGTCGTCTGTTCGGCAAACGCGCCGGCGCCTTCGCGCAGCGCCTTGACGGCGACGAGACCCTGAGCCGTTTCGTCTTCGGTCGCAAAGACGGCGAAGGCTGCGCCGCTGGCGTCGGCCTTCTTCATCTGGCTCTTGATGCTGGCTTCGCCCGGGTGGACGATCACGCGTACGCCGAGATCGCGCATGGCTTCGGCAAGCAGCATCGCCTGAAGCTGGGTGTCGCCGCCGTGGTGGATCACGTAGACGTCGGTCTGCGTGCGAACCGGCACGCGGCCGCATTCGCGCATGAGTTCGATGACGCGCTCCATGCCCATGGCGAAACCGACGCCGGGAGCGGGACGGCCGCCCAGCATTTCAATGAGCGGGTCGTAGCGTCCGCCGCCGCAGATCGTGCCCTGCGCGCCGAGCTTGTCCGTAATCCATTCGAAGACCGTGTGGTTGTAGTAGTCAAGACCGCGGACGAGGCGCGGATTGATGACGTAGCTGATGCCGGCGGCGCTCACGAGCTTTTCCATGCGCTCGAGGAAGGCGCGGCTCTCCGCGCCGAGGTAGTCGAGCAGACGGGGAGCGGCATTGACCATGTCCTGCATGTCGGGATTCTTGGTGTCAAGAATGCGGAGCGGATTGGTATAGAGACGGCGCTGAGCATCTTCGTCGAGCAGGTCCCTGTGAGCCTCGAAGTACTTGATGAGGGCATCGCGGTGGGCCTGGCGTTCGGAAAGCGCGCCGAGCGTATTGAGCTCCAGGCGAACTTCGCCCACGCCGAGTTCCTTCCAGATGCGGCCGAGCATGATGATCATTTCGGCATCGATGTCGGGGCCGGCCATGCCGAGCGCTTCCGCGCCGAGCTGATGGAACTGGCGGTAGCGGCCGCGCTGCGGACGTTCGTGACGGAACATCGGACCGCAGTACCAGAGGCGCTGGGTGGCTCCGTACAGAAGACTGTGTTCGTTCACCGAGCGGACGACGGCGGACGTGCATTCCGGACGCAGCGTCAGCTGATCGCCGTTCATGCTGTCGGTAAAGGAATACATTTCCTTTTCGACGATGTCGGTCACTTCGCCCACGCCGCGCGTGAAGACCTTGGTGTTTTCGAGAATCGGCGTACGGATCTCCTGATACCCGTAGCGCTCAAGCACGCCGACGGCGGTGCTCTGAAGCGTCTGCCAAATCGCAGCATCCTGCGGGAGCATGTCGTTCATGCCCTTGACGCCGGCAAATTTTTCTTTGCTCATTTTGTCGTTTTTTCAACTGTTATGAATGGCTTGCGGCCCCGGATTTCACGCCGTAGGTCGTTTGCACGAATTCTTCTATCATAGCCTGAAAGCGGGCCTGCATGTCCTCGCCCTTGAGACTGCAGACCTTTTCACCTCGAACATAAACCGGCGCCACGGGACTTTCGCCCGCTCCGGGAAGACTGATCCCGATATCCGCCTGCCGGCTTTCGCCCGGACCGTTGACGACGCAGCCCATGACGGCCACCGTCATGTTTTCGCAGCCGGGCGCCGTCACGCGCCATTCGGGCATGCGCTCCCGGAGAAACTGCTGCGTCGAAGAAGCCAGACGCTGGAAGAGGTCCGACGCGGTGCGCCCGCAGCCCGGGCAGCTCGTCACCATCGGCGTGAAGCTTCTGAAGCCCATCGACTGCAGGATTTCCTGGGCGACGACGACCTCCTCCGTGCGGGGAGCGCCGGGGGCGGGAGTAAGCGAAACTCGGATCGTATCGCCGATGCCTTCCTGCAGCAGAACCGAAAGCGCCGCCGTCGACGCCACGATGCCCTTCGAGCCGATGCCCGCCTCGGTCAGACCGAGGTGCAGCGCGAAGTCGGCGCGATGAGCCAGCATGCGGTAGACGGCGATGAGTTCCTGAACGTCGGACACCTTGGCGGACAGCACGATGCGATCGGCGGAGAGCCCGAGACGCACGGCCTCGAAGGCGCTCGTGACGGCGCTTTCGACAAGCGCCCGGCGGAGCACTTCGGCCGGCGTCAGCGGGCCGCCGGCTTCGCGGTTTTCATCCATCATGCGCGCGAGCAGCGCCTGATCGAGCGAACCCCAGTTGACGCCGATGCGCACGGCTGCGCCGTACTTTTTGGCCGCTTCGATCATGAGGGCGAAATTCTCCTCGCCCTTCGAGCCCTTTCCGACGTTGCCGGGATTGATGCGGTACTTCGAGAGCGCCGCCGCGCATTCGGGATAGTCGGTCAGAAGCTTGTGTCCGTTGTAGTGGAAGTCGCCCACGAGAGGCACATCGCAGCCGGCGCGGTCGAGCGCTTCACGGATGCGCGCCACGCCGCGTGCGGCGTCGGGCGTGTTGACCGTCAGGCGAACGAGCTCGCTGCCCGCCCGTGCGAGCGCCAGAATCTGGCGGACGCTTCCCTCGACGTCCGCCGTCGACGTGTTGGTCATCGACTGCACGACGATCGGATTCATGCCGCCGATCACAACCCGGCGGCTGCCCCAGCGGACTTCGACAGCGCGGGATTTTCGCCGCATGACGAGTGTCTTTTCAGTCACGCCTATTCTCCAAAACAGCTTGTCGTCACAATAGTTTTGCCCGCTCCCATGCCGAGAAAGGCGGCCTTGCGGGCCGCCTTCTTCTGCCGGTGCGGGCAGTGTTCTTTACTTCAGCACGAAGCGGGAAATGCCGCCCCGCGTCACCTGAGCGAGATCGAAGGGCTTGCCGTCGACCGTGAGCTGCATCGCCTGCGCGTTGCCGACGGTCAGTCTGGAGCCCTTCGGCACGTCGAGGGTCACCGTCGCCCCGGCCTTCATCTCCTGTGCGAGAAGATTTTTGCCGTTCGGATCAACGATCTGCACCCAGCACGGCGCGCTCGTCGTCAGCATCGTGCGGTAAACGCCCGGCTGCTGCGCTGCGGCCAGCGGCTTTTCCTCCGCCGGCCTGGCCGGTTCCGCCTTGGGAGCCGGTTCCTCGGCCTTCACGGCCGGTTCTGCAGGCTTCTGCTCGGGCGCGGCTTCGGCCGGCTTCGCGTCAGGCTTGGCCTGAGCTCCGGCGTCGGGAGCAGCCTTCTCGGGAGCCTTGTCGGCCGGCTTCTGGGCCGGCTCGGCAGCGGCGGGCGCGGCGGCCTCGGGCAGAACCTTGGATCCGCCGAACTGATCGTTCCAGAAGCACCAGGCGCCGGCAGCCACCACCAGCGCGATCACGGCCACGGCGGCGATCTTCAGCCCCTTGTGGCGGTTCGTGCTGTTGACCACCGTCTCGCTTCTGGGATCGTGGTCGGGAAGCACGCCGACGCTCGGACTGCCGAATCGGTTGGTATAGTCCGCCACGAGCGGCGCGGCATCAATGCCGAGCACGCCGGCGATGCCCCGGATGAAGGCGCGCACGTAGACGGGCTCGGGCAGCTGATCAAGGCTTTCCGATTCGATGGCCTTGAGCTGCTGAACCGACAGACGGGAGCGCGCAGCCATATCGCCGAGCGAAATGCCCTGCTCCTCGCGGACTCGGCGAAGCACGTCGCCGAAGCCTTCTTTGGGCGCGGCGGTCACTGAGGGCTCGGTTTTCTGCGGGGCGGTTTCGGCCATGATGCCTCCTCACTCGTTCAATGGGCGGATGATTAGTTCGTCGATCGGCCGAGCAGCTCGGCCGCCTCGGCCTTCTGCAGCGCCAGACGTTCGGCGCGGCGGGTACGGTCCCGCACTTCGCCGGCAAGCTGTCCGCAGGCAGCGTCGATATCGTCGCCGCGCGTCTTGCGCACGGTGGTCACGATGCCGGCTTCGTTGAGACGGCGGCAGAAGGCCAGCACCTGCTCACGATCGGGCTTTCTGAGGTCCGACTGCGTGAACGGGTTGAACGGAATCAGATTGAATTTGCACGGCACCTCTTCGCGGCGCACGAGACGGATGAGCTCGTCGGCCTGCGCGAGGCTGTCGTTGATGCCGCCGAGCATCACGTATTCGAACGTGATGAAGTCTCGCGGCGCGACCTTCAGATAGCGCCGGCAGGCGGCCATCAGGTCGGCAAGCGGATGCTTGCGGTTGACCGGCATCAGCTTGTCGCGCAGTTCGTCGTTCGCGGCGTGAAGACTCACGGCCAGCGCAACCGGAGCGAGTTCGCCCAGTTTGTCCATCTGGCGCACGAGGCCCGAGGTGGACACCGTCACGCGGCGGCGGGAAAGGCCGTAGCCGTTGTCGTCGAGAAACAGGTTGATCGCCCGGACCACGTTGTCGAGGTTCTGCAGCGGCTCGCCCATGCCCATCAGCACGACGTTCGAAATGATGCGGTCGTTGGGATCGGTCACGCCCTGGTCGCGCCTGAGCTCGCGCTCGGCCCACCAGAGCTGACCGACGATTTCCGCAGTCGTCAGATTGCGGTTGAAGCCCTGCTTTCCGGTCGAGCAGAAGAGGCAGCCCATGGCGCACCCCGCCTGCGAGGAAATGCAGAGCGTTCCGCGGTCGTCCTCGGGAATGAACACCGATTCGACCGCGTTGCCGTTGCCGACGTCAAAGAGCCATTTGCGCGTGCCGTCCGCCGATTTTTTCTCGGTGATGGGCACGGGAGGACGCACCTCGGCGAGATCCTTCAGCTTGGCGCGGAACGCCTTCGCCAGATTCGTCATCCGGTCGAAGTCGCCTTCGACATGACGGTGAAGCCAGCGCGAAAGCTGCGTAGCGCGGAAGGGTTTTTCGCCGATCTGCGCGCACCAGGCGGTCAGTCCTGCATGATCAAAGTCAAGCAGATTGACCTTTTCCTGTGCGGCGGGTTCCTTGACGATGTCGGTCACGCTTGTGTCCTCACACTCGGCCGATTAACGGCTGTGAATGGCGAGAGCCGGGAAGAAGTAGGCGATTTCGACGGCAGCCGTTTCCGGAGCGTCGGAGCCGTGCACGGCGTTGGCGTCGATGCTCTGGGCGAAATCGGCGCGGATCGTGCCGGGAGCAGCCTTCTTCGGGTCGGTGGCGCCCATGAGTTCACGATTCTTGAGAATGGCGTTTTCGCCTTCGAGAACCTGAACCATAACCGGGCCGGACGTCATGAAGGCGACGAGGTCCTTGAAGAAGGGACGTTCCTTGTGAACGGCGTAAAAGCCTTCGGCTTCAGCCTGGGACAGATGACGCATCTGGGCGGCGACGATCTTGAGGCCGTTCGATTCGAAACGGGAGTAGATCTTGCCGATCACGTTCTTGGCAACAGCGTCCGGCTTGATGATGGAGAGGGTGCGTTCAATAGCCATTTGTATCTCTCAGAATAAATGGTGATGGAATGAAAATAGGGCCGGCAGCGCTGCGTCCGGCGGACGCCGTGCCGGGAAAAAACCGACAAAAGGGAGCTTCGCGGGCTCCCTCTCGATTCGAACATTTGATTTTAGCACGGGGACTCTTCCTTCCTTCGGAGGCAGCCCCCGATTTTTCGCGTTTCTTCACGAGCTTCTCGATATTTTGCACTTGGTTACCAAGTGCTCGGTGAAAACGCCGTTCCGGTCCCTTAGCCCGCGCGGCGCCGACGTGGCAAAATTAAAAAATGCTTTGCTTTTGCCGGGCGGCCTCGCTCTGACGTCCGGCGCGGATCCGTCCGCCCTGACGCGCGGACGCACCAGGACCCACTCCACCATGGCCCAGCTTCAGATCGATAAGGTTTTTGCAGAAAATTTGGGCGTCTCCTACGGGGGATGCGTTCGCGACCTCGCTGCCAGTCTCTTCAACAAGGAAGTCGCCCAGGCGGCAGGAGTCAGACTCAATCCCCTTCCCTTCGTCGGCACCGAAGAAAAAATCCGCTTCAAGTCCTACTGGGCGGCGGCGCTTCAGGGCGTGGGCTGCTGGGCCGCGATCACTTCCATTCCTGAGTATCTGACCGACGACAAGCTTCTGAGAAAGACGGTCTTCAACATGCAGTCCTCGGCGGATCTGGCGCTCTCGAAAGTGCTTCTCTCCAAGCTCTCCGACGACGACTTCAGGCGCTATGACGCCATTCGGCGCCGCCTCATCCGCATCAGTCAGAAGGAAAATACGGAAAAGGAAACGCTGGCACGGGCTTTTCTCTCCGAAATCAGCGGCATTCCCGACGCGGATGTTCCGGATTCCCGGGTGACGGCGCTCTCGGTGCACATCGGCATGGCCGCCGGTCTCTTTACGAAGCTCGCCAACATCTCGAAGAAGGATCCCGGCTCCTATTCCCGCGCACAGCAGAAAGCGGCCAAGTAGAGTGCGCTATACGAAGAAAAGCCCGCAGAAACTGCGGGCTTTCCTTTTATCCGACGATCATTCGCCTTCGAAGATTTCCTGCACGGCGTCCCTCAGGTCCGCCACCGCCTTCTTCGGCTTGTCCTTCTTCAGATTCTTGAGGAAGGAATGCAGAAGCTCGGACAGCGCCCGGAAGTCTTCCGGATCCTGGAGCTTCGCTTCGAAGCGGCGCATGCCGCAGCGATCGATCACGCCGGCAAAGACGCTCATGATGCGGTTGCCCGTCGCCGCCGCCAGTCCCCGGAAGAAAGCCTGGACCGCATCGCGCGCCTTCACGGGATCCTGGGCATTGTCGCCTACCGCATTGGCAAGCCGCTCGAGTTCGCCGAGCCCCTGCGGCGTAAGCCTCGTGCAGAGCGCGGGAACAAGACCGCAGAGCAGCCACTGCGCGGCGTCGGCATATTCCGCATCGGTATAGCCGGCCACCTGGAACTGCAGATCGATCTGCTGAGTGAGGCTCCCCGAGGTCACCTTCGTCACCACGCTGCCGCCGTGCTTTTTGCGCGTGAGCACGCCCGCCTGATTGAGGCGTTCGATGGCCTTGCGCACCTTGTAGCGGGTCACGCCGAACCGGACCGCGAGCTGCTGCTCGCTTTCGAGCTTGAAGCCCGGCTTCTGAAAGCAGTCCATCATGTAGCGCTCGAACTCGCCGTAAAACTTTTCGTCCGCTTCGCGTCGGGCCTGCGCTCTTGCCCTGTCTTCAGCCTTGCTCATGTTCTGTTGCGTCTCCTTAACCGACATATGTCGTTCTATCATTGTACGTCGGTTTTTTCGTTAAGTCGACTTAACTGCCTAGATTTTAAGAAAAAGCCGCAGAAAACTGCGGCTTTTCGTCTTTTTTGGGGCGGGCTAACCCTTACTGCGGGAGATTCATCTTCACGTCGTCGTCGCCCTGAGCGGCGATTCTGCGTTCAATCGCCTCCGCCTCGTCCGACTTCTTCTCCGGACGGGGACCCGGTTCGAGTACGGCGATCGATTCGACATGCCCCGTATGCGGGAACATGTTCATGATGCCCGCCGCCCGGATGTGCCAGCCGCCCTCGTGGTGAAGAACCGCGCAGTCGCGGGCAAGCGTCGCCGGATTGCAGGACACGTACACCACGCGGGCCGGCCGCTTGTCGGTCGCCGCGAGCACGCGGGCGAGCGCAAGGGCGCCCTCGCGGGGCGGATCGATCAGCACGCGGTCGATGCCGTCCATTCGCTTCCAGAGCGCATCCCAGTCGGCCTCGCACCAGGTGAAGAGATTGCGGGCGACAAAATCGGTCTTCTCCGTAAGGCCGTTGTCGGCAGCTCCCTGACGGGCGCGGGCGACGAGTCCTTCGGAGCCCTCGATGCCGATGACGCGGGCGCTGCGCGTCGCCAGCGGCAGCGTGAAGTTGCCCAGCCCGCAGAAAAAGTCCGCCACGTGGTGCTGCGGCTCGACGCCGAGCAGACGCACGGCGCGGCCCACCATCGTCTCGTTGAGGGCATGGTTCACCTGCGTGAAGTCCGTCGGCTTGAAGGCGATGCGCACTCCGAACTCCGAAAGCGTCAGACCCAGCGCCGTTTCGTTCTCCGGCAGCACCGCATGCGCGCTTTCCGGCCCCTTGGGCTGCAGCCAGATGTCGGCGCCGTGCTCGCGTCCGAACGCCATCAGGCGTTCCATTTCCGCCTCGCTCGGCGTTTCCAGCACCCGAAAGACCAGCGCCGTACGACCGTCTCCGCCCACCGCAACCTCGATCTGCGGCATGCGCTGCCGGATGGAAAGACCGGCAACGAGTTCTCGCATCGGCTTGAGCATGCCTGCCACGTTCTTCGTCAGAATATGGCACTCCGACATGTCCGCCACGTAGGAGGAACTCTTTTCATGGAAGCCGACGAGAACGCCTCCCTTCTTCGCGACGTCGCGCACCGTCAGGCGGGCGCGGTGGCGGTAGTTCCAGAAGGGGCCGTAGATCGGCGGAATCATCGATTCGGGACGGACCTTGCCGATGTGCCAGAGCGTGTCGACGAGCACCTTTTCCTTGAAGGCCACCTGAGCCCGGGGTTCGAGATGCTGCATGGCGCAGCCGCCGCAGCTGCCCGGACCGTGACCGAAGTTGGGGCACTTCGGCTTGGTGCGAAGCGTGCTTTCACGGTGAACCGCCGTCACCCGTCCCATCTCGTAGCTCGTCTTGTTGCGAAGGCGCTCGTACGTGGCGAGTTCGCCCGGAAGAGCACCCTCGATAAAAACCACCTTGCCGTCGTGATGCGCCACACCGCGGCCTTCCTGATCAAGACGTTCGACTTCAACCGTGAAGCATTCGGGCGTCTTTTCCTTGCGTCGTGCCATATGAATTCTCTCTAAAACGTGTTCCGGGCCCGCCGAATTGCGCCGGCGCGCCGCTCATGCCGTCCGTATTCGGAACAGCCGGCGCTTCTCATGTGCGCCGAGCCGCTGACTTTACCAAAAATCCGCCCGGACGGCATCTCCCGGACGATCCGAATTCAGCCTCGGCCGGGCGAAGAATGTAAAAACGCCGTCCCCGGCAGGGAGGACGGCGCGTTCCGAAGATCCGATCAGACGAACATCAGCGCTTGGGCAGGAACTGAATCGGATTGATCGGCTTGCCCTTGTCGCGGACCTCGAACCGAAGCATCGCGCCCGCAGCCGTACCGCCGAGCTCGGCGATCTTCTGCCCGGAGGATACCCCGTCTCCCACCTTGACGGTCACCTTGGCGTTGTAGCCGTAGGCGGTGACCAGCGTCGGCGTGTGCTTCAGAATCACGAGGTTGCCGTAGCCCGGCACCGTGCTGCCGACATAAATCACCTCGCCCGCCATGGCGGCGACCACCACGTCGCCCCGGGTGCCGGCGATGTCAATGCCCTTGCCGTTCTTCGCATAGTCGGAAAGCACCTTGCCCTCGACCGGCCAGATCATGCGCGAACCGGGCATCACGGCGGGAAGCGGTTCGGCAGGCTTGGGCGCGGGTTCGGGGGCGGCCTCGGCCGGCTGTTCCTCAGGCGGTTCCTCCGCCTTGAGCTCCTCCTTCGGCGCCTGCTTCCGGGATTCGATCGGCATTTCGTCCGTCACCCGGCTCACGCGGACGGCGGAGTTGGGAACGTAGGCCCGCGGCGCCGTCGTGCTTTCCGGGAGCCTGAGCACCTGTCCGACGCGAAGCTGCGTCGGGTCGGAGACGGCGTTGAGCGAAGCCAGATGCTTCGTCGAGACGCCGTACCGCACCGAGATGTTGTAGAGCGTATCTCCCGGCGCCACCGTGTGCGTGCGTCCGGAATCGACGGGCGCGCCGGGGATCAAGCTCGGCGAGGTTCCGGTCACGGGGGCCGTGCTTTCCTTCGAATAGGTCGACTTGTCGACGATGCCGGCCGGGCCGACGTCGACCGAGGAGCAGCCGCTCAGCAGTGCAGTCACGCCCGCGGCGGCGAAAAGCAGAGTGGTACGAATCAGTCTCATCAGTTTTCCTTCTGTTCGATGTCGAGCGGGGCCTCCATCCAGCCTCTGACGGTGGGCACCTGCTTGTAGTTGGTAAGATCGACCTGCAGAGGCGTCACGGACACGAAGCCGTGCGAGGTCGCCCAGAAGTCCGTTCCCTCTTCGGCATCGGCGGGCTTGCCTGCCGCGCCGAGCCAGTAGATCGGGAAGCCTCGCGGACTCATTTCGCGGATGACGTTTTCGGCGGACATGCGGCGGCCGAGGCGCGTTCCTCGGATGCCGCGGAGCGCTTCAACCGGCATGTTGGGCATATTGACGTTCAGCAGCACGCCGGCGTCGCTCTCGCGGCTTTCGAGATAGCGTTCAACCACGATCTGGGCGATGCGCGCCGCGCTCTCGAGCTCCGCCCATCCCTTGTCGATCTGGGAAAACGCAATCGACGGAATGCCGAAAAGGTATCCCTCGATGGCTGCCGCCACCGTTCCCGAATACATCGTGTCGTCGCCCATGTTGGCGCCGCAGTTGATGCCCGAAACAACAAGATCCGGCTTCTCGATCAGTCCCGTCAGGGCCACATGAACGCAGTCGGAAGGCGTGCCGGAGAGCACGTAGAGGCTGTCGCCCTCGGTATGCTCGACCGTCAGCGGACGATTGAGCGTCAGGGAATTGGATGCGCCCGAATGATTGTGGTCGGGTGCCACGACGGTCACGCGGCCGAACCGGCGCATGGCCCCGGCGAGCGCCTGAATGCCGGGCGCACGATAGCCGTCGTCGTTGGAGACAAGAATATGCATAGCTTGAAGGCAGAGGTGGGGAAAGACTTTGCAAAAGCACTTTCCGATCATGATCCGACTGATTTTAGCTGATGACAATCAGCCGGGCGCGCCTCTCCTTCAATCCGGGCCGAACGGTTCTTCCGGCCGCCGGCGCGAAGCAAAACGACGCCTGACGAACTCAGAGAGACTGCGGTACGAAAATCCGTTCCTCCGGGAAGCGGAAGCTGAATTCGGATCCCTTCCCCGGCGTCGAGCGGATGCGAAGCTCGCCGCCGTTTCTTCGCAGGACGTGCTTGACGATGGCCAGGCCCAGCCCCGTCCCTCCCGTATCGCGGGAGCGTCCCTTGTCCACGCGGTAGAAGCGTTCGGTAATGCGGGGGATGTGCTCGGGGGCGATGCCGATGCCCGTATCCGTCACCGACAGCACCGCGCCGGTCCCCTCCCGGCGCCAGACCACGCGGATGTCGCCGCCCGCGGGCGTATACCGGACGGCGTTGCTGACCAGATTCATGACCGCGCTGCGGATTTCGTCGGGAAAGCCGACAAGCGACACGTCCTCGCAGTCGGCCGTGATCGTATGCTGTCCGGCCGAGAGGGCTCGGCCTTCCCGCACGACGTCTTCGATCAGCCTCGGCACGGCGATGAGCTCGGGGTCGGCCGCTGCATGCTCATCCTTGTTTTCAAGATGCGAGAGCATCAGCAGGTCGTCGGTCAGACGGCGCATTCTCCGGGTCTGTTCGCGCATGAGCTTCAGATGATAGGCTCTGACGTCCTCGGGCATGTCGGGCGTCGACAGTTCAAGAAAGCCGCCGATCACCGTGAGCGGCGTTCGAAGTTCATGAGAGACATTGGCCACGAAGTCGCGGCGCATGTCCTCCAGCCGCCGCCTCTCGGTGACGTCGTGCGTCACGATGATCATGTGTCTCTCGTCGGGGGCCACGACCGCCACGTCGAGGATCAGAGAATCGTCCGGCGAAATCAGATTGAAGTGACGCTCGTAGTTGCGCTGACGCATCCATGCGCGGAAATCGGCGCTTTCAATATGGTCGAGAAAGTTGCTTCCCTCGTCAGCCATGGTCAGACCGAAATGATGCGAGGCGGTCGTATTGACCCATTCGATCTTCCAGCTCCCCTTCAGAATGACCACGCCTTCGGGAAGAAGTTCCAGCGTCTGACGATAGCGCGCGTCCCTGGCGGCAAGCCGTTCCTCAAGACTTCGCTGCTCGTCGGCGGAAAGCCTGCCCGCCCAGACGGAGAGCGCCGTGCAGACGGCAACGCCGACGGAAAAGACCGCCAGCGCCCTGTCGCCGTTGCCGGCAAGCCAAAGCGTTCCGGCAGCCAGCGTCACGACCAGGAGTCCGGCGACGACGGCAATGCCGAGCCTCTGCACCAGAAGCGCGCGTTTTGTAAGCCGCTCAGCCATGACGCGCCGCCCCTTCAGACATCCGCCCGGCAGCGGTAGCCGATGCCCCGGACCGTTTCAACCATGTCCTCGGCACGCGTTCCCGCCAAGGCCTTTCTGAGGCGGAGCATGTGCACGTCGACGGTCCTTTCGTCGACGAAGGCATTGCCCCACACGCTGTCGAGAAGCTGCTCGCGCGTGAAGACCCGGCCCGGACGCGAGGCGAACAGAAAGAGCAGCCTGAATTCCTTGACGGAAAGCTTGAGGGGTTTTCCGTCGACCGAGGCTTCAAAGCGGGTTTCATTCATCGAAAGCGGTCCGTGAACGATCACCCGGTCGCGCTCTGCGCGGGCAGGCTGAGCGCCCGACGCCGACCGGCGAAGCACGGCACGGATGCGGGCCGTCAGCTCTCTCGGAAGAAACGGCTTCACGACATAGTCGTCGGCGCCGCCGTCGAGTCCCGCCACGCGGTCCGCCTCGTCCCCCCGGGCCGTCAGCATGATGACGGGCAGATCCCTGAGATCGCTGCTCTGCTTGACGGCGCGCAGAAGATCGAAACCCGATCCGTCCGGCAGCATCACGTCAAGCAGCATCAGATCGGGTCTGCCCGAAGCCAGCGCGCTGCGCGCTTCTGAAAGATCGGCGGCCTTCACCGCCGTCATGCCGTCGGCTTCACAGACAAAGGCAACCAGTTCGCGGATCGCCGTTTCGTCTTCGACTATGAGGATTTTTGCCATGCTGACTTTCCGGAAAGTTCAGGCGCCCGCAGATGCCGAGGGCCCCGCCTCAGTATAAAACTCATGCCTCACGTCGGCGCCTTCCGCGATGTAGATCACGGCTTCCGCCACGTTTTTCACATGGTCTCCCACGCGTTCGAGCGAGCGCGCGATCCACATCAGGCCCAGGGCGCTCGAGACCGAGGACGGATCCTCCATCATGTGCGTGATCAGACTTCTGAGCGTCGTGCGGTAGACGTCGTCGATCATGCCGTCGCGTTCTATGACGGCCCGGGCCTCCTTGGTATCGAGTCTGCCGATCGCATCAAGCACGTCCTCGATCATGAGTCCGACGGCGGCGAGTCCCATGGAGAGCGTCGAACGGTTGGCGAGCACCGACGCATCGAGCCCCCTGAGTTCGGAAACCGAACGGGCCATGTTCCGGATTTCGTCTCCCATGCGTTCGAGGTCGACGGAAATGCGGCTCAGACCGATCAGAAAGCGCAGGTCGCCCGCCGCCGGCTGACGGCAGGCGAAAATGGCCTCGATTCTGGCATCGATGGAGACCTCCAGACCGTTGACCTCGGCGTCGCGCGCCATGATTCGCTCCGCCTCCCGGCAGTCGACCGACTGAAGCGCAGCGGCGACGTCGGAAAGCTGGCTTCTCACCAGCCTTCCCATGTCGTCGGTGGCCTTCAGCACCTCCTTCAGATCGCGGTCAAAGCTTGAGACGATATGAAGCGCCATTATTTTCTCCCATCAGCCGAATCGGCCGGTAATGTAGTCCTCCGTCGCCTTTTTCGCGGGACGGGTGAAGATGTCTCGGGTCGGTCCGGTTTCAATCAGTTCGCCCAGATAGAGGAAGGCCGTGTAGTCCGAGACTCGCGCCGCCTGCTGCATGCTATGCGTCACGATCACGACCGTATAGTCCTTCTTCAGTTCTTCGATGAGCTCCTCGATGCGGGCGGTCGAAATCGGGTCGAGCGCCGAACACGGTTCGTCGAGAAGCAGGACCTCGGGCTTCACGGCGATCCCGCGGGCGATGCAGAGACGCTGCTGCTGACCGCCCGAGAGACTCGTTCCGGGCTCGTTGAGCTTGTCCTTGACGTCGTTCCAGAGCGCCGCCTTGCGGATGGCCCATTCGACGCGTTCGTCGAGTTCGGCCCTGCTCAGCTTCTCCCTCAGCCGCACGCCGTAGGCGATGTTGTCATAGATGCTCATCGGAAAGGGCGTCGGGCGCTGGAAGACCATGCCTACGCGGCTTCGCAGATCGCACTCGTCGGTGTCGGGCGACAGGATGTTGACGCCGTCGATCAGCACTTCGCCTTCGGCGCGCTGGTCGGGATAGAGCGAATACATGCGGTTGAAGGTTCGCAGAAGCGTCGACTTTCCGCAGCCCGACGGGCCGATGAAGGCCGTCACGCAGCCCTCGGGAATCGTCAGCGAAATGTCTTTGAGCGCACGGAAGTTCCCGTACCAGACATCCAGGTGGTTTACCGTAATCTTCGGAGCGGGTTCGTTCCCGGCGGCCGCCTTCGGCGAGCCGGCTTCAGTTCGGATATCGGTCATAGAAATCATTCAGAAATCAGTTCAGCGGGCGCGGCGGCGTTCGCGCAGAATAATGGCGGCCAGACTCATCACGAAGACCAGCACGACGAGCACCAGCGCGGTGCCGTACTGCAGCGGTCTCGTCGCCTCGATATTGGTGCCCGACGTCGCCATCACGTAGACGTGATAGGGGAGCGCCATCACGGGCTCGAAGAGCGACACGCTGTTTTTGGGAGTAAAGAAGACGGCGCCCGTGTACATGATGGCGGCCGTTTCGCCCGCCGCTCTCGCCAGAGCAAGAATGGCACCGGTCAGAATGCCGGGAAGCGCATTGGGCAGAAGCACCTTCAGGATGGTTTCCCGGCGGGTGGCGCCGAGAGCCAGCGAGGCCTCCCGCCAGTCCTGGGGAATCTGCTTGAGCGCGGTTTCGGTGGTGTTGATGATGATCGGCAGCGAAAGCACCGCCAGCGTCAGCACGCCCGAAAGCAGACTCACGCCGAAGCCGCAGAAGACGACGAAGAACGTCAGTCCGAAGAGGCCGAAGACGATCGACGGCACGCCCGCCAGATTGGCAATCGAGAGTCTCACCACGGTCATCGCAGGCGATTCGCTGCGGTATTCGTTCAGATAGACGGCGCTTGCCACGCCGAGCGGCAGCGCAATGAGGAGCGCGCCGGCGGCAAGAAGAAACGTGCCGGCGATGCAGGGCCAGATGCCGCCCTCGCTCATCATGTTTCTCGGCGCTTCGGTGAGAAACGCCCAGCTCACGGCCGGGAGCGCATTGACGAAGACCACGGCCAGCATGCCCAGAAGCGTGACGAGGCAGAGTGCGGCGGCAAGCCGCATCACCGCAAAGCCGGTGAATCCCGCCAGCAGGCGGAGTCGGAAGCTTTTCATCATGCCCCCTTGAGTGAGAAGCGCCTCGTGAAGTACCAGGCGAGAAGATTGAAGACGAAGGTCGTCAGAAAGAGCACGAGTCCCGCTGCGTAAAGCGCGTGATAGTGCTCGCTTCCGACGGCGGCTTCGGCCATTTCGGCCGCGATGCCGGCCGTCATCGGACGCACCGGGTCGAACAGACTTTCCGGCGCGATGCCCGCGCCCCCCGCCACCATCAGCACCACCATCGTTTCGCCGATGGCGCGCGAGATGCCGAGCATGACCGACGTGCCGATGCCGCCCATCGCCCAGCGAAGCTCGACGCGGCAGAGCGTCTCCCAGCGCGTGGCGCCGAGGGCAAGCGACGCTTCGCGCATCGCGGCGGGCACGTTTTTAAGCGCGTCCTCGGAAATGGACGCAATGGTCGGAATGCACATGAAGGCGAGCATCAGGCCCGCATTGAGCAGATTGAGCCCGGTCGGCAGACCGAAGACGTTCTGCAGCCAGGGCGCTACGATGACCATGCCGATGAAGCCGATCACCACGGACGGCAGCGCAGCCATCAGTTCGATCACCGGCTTGAGAAACCGCGTGACGCCCGGAGGAACGGCGCAGTGAAGCGCCGCCGCGGTCAGCACGCCCGCCGGCACGGCGAAAACCGTCGTGAGCAGCGCCACGGCAAAACTTCCGGTGATCATGGCGCCGAGACCGAACACCGGCGGATCATCCGTCGGATACCACTCGGTGCTCAGAAGAAAGTCCGCGAGAGGCCGTTCCTGAAGAAGGGGAAGCGCCTGGGAAAGCAGAAAGATCACGATGGCGGCGAGCGCCAGCACGCTGACGCAGGCCACGGCGCCGAGACTTCGCTCGAAGAGCGGTTCCCCCAGTCGGCCGGCATTGCCCGTACGAGTCATACGAGGCTCCTTAAAGAAACGGCGCCCCGGTCTGATGACACCGGTCCCACCCGTCTCATTCGGGAACCGGGCGTCACCGGACCGGGGCGCCGAAAGCCGTTACTTGGTCAGAGGCACGAAGCCGGACTTCTGCACGAAGGTCTGCCCTTCGGCGCTCAGCGTGTAGTCGATGAGCGTCTTCACGTCGCCTTCGGGCGCCTTGGCCGTAAAGAGATAGAGATCGCGCGAGATGGGCCAGGTGCGGTCCTTGGCCGTTTCGGCGGACGGCTTCACGCCGTTGACCTCAATGCCCTTCACCTGCTTGTCGAGGTAGCCCACGCCGATGTAGCCGATCGCGTTGGCATTGCTCGTCACCGCCTGAACCACGCCGCCGTTGGAGCTCTGCAGCAGAGCGCGGGGAGAAACGCGGGTCTTGCCCATCACGAGTTCCTGCCAGCATTCGAAGGTGCCCGACGAGGAATCTCGGCCGACCACGACGATGGGCGAATCCGCGCCGCCCACTTCCTTCCAGTTTCTGATCGTGCCCGCATAGATGTCGCGGACCTGCTCGAGCGTCAGCTTCGTCACGCTGTTCTTCGGGCTCACGACCGGAATGATGGCGTCCAGCGCCACCGTAATGCGCACGGGCTTGATGCCGTGCTTTTCGAAATCAGCGACTTCCTTCGCCTTGAGACCGCGGCTCGACATCGCCACGTCGGTCATGCTGTCGCGAAGGGCCTTGATGCCGTTGCCGGAACCCGTGCCGGAAATGGTCACGGTGATGTCCTTATGCTGCTGCATAAAGGCTTCGGAAACCTGCTGCATCACGGGAAGAACGGTCGTGGAGCCGTTCAGGCTGACGGAGCCGGCATAAGCCGTCCCGGCAATGGCAAAGGCGGCGATGACCGCGGCGGACGACTTAAGAAATTTGGTACGCATGTCTTATCCTGCAAACAATAGTCAAAACAGTCGCGCAGGTACTCTTCTCCTGCACGCTTCGCAGTATGACAAGGCGCCGTGACGCCCCAGTAACGGCCCGATGACGATTTCGTGACAGCCGTTCAGGTGTGTTTTCAGGCAAGTTTTCGGCAGAAACCGGCGGCTTCCGGCGCACCGGCGGGCTTAGAGTTTTCTTCATCCGAAACCCGCCTGCGAGGCTAAGCATGCACATCATCTGCCATATGATTTCGTCCGTTGACGGCCGCCTTCGTTCATCGGCCTGGAGCCGGAGCGCCGATCCCGTCGACATCAGCGCCGTCTACGAGTCTGCGGCCCGCCGTTTTTCTTCGGACGGCTGGATCGTCGGACGCACGACGATGGCCGAATACGGCGAGGGCGTCACCGAATCGCAGCCGGCCGAACCGAGACCGGCGGATTCTCCAGCGCCGCTTCCCTTCGCCGGCCGCCGGGAAGGACGCCCGCTTGCCGTGGTATTTGATCCGAAGGGCAGGCTGCACTTCGCCGCTTCTTCGCTGCCCACCGGCGAACACCTGACCGCCGTCCTTTCTCCGAACGTCGGCGACGCCCACCTGGAAGCGCTCCGCCGGGCCGGCGTCTCTTATGTATTCGAGGGCTGCGGCTCGGAACGGAGCCGACTCTCGGAAGCCCTGGCCTCTCTGGAAGCGATTTTCGGCGTCCATACTCTTCTCCTTGAAGGCGGCGGCATTCTGAACGGGAGTTTCCTTGAGGCCGATCTGATCGATGAAGTGTCGCTTCTCGTCTATCCGGGCATCGACGGCGTCTACGGCAGTCCCTCCGTCTTCGGACGGCAGTGCGAAGGCGAACCGTCGCCGTCGCGTCATGTCAGACTGAAGCTGATCGACGCCGAACCGCTTCCGGGCGGCGTGGTCCGGCTGCATTACGAAAACCGCCGTTCAGCCTGATCGGCACGGACATAAACGAACGGGCGCCTTCGCCGCACGGCGAAAGCGCCCTTCTTCTGTCGGATCTCAGCCGGAAAACGTCAGCGGGAGAACGCCTTCGTCAGATCGAGCGGCAGCGCCCTGTAGCCGAGACCGCCCGAGCTGATTTCCATTTCAAAAACCGGCTCCCTGCCGCCCCAGCGGAACTCGGTGAGCACCGGCTTTACGCCGGCCGGACTGCGCAGACCCACACTCGCCCAGTAGACGACGACGGAGTCACGGTCCTTCTGATATTCGACGGAGGACGTGATCGGCGAGTAGATCTCGTGCCCGCGCTCTTCGCCGTAGCTCCAGATCTGTTCGACCGTGCCGGCTTTTTCATCCACGCGGTAGATCACGGCGCGGCTGTACTTCTCGTTCTGATTGTCGGGCTGCACGAAGGCGCGGCCGTCCCCGTTGTCGAAGACGGAGACGATCGTCACGCCGGGTTCGCTCTTTTCATCGATCTTCCAGGCCGTGTGCTGGGTCCACGTCCAGTCGAAGCCGCCGTCGCATTTGCCGATGCGGCAGCTGAGCGGCTTGCCGTCATGCCCGACCGGCGTCAGAACCTTTTCCTTCAGGCCCGCCTTCCAGCCGTTGGGGGCGGCGAGAATCCACTTCACCTTCTTGTCGCGGCCGATCTTGATGACGGCCGACTGATGACGGGACGACAGAATGATGCTGTCGTCGGCCGGATCGTAGTCGACGGAATTCACGTGCGCCCAGTTGCGGCCGGTGCCGGTGCCGGCGATGTCTCCGAAGGCGTGCTGCGCCTCAAGCTTGGCGAGCTGCGCCGCGGTCAGCGTCTTGCCGGTCTGACTTTCATCGACGTTGAGACAGACCGCGCCCTGGTCGATCGACTTCACGACGATGTTTCGGTTCGGATCGAGGATCTCGAAGAGGCGCCATTCGTCAACAACATTGCCCGACGCATCGACTTCGATAATCAGATCGCGGACCGTTCGCACGCGGGTATTGTCCGCACGGCGAAGATCGGCCGAAGCCACGCGCAGGAAATAGTGGCCGTTGGCGGCCGGCATCATCGCATGGCTGAAGTCGGCGTAGCTGCCGGGCAGACGGCGGTTGAAGACTTCACGCCCGAGAAGATCGTACTTCGCATAGCGCTGACCGTAGCCCCAGGAGAGCGCGCCGTCCTCGTTCTGATGGAAGCCCATCATGATGCCGGAACGATAAATCGTCTCCGGATCGTAGATGCCGTCGGGCTTCATGTACCAGCGGATTTCTCCCTTGGTATCGAGCACGGCGTTGCGGGGAGCGAAGTTCCACTCGAGCGCGCCGCCCACCGGATTGTTCCAGACCGCACGGGCGCCGCCCGCCGACACGGGGGCCAGATTATTGATGAAGTAGAGACGGTCGGAGAGATCCTTCGGGGCCGGCGTCTTCACCTGCGCAGCCATGAAGACCGGCTTGCCGGACGGATTGCCCGTCTGATCGAAAGCCACGCCGGGCGTCCAGATCTCATAGCTTTCCGTCACCTTGGTTTCTGCGCCGAGAAAGACGCGCGTATAGCTCACCTCAACCGTGTTCTTCCAGTCGGGATAGAGTCCGAAGACCGGAATGCCGCCGTAGGTGAGAAGCGTCTGCGGACCGACCTTGTAGGCGATTTCCTGACCGTTCTCCTTCGGCACGATGCGCACATGCGCCTCCCTGAGCACGTAGCCGCCGTTCTTGATCAGCGCCGTCAGCGGCGCCAGGCCGAAGGGATTGAGTACGGTTTCGCCGAGCTGCCCCTGCACAGCATGCTTCACGGCCGTGCCGCTCGGTCCGCCCGCAGCCTGAAGAGCAGGCGCCGCCGACATGACGGCGAGGATACCGGCTACTGCCGGCAGAAGTCGGAATGCACGCTTCACTTAGGTTCCTCCGAGTGTGATGAATCGACGATTTCATCGTAACAGTCCACGCTTTGACTAAGCTTACGCACTGCTCGCCCGACAGAACGGACCGGCAGCCGGGTGACAATGAAAAAAGGATCCCGCAGAACACGGAATCCTTTTCTTCACGGCATCGTCGCGACCGGACAATCAGCGGGCGTCGGCCTCGGTGAGATCGCGGTTCACCAGGGCGGCGACCGTGCTGTCGGACCAGACGTTCAGCGTCGTTTCAATCATATCGATGACCGCATAGAAGGGCAGAATCACGCCGAGCAGCGTGATCGGCACGTTCATGCTGACGAGCAGACTCGCGGAGAGGAAGAAGCATCCCATCGGCACGCCGGCGTTGCCGACGGCGGCAAGCGTCGAAATCAGCACCCAAACCGCCAGCGTCATCGGCGTGATGTCGGCGCCGGCGTTCTGCATCAGATAGATCACCGTGACGAGAATGAAGGCCGCGCAGCCGTTCATGTTGATGGTCGTGCAGATCGGCAGCACGAACCTTGCCACGCTGCTTCTGACGCCGACGTTGTTTTCCGAGCAGCTCATCGTCACGGGCAGCGTTCCCGCCGACGATTTCGAGAAGAAGGCGAGCGCGAGCGCAGGCGCCATGCCCCGGGCCACGCGAATCGGATCCACGCCGCGGATGATCATCAGCAGCGGCAGCACGACGAGCATCTGAACGAAGTTGGCCGAGAGAATCGTCGCGAAATACGCGCCGAGACCCGAGAGTTCGACCCCGTGGGTCATTTCAACCACGAGCCCGGAGATGAAGCCGAAAATCCCAACGGGGAGCACCCGGATCACCCACTTCACGAGAATGAAGAGCACCTCCTGCACGCCGCTGAAGAAGGCGAGCATGACCTCCTGAGGACGTCCGGGCTTCATGCGGCCGACGGCCAGGCCGACGGCCGCCGCGATCAGCAGCACGGACAGCACGTTCGCCGACAGGAACGGGGCGATCAGATTGTCGGGAACGATCGTCTTAACATACTCAAGGTAGGAATGCTGCGTGACCTTGGCCGCCACATTCTGCGCATCCACTGCCGTCACGTTGGCCGGCGAGAAAAACACGTAAAGCAACGCGGCCAGGCCGGCGGCGAGGACCGTCGTAAAGAGCGTGTAGAAGATCGTGTGACGGAAGATGCGGCCCGTTTCACGGTTCTGGGAAAAGTTGGCGAGCGTGGCGATGATCGACACGGCGATGATCGGCACGCTGATGAACTTGAAGAGGCGAACGAAAACGGTGCTGATGAAGTCGGCAAGACCGTGAAGCGTTTCGCCGCCCCAGAAACCGCAGGCTGCTCCGAGGATGATGGCGGCGGCATAGGCGGCCGCCATCAGGAGCTGCGACCGCTTGGTTTCGGCACTGATGCCGTTCAGGCTGTTTTTGACTGTCGTCATGAGGGGGATCCAGGTGATCGGACGGATTCTGCGCTGCGTTCTGCGTCAGCCGTCCGTACGTTATTCGAAACGACTGATTCTACGCAGAACGGGATCCCGACTGATGAAAAACCTTCCTCCGACGGCATCTGAATCACGGTTTGTTTGACGAAAACGGCATGAAAGGGGCGCCGTCTGCTTCTTTGCAAAGACGAAGGGCGCCGCAGGAGAGCTGCAAGCCGTTCCGTTAATCTGAATCTCCTAAACTTGTCGCAAAAGTTTTCATGAACAGAGAGTTCAGCATATCCGCTCCTGCATAGCAGCAGGTCTGAGTGGCAACGGTACAGAAAGGCTTTACAGACCTCCCCGTTTCTAAACCACGGAGATCTCCGACTGCGGCGCCCCGGTTATCGACACCTTTGTTAAGACGTCCAAAGTTTGACCTTGAGGATTGAGTTCAGGGCTTAACCCTTACAGTTCCACCTCGGGGATCCGCCACTGTGACTTCACCTTTCAGGCTGCACTTCGACCCGCCTTGCGCACCGACTTCCGGGACAGCTTCCCAACCTTATGAGAGTAGATCAGCTCATTGGCCAAAAACCAGTCTTCGGCGACAATTCATAATGTATCACAATTTGTTATTGATGTT
>JAXEEN010000264.1:0-5260 GCA_034104065.1 Sutterella sp.
GGCAGCGTGAATTTCGAGATTCTCACACAGCTCATCGAGCGCCAGATCGCCGGCGGCACGGCCGCCATCCTCACGCTCGGCACAACGGGCGAATACCCGACGATGAGCCACGAGGAAGACGCCGAAGTCGTGCGTCACACCATCGAAACGGTGGCGGGCCGCGTGCCGGTCATCGTGGGCTCGGGCTCCAACTGCACGGCCACGCAGATTGAAATGAGCCGCAAGTATGAAGAAATGGGCGCCGACGCCCTTCTCATCATTGCGCCCTACTACAACAAGGCCAATCCGGAAGGCATGTACCGTCACTTCGCGCTGACGGCCGATGCGGTGAACATCCCCTGCATCCTCTACAACGTGCCGGGCCGCACGGGCTGCTCGATTCCGGTGTCGGTGGTCGAGCGTCTCGCCGGGCATCCGAACATCTGCGGCATCAAGGAAGCCTCCGGCAACATGAGCTACGCCATGCAGATCGCGAAGTTCGTCGGCCCCGACTTCCAGATGTGGTCCGGCAACGACGACATCATCATTCCGATCATGAGCGTGGGCGGCAGCGGCGTCATCTCCGTGTTCGCCAACGTCGCGCCGGCGCAGTGCCAGCAGATGTGCGCCGACTACCTGGCCGGCCGCACGGCCGAGGCCGCCCGCCAGCAGCTCGAATGGCTCGAAGTCATCAACAACCTCTTCATCGAGGTGAATCCGATTCCGGTGAAGGCCGCCATGAACATGCAGGGCCTCAACGTCGGTCCGATGCGTCTGCCGCTCTGCGAAATGAGCGATGCGCACGCCGAGATCCTCCGCGCCTCGCTCGAGCGCGCCGGTCTGCTCTGAGAGGAGTGCCGAAGCCATGCGAATCATTCTGATCGGCTCCGGCAAGATGGGGCGGCTGCTTGAAGAAACGGCGGCCGCCGCCGGCGACACCGTGGTCGGCGTCTTCAACCGCGCCAATCTTTCGTCGCTCGCCGACTTCGCCGAACCCGCCGACGTCGTCATCGACTTCTCCCGGCCCGAAACGCTCCCTGCCGTTGCTGCCTACGTCCGCCGCACCGGCACGGCGCTTCTTTCCGGCACCACGGGCTATACGCCCGAGGAAAAGGCCGAACTCGAATCCCTCGGCGAAGCCGCGCCGGTGCTCTGGAGCGCCAACTTCTCGCTCGGCATCGCCGTGCTCGCGAAGGCCCTCTCGCTCGTCTCGGGCGTCCTGCGTCCCGGCTTCGACGTCGAACTGGCCGAAACGCACCACAACCAGAAGGCCGACGCGCCGAGCGGCACCGCGAAGCTTCTCGTCAATGCGATCGATCCGGGTCACGCTCTCGAGCCGCAGTACGGCCGCGAAGGCAACTGCGGCAGACGCGGCGAAAACGAGATCGGCATCCATTCGCTTCGCGGCGGCACGGTGGCGGGCACGCACACCGTATACTTCCTCGGCCCGGACGAAGAGCTCGAATTCACGCACCGTGCGGCAAGCCGCCGCATCTTCGTGAACGGCGCGCTCAAGGCCGCCCGTCTGCTCGTTCGCGAACCGAAGGGGCTCGTGAGCCTCGACTCCCTCCTTTTTCGCGCCTGATCCGACCCATTTCTTCTGATTTCGACCTGAAATAGTCATGAACGCACAGGACATCATCAACTACATCGCCAATTCCGAGAAGAAGACCCCCGTCAAGGTCTACGTCAACCTCGCCGAGCCCGTCGACTTCGCCGCCGCGGGCGCCAAGGTCTTCGGCGAAGGCCTCTCCCGCGTCGTCTTCGGCGACTGGGCGAAGCTCGAGCCCGTGCTCGCCGCCAACGCCGACAAGATCACGGATCTCGTGATTGAAAACGACCGCCGCAATTCCGGCGTGCCGACGCTCGACCTCAAGAACATCAAGGCCCGCATCGAGCCGGGCGCCGTGATCCGCGAAAAGGTCGAGATCGGCGAAGGCGCCGTGATCATGATGGGTGCCGTCATCAACATCGGCGCCGTCATCGGCCGAGGCACCATGATCGACATGGGCGCCGTGCTCGGCGGCCGCGCCATCGTGGGCGAACACTGCCACATCGGTGCGGGCACCGTGCTCGCCGGCGTCGTCGAACCCGCCTCCGCCACCCCGGTCGTGGTTGAGGACAACGTCATGATCGGCGCCAACGCCGTCGTGATCGAAGGCGTGCGCATCGGCCGCAACGCGGTGGTGGGCGCCGGCGCCATCGTCATCAGCGACGTCCCGCCCAATGCCGTCGTGGTCGGCAACCCCGCCCGCATCATTAAGATGAAGGACGAAAAAACCGAAGCAAAAACGGCTCTCGTAGACGCTCTGCGAAAGCTCTGATTTTCTGCTTTTAACGACGATCCCTGAAAGGCCGGATTTCCATTCGGCCTTTTTTTAATTAGCGTTAATCCCACCTATCCCCCATTGGGGGGAGAGATAACATTACCTAGGGAATACGCCGATCGGTTGAGAAAACCTCTATCAGTGCGTTTGAAATTTAATAATGCACGTCTATCGGCTCCTGCTGTACGATTTAGTCGTCACTTTTTGACAGACCTCTGTCAGTCCTACTTAGGAGACCCCTTATGAAAAAGACACTCTTTGCCGCCCTGATGAGCATGAGCATCGCCGGCCTTTCCGCATCCGCCATGGCTGCGGAACCCATCGATCCCATCCAGCCTGTTAAGATCGACAACCCGGCGCTTGTCGAACTCGGCAAAATGCTCTTTTTCGAACCCCGCCTTTCCCGCTCGGGCTTCATCTCCTGCAACAGCTGCCACAACCTTGCGACCGGCGGCGTTGACAATCTGAAGACCAGCATCGGCGACCGCTGGGCCCAGGGTCCGATCAACTCGCCGACGGTTCTGAACTCCTACGGCCAGATCGCCCAGTTCTGGGACGGCCGTGCGAAGACTCTTGAAGAACAGGCTGCCGGCCCGATCGCCAACCCGCTCGAAATGGCTTCCACGCATGAAATGGCCGTCAAGGTGATCGGTTCGATCCCGGGCTATGCCAAGTACTTCAAGGCCGCCTTTGGCGATGCCAAGGTCGACATGACCCGCATCACGGACGCCATGGCCGCGTTTGAAAAGACCCTCGTGACGCCGAACAGCCGCTTCGACCAGTGGCTCAAGGGCGACAAGAACGCCATCACGGCCGACGAACTCAAGGGCTACAACCTCTTCAAGGCTTCCGGCTGCACGATGTGCCACAACGGCGCTCAGGTCGGCGGTTCGTCCTTCCAGAAGATGGGCATGGTCCGTCCGTACAAGACCACGAACACGGCTGAAGGCGTGAAGGCCGTCACCGGCCGCGACCAGGACCGCATGACCTTCAAGGTGCCCATCCTGCGCAACGTCGAACTCACCTATCCGTACTTCCACGACGGTGAAGCCGCCACGCTCGAACAGGCTGTCGAAGTCATGGGCGACGTCCAGCTCGGCAAGCGCTACACGAAGGAAGAAACCGCTCAGATCGTCGCCTTCCTGAAGACCCTCACGGGCGATCAGCCGAAGGTTGAATATCCGGTTCTCCCGCCGAGCGTCGCCGCGACCCCCGCCTTCAATCCGTGGGAACCCGCCAAGAAGTAATTCAGCGCAACTGAAGCCGGTTGACTGACCGGTCGACCCCGATGCGGCCCGCAGCCCTGTCTGCGGGCCGTTTCCGTTGCACCGCCCTTGCGTTCCGGGTTTATCATGTCCCGCAGCGCCGGCACCGTGCCGGCCGCCTTCCCGCCTTCCGGTATTTCGTCATGCAGCAGTATTTTGATTTCGAACTCTGCGGACTTCGCCGCAGACTGCCTTTCGTCGAAGTCGCCGACAACCTCTGGCTCGCCTCCTTCGTCTGCCTGTCCGATACGGAGCTCGTGTGCGCCGCCGCGCCCGAGCTCGCCGGACGCCTACCGCCGGTCGACTTTCTGATGACCGCCGAAGCCAAGGGCATTGCGCTCGCCGCTGAAATGAGCCGCATTATGGGCATGAAGTCGTTCATCGTCGCCCGCAAGAGCCGCAAGCCCTACATGCAGAATGCGATTTCCTATTCGGCGCATTCCATCACGACGCAGAAGGAGCAGACGCTCTGGCTCGACGGCATCGAAGCCGAGAAAATCCGCGGGAAGCGCGTCGCGCTCGTCGACGACGTCATCGCGACGGGCGAATCGCTCGCCGCCATTGAAAATCTGGCCGTCAGAGCCGGCGCACAGGTCGTCGCCCGGGCCGCGATACTGGCCGAACTCGGCGCGGTGGCGAGAAAGGACATCATCTACCTGAAGGAACACTACGTGTTCCGGCGCAATCCCGACGGAACCTTCCGTCCGATTCATTCGCTCGACGAGCCCTGACGGGCAGTTTTCACGAGAAAGGGAGCCGTTCGCTGAGAACCGGCTCCCTTTTCATGATGTCAGACCGGGCTGCTGCGTCCGCCGAAGCGCTCAGTCCTGCTGATATTCCCGGGAGAGCCACCGGGCGGCCGCCTCGGCCGCCCTTTCCTCGTCGCCGCGGCGAAAGGCCGCCAGCACCGCACGGTCGGCTTCTAGCAGATCGGAAAACCAGACGGGTTCGAGTTCGTCCGTATGCTTTTCAAGATACTCCGCGGACTGGACGAGAAGCGAGGTGGCGAAGACCTGCAGCACGCGGTTGCCCGCAGCCTCGAAGACGGTCTGCCAGAAGCGGAGATGAAACTTCAGAAAAGCCTGGCGGAATTCGACGCAGCCCGTCATCTGACGAACGATGTCGGTGAGAAGCCCCAGGTTGGCGGGCGTGATGCGCCGAACGGCCAGACGAATGAGATCGGTGTCGAAAAGCACGCGCGCTTCGGCAAGTTCGCGCACGTCGAAGCGACCGATCTTCAGCTGATTCTCAATATGGCGCGAAAGCTGCTCGGGCTGAGGCGACGTGATCGTCATGCCTTTTTTCTGCGTGCGCTCGACGATCCCCATCTGAGACATCACGGCGAGGACCTGACGGACATGGTAGCGCGAGACCTGAAACCGCTCGGCGAGCTTGGTTTCGGTGTCCATCTTGCCGCCCTCCCGGGCCTGCCGCAGCAGATGACTGTGTATGTCTCGAAAGAGGCTTTCCTCGTCCATATCGTTCTCTTCAATTTGTCGACAGAGATTTTATCGAAAAACCGCTCCGCGCAAGCCGGAAACCCAGTCCGGGCGGGCGTTTGCGGCCGCCTCCCGAATTAACGCCTTCATTATTCGTTGATTTTCAGCAACCTTTACACAAGACGCCCTGTTTGTCCGCCGTCAAACAATTGCTTACTTTACTCATTATATTGTCGACAATATAAATATA
>JAXEEN010000265.1:0-9354 GCA_034104065.1 Sutterella sp.
CGCCTTTTCTGACCATGCTGCTCGGCTCCGCCGGCATCCCGCCCGAGCACATCGTGCACGTCGCCATCGCGACCTCCATGAGCACCATTTTCTTCACGTCGCTCTCCTCGGTCCGCGCGCATGCGAAGCGGGGCGCCGTTCTCTGGCGCGTCGTCGGCTGCGCCGCACCGGGCATTCTGGTCGGCGCGCTCATCGGCGCACAGATCACCGGCATGCTCTCCACGTTCTGGGTCGGTCTGATCTTCGCGTCCTTCGTCTGCTTTTCGGCGACCAAGATGTTCATGAAAAGCACGCCCGTCCCCTCGCGCATGCTACCCGGACGCGGCGGACTCTTCGGCGCCGGCACCGTCATCGGTCTGATTTCGGCGCTGGTCGGCGCGGGCGGAGGCTTCATCAGCGTGCCCTCCATGACCTACTGCAACGTCAGAATCCACAACGCCATCGGCACCTCGGCCGCCCTGGGCTTTCCGATCGCCGCAGCCGGCACGCTCGGCTACGTCATCAGCGGCTGGCAGGTCGAGTCCCTCCCGGGCTGGCCCGTGATGCTGGGGTTCGTTCATCTGCCGGCGCTCTTTTCCGTCGCCGCCATGAGCATTCTGACGGCGCCGCTCGGCGCCCGCGTCGCGCATGCGCTCGACACCCGGCCGCTCAAGCGGATCTTCGCCTGCCTGCTCTACACCCTCGCGGGCTACATGCTCTGGAAGGCCCTCTCGGCCTACTGACGCGGCGGCAATTTCCGAACCGTGACCGCCACGACGATCAGTCCGAGCACGATCAGCGGCAGCGAGAGCCACTGTCCCCGAGAGAGTCCCAGCGCCTGCAGCCCGAGAAACACGTCCGGCTCGCGGAAAAATTCCACCGCGAATCTCGCCGTGCCGTAGCCCAGGCAGAAAAGTCCCGAAACGAGTCCCGCCGGCCGGGGCTTTTTCGACACCAGCCAGAGAAGGAGAAAGAGAAGCAGCCCTTCGCCCAGCGCTTCATAGAGCTGCGACGGATGGCGTGCCAGCGCGTCGCCGCTCTGAGGAAAGATCATGGCCCAGGGCAGGCTTTCGGAGGCGGGTCTCCCCCAGAGCTCGCCGTTGATGAAGTTGCCGATGCGCCCGAACATGAGACCGAGCGGAACCAGCGGCACGACGAAGTCCGACACCGTGAGAAACGGGAGCTTCTTCATCCGGGCGAAGCAGATCATCACGATGATGACGCCGATGATGCCGCCGTGCGCGCTCATGCCGCCCTCCCAGACGGCGAAGAGCGAGGCCGGATGCGACAGATAGTAGGCCGGCTGATAAAAGAGGCAGTAGCCCAGGCGGCCGCCGAGAATCACGCCGAACACGCCGTAGAACAGCATGTTTTCCAAATCCGCCTCGGTAATCAGACGCCAGCTGTCCTTCGTACGCCGTCGGCCGAGCAGCCAGAAAAGCGCAAAGCCGACCAGATACATCAGACCGTACCAGCGGACGGCGATCGGCCCGACGCTCAGCGCCACCGGATCGAATTGGGGATGAATCAGCATGAGGGAGCTCCTGCATCCGTTCAGACGAACGGACAGTTTTCCTAAATCGAGAAGCAGGTATTATGATGCGTCTGAACACATTCCGCCGTCTTCGCTAGAAAATGAACGTTTCTCCCCTGTCCGCCTCCGATATTTCCCGCTCCCTTTCCCGCCTTCGCGAACTTCGTCCGCTGGTCCACTGTCTGACCAACGAAGTCGTGCAGGAAATCACCGCCAACGTTCTCCTGGCGGCCGGCGCTTCGCCCGCCATGGTTGTTGCCGAAGAGGAGGCGCCGTTCTTTGCCGGCATTGCCGGCGGTCTACTCATCAACATCGGAACGCCGTATCCCGCGCGTCTTCGCGCCATGCACGCCGCAGCCGACGCCGCCCGCGCGGCAGGCAGACCCTGGGTGCTGGACCCGGTCGCCGCCGGCGGCATTCCCTGGCGCGACGGCATCATTCAGGCCTTCGTCGAGAAGTCGCCGGACGTCATCCGGGGCAACGCCAGCGAAATTCTTGCGCTGGCCGGCATGAAGAGCGGCGGCAAAGGCGTCGACAGCACCGACTCGTCGGCCGCGGCGGTCGACGCGGCCGCGGACCTCGCCCGCCGGACCGGTTCCGTCGTTGCCGTCACCGGTGAAACGGACTTCATTACCGACGGCCGCGAAACCCTCTCCGTGAACGGCGGTCATCCGATGGCCACGCTGGTGGTCGGCACCGGCTGTTCGCTCTCCGCTCTCGCCGCCGCCTTCTGCGCCGCCGGCGGGAACCGTCTCGTCGCCGCGGCCTCGGCCTGCGCCCTTGCCAAAAAGGCGGCCGAAACCGCCGCTCTGACGGCCCGGGGCCCCGGCAGCTTCCACAACGCCTACCTGGACGCGCTCTATCAGATCCAGCCGTCGGACTTCGCCTGAAGGAGTCCGTCATGAATGCCGATCTGCTCCGTCTTTATCTTGTTCTTGATCCGGTTCTCTGCAGAGACGCCCGAGGCATGGTCGACACGGCGGTCGCCGCAGTGCGGGGCGGAGCGACCGTGGTTCAGCTGCGTGCGCCCGACTGGAAAAAACGCGCCTTCGCCGAATGCGGCCGGGCGCTGATGGCGGCGCTCGAACCCTACCGCACGCCGCTCATCATCAACGACCACGTCGACGTCGCCGTCGCGATCGGCGCCGCCGGGGTGCACGTCGGCCAGAAGGATCTGTCCCCGGCGGACAGCCGCCGTCTGATGCCGCCCGGCATGATCCTCGGGCTGTCCGTCTCGTCCATGGACGAGTGCGAGGCGGTCGATCCGGCGCTCGTCGACTATCTCGGCATCGGTCCGGTCTGGGCGACTCTGACGAAGACGGACGCCGCGCCCGCCGTCGGCCTCGACGGACTGCGGGCCATCGCTGCCGCCGCGCCCTGTCCCTCCGTGGCGATCGGCAGCGTGAAGACCGAAAACGCCGCGGCGGTCATGGCCTGCGGGGTCGACGGCATCGCCGTCGTCTCCGCGATCTGCGGCCAATGCGATCCCTCTGCCGCCGCCCTCCGTCTGGCAGCCCTGACGGAGCGATGATGGGACTGCGGTTTTCGAAGGAACCCCTGCTCTGTTCCGCGGTCGTTCTGAGCGCGGCCGCGCTCTTTCTCGCTTATGCGGTCGGCGGCACCAGAGCCGCTCAGCTCTGGTGCTTTCTGCTGGCCTTCGTTCTTTTTCTCAATCTTGCGGACGGCTTCCCCCGCCTCAGAACGCCGGCGGCCCTGCTGCTCTCGGCGGGCGCCCTTCTCCTGACGGCGGACACCGGCCTGCGCGGCTTTCTCAAATCCGTCTACCAGTCCGATCTTCACTCGGGCTTCGTCGTCGAATCGGTCGCCAACACCCATCCCGGCGAGGCGATGGAATACCTTCAGACCGTCTGGCCCGACGCCCTGCTTTGGTCCGGGCTGGCGCTTCTCACCCTCCTCATTCAGGTCGTCGCCGTGCGCTGGCTCTGCCGAACCCCGACCCGGCACGAGGCGCCCCTGCGAAAGCTCACGCTCGCCGTTCTCGTTCTCTGTCTGCTCCTCTCGGCGGCCGGCTGGCTTATCCGTCCCTGGCGTCATCAGTACCCGGTCATCAGCTGGATCCGCTTTGCGAACTTCGTGCAGGCCTTCAAGGACGACTGGGCGACGATCGAAGACGAACGGGCCGACGAGGAGCGTGCCGCCGCGGCACAGGTCCTGTCGTCCGACGTCTCCCCCAAAACCATCGTCCTGATGATCGGCGAAAGCATGACGCGCGACAACATGAGCCTCTACGGCTACCCCCGCAAGACCACGCCCGAACTGTCGGCGCTCGCCCGGGAGGACGGAGGTCTGCGCTTCATCCGCGACGCCTGGTCGGCGGATGCGAGCACCGTCGCCTCCTTCAGATCCATGTTCGACTTCAGACTGTCGTCGGACGGCAGGGAACCGACCGGCAATCTGTTCGCCTTCTTCAAGGCCGCCGGCTGGCACATCACCTGGATCAGCAATCAGGACGACTCCGCCATCAAGTCCGAATGGGCGGGCTACGCCGACGATCTGATCGTGCTCAACCGTCTGTCCGGACGCTCCACGCGCTCGCTGGACGGCGTGGTGCTCGAGCCGCTTCGCCGGGCCCTGGCCGAGGGCAGCGGCCGTCGGCTGATCGTCGTGCACATGATCGGAGCGCATCCGCACTTTCTGCTTCGGCATCCGGAGGGAATGAAGCCGCTCTGGCCCGATCATGACGAGATCTCGAAAGCCATGGACGCGGCGGGCCGATCGGCGATCGTCCGGCTTTCCCGAGAGCAGTACGACCTGACCGTGGTCTATCAGGACCAGATCCTGTCGCAGTCCCTGAATCTGGTGCGAACCGCCGTCGGCACCGACCCCGCGCTGTGGTTCTATCTCTCGGACCACGGCGTCGAAACCGGTCTCCACGAAGACCGGACCGGACATTCCCAGACCACGCCGAGCGGCTACCGAATTCCCCTTCTGATGTGGGCCTCGCCGCCGCTCGCGGAAAAACTCCGCTTCTCGGAGATGCCGAACCGGTCCTTCCGTTCGGACTGGCTGAGCCCGTCGCTTCTCGACGCCGCCGGCATCCGATGGAAGGAGGAGGTGCCCTCGCGCTCCGTCTTCAGTGAGAAGTACCGCTGGGAAGCCCCCGAGTCGAAACGGCGCTTTGAGCCGGAGGGCGCTACCGCCGCGACAGAATGACCCGAACCGAACCGTGCGAGACGATCATGCCTGCCGAATCAACAAACGCCGTGCCGACATGCCGCTTCAGCGAAGCCGATGCCTCGGACATTCTGCTTGCCGAAGCCGCCGAAGCGCATTTTTCCGAAGCCGGGATCTGGACGGACGCCGATCAGGCCCGAGCGACGCGCGATGCCCGTGAACTGGCCGGCGAACGTCGGACGCCCGACGTTCTGCTCCCGCTGCGGGCGCGTCTGGTGCTGGCACGCCTCAAATCCGTCCTGCCCGATCCCGACGGGATCCGCAAGCTCTCGTACGGAATCACGCCCTTCACCGTCGCCCTGATGCTCGCCGCCTACGCCGCGGGCGCGCTCACCGACCGACTCTCGACCGACGGCGCCCGCATCAATCTGCTGGCGGTTCCCCTGCTCCTGGTCGTCGTCTGGAATCTGGCCGTCTACGCCGTCCTGCTGCTCAAAGCCCTTCATCTTCTGCCCTCGTCCGCGCTTCCCGCGAGGGAGGCCGTCGTCCGGCTTCTCTCCGGCCTTCGGCTCCCCCGGCTGAAGGACCATGCGCTGAAGATGCGCTATGTCTCCCTGCGTACGGCGGCCGAGCTGCCCCGGCTCCGGCTGGCGGCCGCGCGGGCATTTCATCTGGCGGCGGCCGCCTTCGCGGTCGGCATTCTGACCGGCGTTCTGGTGCGCGGCATCGGCACGGCCTGGATCGTGGGCTGGGAGAGCACGTGGTTCGCCGACAGTCCGGAACTGGTCCGGTCCGTCATCAGCCTCACCTACGGTCTGATTCCCGCGGAGCGGTTCGGTCTTCCGCCGATTCCCGACTCGGCCGGCATCGCCGCGCTGCGCTTCGACCTCGCCCCGACCGCGGATCAGGCCGCTCCCTGGCTCCTTCGCCTGATGCTTCTGCTTTCAGGAGTTGTCATTCTCCCGAGACTGCTGCTGGCGCTGTGGGATACCGTGCTGATCGCACGCGCCGAGGCGCGCATCACGCTCGCTCTCGACACGCCGTACTTCCGGCGCATGCTGGCCGATTCAACCCTGCCGCTCTGCCGGACGGACCTCGTCGTCGAGACCGCGGACCCCGCCGAAGCCGATCGGGAGGACTTGCGACAGCTGAGCAGGGCCCTTTCCGACGCCGTGTCTGAGACGGTCGGCGTCATCGCGCACAATGCCTGGGAGGAGGCGCCCGAGGCCTTCATCGGCCGGCTTTTGCCAGCGCAGCGCCGTCAGCTCTGCCTGATCGTCGATCCGGCCGCAACGCCGGAGGACGAAGTTCACGGCACCTTCATCGAAGCCGCCGCCCGGTGGTGCCGGGAGCATCAGAGCCCGGCGCCCGCCGTGATTCCGGACTGTGCGTCCCTTAGAGGTCGTCCAGGCGGCGCTGATGCGCGGCTCGCCCTCTGGGAGACCTTCATCGCCGAACGGCACGGCATCGCGCTTCCTGCCGATCTCAGCCGTCCGGAAGAGCGGGAAAAGCTGATCGCATCGCTGAAGGCGCTCTGGCGCTGATCAGAATGCGATAATGGCAGAAAGTCCTTCGACCTGCCGCCATGCTTTTCACCAATCAGCTCCGTATTCATCTCAGTCTCGTCAGTCATACGAATATCGGCAAGACGACGCTCGCCCGCACGCTTCTCATGCGCGATGTCGGCGAAGTGGCTGACCGTGCGCACGTCACGGAAACGACGGACGATTACGTGCTCGCCCGGGACACGGCGGGCTGCGAGCTGGTGCTCTGGGATACGCCGGGGTTCGGCAATTCCGTTGCGCTTGCAAAGCGGCTTGCCGGACGCAGCAATCCCGTCGGCTGGTTTCTCTCCGAAGTCTGGGACCGCATGACCAACAAGGCCTTCTGGCTCAATCAGCGGGCCATTCGGCACGTGCGCGACATTTCGAGCGTCGTCCTCTATCTGGTCAATGCCTCGGAACTTCCGAAGAAGGCGCCCTACATCACGGCGGAAATGCAGATCCTCTCCTGGATCGGCAAGCCCGTGATCATTCTGCTCAACCAGATGGGAAAGCCGAAAGCCCAGGCGGAGGAACAGGCCGACGTCGATGCCTGGCGCGAAGCCATGCGGCCCTACCCCTTCGTTCGGGACATTCTGCCCATGGACGCCTTCGCGCGCTGCTGGGTGCAGGAGGCCGCGCTTTTCGACGCCATCGGGAAATCGCTGCCGGTCAGTCTGCACGCCGCCTTCGAAACTCTGCGGGACGTCTGGGTCCGGGCCCGGCGGGCGCTCTACCGCAGCTCGGTCGACGCCATGGCGCGGCATATGTGGAAGCTGCTGCAGGCCCGCGAGCTCGTTGAAGTGCCGAGCCTCAGGGATCACGTCATCTCCTTCGCCGCGCAGCTCGGCATTCTCAAAAAGAAGAATGCGGCGCTCGAAGACGCGCAGACCGCGCTTTCGACGCAGGCCGCGGACAGTCTCTGTGCGCTCACCGACAAGCTCCTCGCCGTCAACGGCCTGAACGGCGCCGGTATTTCGAAGGAAATCCTCCGGCGCATGAAGAGCGACTGGGACGTCGCCGCGTACAGCATCGACCCGGGCAGCGCCGCAGCCGTCGGCGCGGGCGTGGGCGTCGCCGGCGGAGCCGCCGCCGGCGCGGCGGCGGATTTTGCGAGCGCCGGCCTGTCGCTCGGCCTTGGGACGCTGCTCGGCGGCATTCTCGGCGCCATCGGCGGCGTCGGCGCGGCCGCCATCTACAACGCCCGGCACAAAAAGGAAGGGATCGAGATCTCCTGGAGCGAACAGGCCGCCGAAGACTTCATGCTCGAAACCCTTCTGCTCTACCTCGCCGTCGCCCATTTCGGCCGGGGCCGGGGCGACTGGCAGGCGGGCGAAAGTCCCGAATTCTGGAAGCAGGCCGTCACGGAGGCCATGAAGGAACAGAAGACGCACTTCCAGGATCTGCGCAGACTGAGCCCCGAAGCGGGCGTCGAACAGCTGACCCGCATGACCGACACGCTGCTTCGCACCGTCTTTCTCAGACTGTACGGACGCGGCATCTGATTTTCTTTACTCTCCTACCGCCATGTTTTCCAAAGGACTGACTACCATCGGCCTGCTGCTGGTGTCCAACGTCTTCATGACGCTCGCCTGGTACGCCCATCTCAAGCTCCAGAGCGCCAAGCTGATCACCAACTGGCCGCTCTACACCGTCATTCTGTTTTCCTGGAGCATCGCGCTTCTCGAATACTCCTTCATGGTGCCCGCCAACCGCATCGGCTTTGAAGGCAACGGCGGCCCGTTCTCCCTCATCCAGCTCAAGGTCATCCAGGAAGTGATCACGCTCTTCGTGTTCACGCTCTTCTCGATGATGGCCTTCCAGCAGCATCTCGCCTGGAATCACTACGCCGCCTTCGTCTGTCTGGTCGCGGCCGTCTATTTCGTCTTCATGAAGTGAAAAATGCCGCTCTCCTCATCGGGAAAGCGGCATTTTCCGAGCTGAAGCGGCGTCGGATTACGGCACCATTTCTTCGACTTCGTCCTTCTTGACCGTCTTCACGAGGTCTTCACGCTTCACGCCGAGGTAAAGCGCGATGGCCGCGGACACGAAGACCGACGAATACACGCCGAGGCAGATGCCGATGGTCAGGGCCAGCGCGAAAAAGTGCAGCGCGGGACCGCCGAAGAAGAACATCGAGAGCGTCATGCAGAGCGTCGACGTATGCGTGATCACCGTACGGGAGATCGTCGCGGTAATGGCCGAGTTGATGACTTCGATCGTATCGGCGCGGCGCATCGTGCGGAAGTGCTCGCGGACGCGGTCGAAAATAATCACCGACTCGTTCACCGAGTAGCCGAGCACGGCCAGCACGGCGGCGAGCACCGGCAGCGAGAACTCCCACTGCATCACCGAGAAGATGCCGAGCACGATGAAGATGTCGTGCAGGTTGGCGATGATGGCGGCCACCGAGAACTTCCATTCGAAGCGGAAGGCCAGATAGATCATGATGCCCACCACCACGAGCGCGAGCGCCGTGCCGCCGTCGCGGGCGAGCTCCTCGCCCACCTGCGGACCGACGTACTCGGTTCTCGTCAGCTGCGCATCAGGCGTCGCCTGATGAATGACCTTCATGACTTCCTCGGCCACCTGACCGGACGTATAGCCGGGCTTGGTCGGGACGCGGATCACGATGTCGGAGGCCGTGCCGAAGGTCTGAACGAGCACTTCGTTCGACACCGGCTTCAGCGCGTTTCTCACCTCTTCCGTATTCACGGCCGACGGGTAGTGAACCTCCATCTGGGTGCCGCCCGTAAACTCGATCGAGAAGGCGAGACCGTGCATGAAGATCCAGAACACGGCAACGATGAAGCTCACCAGAGAGATCAGATTCAGCACATGCCTGTACTGCATGAACGGAATCGTCTTTTTAATGCGGAAAAATTCCATGGTTGTCCTCTCCCGTTATCACCTGGCCGTCTTCCTGGCGCCGTCGGGACGCCAGATCTGACCGATGTGAATCGCCGTGAGCTTCTTGCGGCGGCCGTAAATCAGATTGATCATCGAACGCGACACCACCACCGACGTGAAGATCGACGTCATGATGCCGAGACAGTGCACCACGGCAAAGCCGCGGACCGGACCAGAACCGAAGATGAGCAGCGCGAGGCCGGCGATCAGACTCGTGATGTTCGAGTCAAGAATCGTGGCGAATGCGCGGTCGTA
>JAXEEN010000266.1:0-9237 GCA_034104065.1 Sutterella sp.
GGGCTTTGGCCACCGCATCGACGGCCTTGTCCCGATGAGTCTTCAGCGATTGTAATCCCGGATCACGGCCGCCGATTCGCCTTCTGCGGCAGACACTTCCGTCCCCGCCTCCGGTTCCGTTCCCTCCAGGCGACGCTGCGCGAGCGCCCATTCCCTGACTCTCGAACGCATGTCATCCGTGCCGAGCACGCCGCAGGCGAATCCCTTTCTCACCAGAGAGGCAGGCACGAACTGATCGTACTTCTCGAACACCGGCACTTCGCCCGGCCACAGAAGCGCTTCGGGAGACCCGAGCGCATCGGCCTCTTCTTCAAGCACTCGGAAGAATTCCGCCTCGGACGCCTTCATGCGGAAGATCATGAAGTAGGGCTTCGACGAATCAAAGGCCCTGAGGCCGAGCCGCTTTTCGGCCCGGATTCTGATCAGACGCTCGAGCGCCATGAAGGCGTAGGTGCCGAGCCAGGGAAAGAGACACCACATGTCTCCGCCGAGATTGACCAGCACGCGGCTGCCGAGTCCGGCCTTCATCGCCGTATCCCGAGCCGCCGAGAGCCGCGCCCAGGCGTTTCGCATCAGATAGGGATAACGGCGGCCGCAGGCAAGCACGCCGCGCATCTTTTCGAGCACCCTGGTGTGGATGTCGCCCGGACAGAGACCGAAGAAGGCCGGCACCTTCCCCGTCACCAGCCGCACCCAGACGACATGGCGTTCGACGTCGACCTCCTCGACCAGCCAGACCCGGCCCGCAATCGCCACCTTCTCGCCTTCGGGCGGCGGCTGGACGACGGTGCCGAGCTCCTGGGATTCGCAGCGCACGCTGAACTCTTCGTTTTCCTGAAAGACCGCATAGAAGCGGAAGTTTCCGGTCATGCGCTCGCCGGCCAGCCCGATGATGAGGCCGCCCGTTTCCGTGCGCTCGAGCTGCCCCGTCTGCAGCATGTGGCGCAGCAGCGTGCGGTAGTCCCCGGGCTCGATGTTCGAAAAGGGCGAAAGCGTCAGCACGCGCGAAGCCAGCTCCGCGGGCTGCATCTCACCGCCCGAGACAAGCGTCGCCATCGTCTGATGGTAGAGCAGACTGAAGGGCAGCCGTCCCGTCCTCGGCGGCTCCACCCAGCGTTCTTCGCGATAGCACTCGATGACGGCGATCGCCTGCAGAAGCCGCCAGGGCAGCAGAAGCGGCAGAGTGGTTCTCGGCTCGGGCTCCTCCTCTCGGACGGCGAACCACATCTCGGGCGGCGTCCCGCGCCGGCCCGTGCGGCCGAGTCTCTGAAGAAACCCCGACACCGTGTAGGGCGCGTCGATCTGAAAGGCTCTCTCGAGCCGGCCGATGTCGATCCCGAGCTCGAGCGTCGCCGTCGTGACGGTCGTGACCCTTTCCTCTTCGTTCTTCATCGCCGCCTCGGCGTCCGTTCGGATCGAACGCGACAGATTGCCGTGATGAATCAGAAAGCGTTCGGGCTCCCCGCGGGCCGTGCAGTACTGACGAAGCGTCGTCGTCACGCCTTCGCACTCCTCGCGGGAATTCGTAAAGACCAGGCACTTTTTGTCCCGCGTATGCGCAAAGATCCATCCGATGCCGGGATCGGCCGACGGAGGCGGCGTGTCGGAGGACGGCGCGAGCGGCGGCAGCACCGGCACCAATTCGTCCCAGCAGTACGCATCCCCGGCCTGAGGACCCGTCTTGAAGAAATGCTCGACGGCCAGACGCCATTCGGGCGCAGGCGTTTCCACCGCCGGAATGCGGGCTCTCCGGCGGGAATTCCCCTGAAGAAAGCGCGCGGCCTTTTCCGTGTCGCCGATCGTGGCGGAAAGCCCGATTCGCCGCGGATCGGTCCCCGAAAGCCGGGACAGCCGCTCGATGAGGCAGAGGGTCTGCGCGCCGCGGTCGCCGCGCATCAGCGAATGAATTTCGTCGATCACGATGAAGCGCAGATCGCGAAAGAGCGACGCGACCGCGCCGTGCTTTCGCATCAGAAGCGCTTCTAGCGACTCGGGCGTGATCTGAAGAACGCCCGAAGGATGCTCGAGCAACTTCTTCTTGCGGGACTGCGCCACGTCGCCGTGCCAGGCCCACACCGGAATGCCGTTTTCCGTGCAGAGTTCGGTCAGGCGCTCGAACTGGTCGTTGATGAGGGCCTTGAGGGGCGCAATGTAAAGGACCCCGACCGACTGCGGCGGATCTTCGGCGAGCAGCGTCAGAATCGGAAAAAAGGCGGCCTCCGTCTTGCCGGACGCGGTCGAGGCGCAGAGGAGCACGTGATCGTCGGAATTGAAGATCGCGTCGCCGGCCGCCGCCTGCACGGCCCTCAGCCTGGTCCAGCCGTGCCCGTAGATGTAGTCCTGAATGAACGGCGCATAGCGCCCGAATACGCCCGCCATGCCGTCCTCACTCAGAGCGTGAAGCCGTCAAGCCGGCGAACGCCGGGATCCTGAGCCGGGACGGCGCCGGCGGACACAGAATCGAGCGTCTGCACGAAGTCCCCGGAAGCCATCACCGCGTCCGCCGTGAGATCGGGATGCTGCATCAGGAGGTTGAGAAGCTCGATGAAGTCCCGGATGATTTCCCGGGGCGTCATATGGGTCTCCGCCCCATCCCGGTCGAATTCCAGCTTCAGAAAACGCGCGAGATCCGCTTCGGTCAGTCCGGCGTCCCGTCCGTAGAGACCGGCATGCATGGCGGCGAGCTTTTCCGTGAGGACCAGCAGCTCTTCCGGCGTGAGCGGCTCGAGCGCGATGACGGGCGAGAGCAGATCCCGCCGGCCTTCCGACGAAAAGCGTCCCGAAGCGAGCCTCGAGCGCAGCGCCTCGTAGCTGTAGAGACCGCGCCGTCGGTCTTCGACCGCCTGCGGCGTGCCGCCCATGACGATGCCGAGCCATCGGGCCCTGCCCTGCAGCGTGTCGTTGTACATCGAGAGAATCTTCTCGTAGTTGTACTGCCGGGAAATACTGTTCGGAATCTTGTAGAGATTGATGAGTTCGTCGATGAAGACGATGAGGCCCGCGTAGCCCGCGCCCTTCAGAAAGAGCGTGAAGAGCTTGAGCACGTCGTACCAGTTGTCGTCCGTGACGATGAGACCGATCCCGAGATCCGCCCTCGCCTCCGCCTTCGTCAGGTATTCGCCGCGAAGCCACTTCACGACGTGCGCCCGATCTTCGTCGCAGCCCGACTCGGCCGCCCGGAAGTAGCGCAGCATCAGAGCCGAGAACTCATAGCCGTAGAGCACTTCGCCGAGCGACGCCACGGTGCGCTGCAGGGAGGCTTCGGCGAGCGCCTGAAAGGCCGGCCCTTCGGCGGGGATTCCTCTGCGAGCGGCCTCGTCGGCCGCCTCGGCCCGCAGCGCGGCGATCCAGCGGTCGAGCACCAGCGTCAGAGCGCCGCCCTCAGGCATGGTTTTCGTCGCCAGGTTCTGCATGAGCTCGCGGTAGGTCGCAAGCCCCTGCCCGTTCGTGCCGTGAAGACGCCGCTCGGGGGTCAGATCGGCGTCCGCCACCGCAAAGCCCCGGTCCATGACGTAGCTGCGGATCGTCTGAATGAGGAAACTCTTGCCGCTCCCGTAGCGTCCGGTGATGAAGCGAAACGAGGCGCCGCCGTCGGCCACCGACTCCACGTCGCCCAGAAGCGCATCGATTTCCGCCTTGCGGCCGACCGCAACGTACTGCAGGCCGATGCGCGGAACGACGCCTCCCCGGAGCGCGTTGAGAACGGTGCGCGCAATGCGCCTGGGGACCTTGACGGGGCTCTGAGAAGGCATGAATTCACTCGCTGTCGGAAAAATCGCACAATATCCCAAGAGGATACTCGCGGCCGGGCGAGTTTGCATGCCTTGGCGCCGGGACGAGAAGAATTCATTAAAAATCAATATCGCTCGCTGTCTTCTGCGGAAAACCGCACGTCGGTGAGCATCAGACGCCAGCTGCCGGCGTCGTCCGCCCGATCGCGCCACTTGAGAAAGAGCCGAGGAGCGGCCCCGGGGTTCAGATGCACCGCCATCAGCGCGAGGGAATGCGAGCCCTTCGAGCCTTCATAAGCCGGGCGCCAGACGGCGCCGTCGGGACCACCCTCGCGGTCGGAAGCCATGCGAACGGCATCCTCGAGCGTCCTGCCCGCGGGCTTACCGGCCAGCAGCGCCTCCATTCGCGCGAGGCGGAATTCGCTCGAGCCCTTCATGCGGATGTTGCCTTCTTCAGCACCCTCGAAAATATAGTGATTGGCATGCGCAAGCGTGCCGTTCTCGGTCACCTTCACGACCGTGCGTCCGCCCGGAAGCACTTCGACGACGGCCGACTTCGTCGCGTCGGCCAGCAGATAGGTGGTGGGTTCAGAAAAGACTTCCGGATGCGTAAGCGCTTCGTCGACAGACGCGCAGCTGCGGATCAGATATTCCTGACCGGGCAGGCCTTCGGGACTTCTGAACCGGACCGCCTTTCTGCGGATCTCCTTCGGCACGGAGCCCGCCGTCGTGCGAAAGACGACGAGTCCCTTCTCGTTGACGCCCATGTTGAAGGTCGGCCTGCTGCCCGTGAAAAGCCCCGTATAGGCGTAGCCCGACGGCGGACGAACCGTTTTCACCGTCTGTCCGCGAAAGATCTCGTCGCGCACCTTGACGACGAGCGTTCCGCCGCCCTCGACGGAATCTCCCGTCGCCGCAAACACCGTGCAGGCGGCGGCATGGCCAGCCAGTGCCGCCATAGAGGCCGCCGCGATCAGCCGAAACATCATGGAACCCCCGGGTATGAATGCCGAACAGACAGCATACCTCGATTTTGAATCCGGTCCCTCAAGGACGTCCGATCCGCCGTTTCGACTAACTGCCCGGAAACGCTGCTCGAAAGACGGGCGAAGCTTAGTCCTACGAATACAAAAATTCACCGAACATCACGGTGTTTTCCCCTTCAGTCGGTACGCTTCCGGCCCCCGGGAAGGAACCGGCATTCCCTCGGATATAATGTCCGACAAATTTCCGCCGAACGCCTCATGACCATCAACACCCCGCGCTCCCACGGCTTCACGCTGATCGAAATCTGCATGGCCCTCATCCTTCTCGGGATTCTGGCCGCCGTCGCCGTTCCCAAATTCTTCGACCTTCAGGACGAGTCGCATCAGCGGGCCGCATCCGCCGCCGTTGCCGAAGCCCAGGCCCGCATCAACGCCTATTTCGGCGATCAGCTTCTCTCCGGCAAATCCTGTCTGGAGGCGGTCCGGGCCGTCAACGAGGATCTGGCCAAGGACGAAGGGGGCGTGATATCGGATGCGGGCGGCAGGGTTTTCGGCGACTACAAACTGCAGTTCGCCTCGCTGCAGCCCGACGGCACCGCCTCGCCGGTCACGGTGTTCTACGGCGGCCGTCAACTCGGAACCGGTCCCATCGGTCAGCTGACGATTGCAAGCTGCAGCGGCGCCGTCGGAAGCGGTCCGGGCTCGCTCAAACTGCTTTTCGGCAATACGTTCGACGGTACCGCGAAGACCTGCTCGACGGGCGTCGGCGTCATCGGCTCGATCCTCCAGTCCAACTGCACAGGCGAAGCCGATCTCACTGCCGCCCTCCGGAGCCAGGCCGCCGAACTCTTCAGAAGCCTGATCCCCTCTCTGGGCGATCCGTTCACCGAGGAATCCGTGAAATACTGGCGCATTCTCAGCAACGGCGAGGACCGTTCGCTCGTCTGGACGACCGAACAGGTGAACGGCATCACCGCCAACGGCCGCGTGCCCTTCATTCAGGCGCGGGAAGTCAACGGCGAAATGACCTACTACGTCGGTCTCGCCGGCACCATCACGAACTTCGGCGGCTCGATGCTGATTCAGGACGGAAATGGACAGAACAGCGGAAAGCTGTGGAGCGAAACCGTTGAGAGAGGAGCTCTAAACAACTATCACGGACATGCCGGCCGGTATGTCACGACGGCCGCCGACGGCAGCTACGTCTACTCGTCGTCCCGTCCGAACAGCGGTTTCTCGGACTATCAGGAAGCCGTGCGCGTCTACCGGCAGCTCACCGCCATTTATCAGGGAAACGACGCTCTGAAAACCGGAACCATTGACAACGGTACGGCAGTCTTCAGCGGATCAGTTCCCTGACGTCGTCCTCGTAGTCTTCGACGATGCCGATGCCGTCGGAGAGGAGCTCGAGCACGGCGTCGCCGACCGCATCGAACAGCTTTTCGTTGATGCGGTCGACGATCATGTCGGGAGAAAGACCGGCTTCGAGGAGCTCCGGACGGCATTCCCCCTCAAGCAGTTCACGGAGGAATGATTTCTCAGCCTGAGTCAGCAGGGCCTCGTCCCGGGAAGGTTCGGCCGAGGAATCGTCCTCCGGTATTCCCTTCGTGCACGGCGCCGCCGGCACGGATGCGGGGGCCGGCTTCTCCGGCACGGCTTCGAAAACAGACCCGCCGCCGACGGGCAGGCCTGCATCGTTCGGTCCTTCGTCCTCCTCGGGCACCGTCAGTTTGGCCTGCGTTTCCAGCGCGTCGGCCCGAATGCCGGCCAGACGGCTCAGATCGATCGAGGCGGCGGGATTGGCCGCCGCCCGGCGCTCCCGGCGGATCAGAGCCTCGGCATCGGCCGCCGCAGCCAGAACGGCGTCAGACACATCGGACGACCGGCGTCCTCTGACGCCTTCGAGCCTTCTGGCCGCGTCCTCCGCCGCCTTCATGAGCGCGGCGACCGCAGGCCGTCTGCCCCGCTCGAAGAAAAAGGATTCAAAGCGCAGACGGCCGTCACGGACGACCGCCCGCTTTTCCGCCGACATCTGCGTCACATGGTCGGGCGCCCTCAGCCCGTCCCAGAATACCGCCAGCTCGAAGGGTCTGCCGCGCAGCTCCAGCCAGCGGCCGAACCAGGACTCCAGCTCCCCGCGGGGGCTGATCTGCAGAAGCCGGCGCCACGTCAGCGCGGCGGCCCGCCGGCAGAGCGTCTTGTGGGACTGACGAAACGTACTCTTCAGCGCCGCCGCGCCGGCGAAGTCCTCCAGGCGACGGACGAGCTCGTCCTCATGAGCCCCGCACCAGTCGGGCGAAAGCATCAGATTCAGCACCCGGTGCGATTCCGGCACGAGCCGTCGCCCGAGCAGCGTCTCCGGGAGTCCCCAGAACGCCACGAAGTCGTCCAGCCAGAACGGGAGATATCGCTCGAGCGTCTGATCAAAGCGCCTCCAGACCCCGGCAAAGGCCTGCAGCGCCTCATGGCAGGCAGCCGGAGTCGGTGCGCCGACGCCGTGCAGCAGTTCGTACACGTGAATGAAGGCGAACGCGACGGGCGCGGCCGCCGGACGGCCTTTTCTCAGCTGCGTGCGCCAGTAGAAATAGGCCCGGAGCTGCCGCAGCGACATGTCGGCATAGGTCGGATAAAACGAGACGAAACCCGCCGTCTCAGGGCGGTCCTCCTCGAAGTCCGCCATGAAGCGGGCCTGCTCGTAAAACACCGCCTCGTCGCTCCTTCCCTCGCTCCAGCCCCGCTCCGCAATCGCCAGCATCTCCCTGTAGCGCGGACCGATTTCATCGGCACCGGCGGCCCGGGCGGCAAAACGTCCGGCCGGCGGCGGAATCTCTTCGTCAACGTAGGGCATGGCGGCTTCTTCAGGTTCGTACGACAGAAGACCATGATATCGGGCTTTGCCGACCGACGCCCGCCTCCCCGCCGCCGCGCCCGGCAGGCGCATGAACCGGATGAGAAAAAGCGCCCGCGCGAATGCACGGACGCTTCCGACGAATCGATTTTCGTTTTGCCGGGAGGACCCGGCGGCCTTATTCGGCCGCCGAATTTTCCTCAGCCGGGGACTTTTCAGGCGCCGCCTTCTCGGCAGGCTTCCCGGCCGGCTTTTCAGCCGGCTTGTCTGCATGGGTCCTGTCGGCCTTGGCGTCGTTCGGCTTGTCGCCCGTCTTGGCGCCACGGATGCTCGGATGATCGAGCTTCTTCATATGAAGCTGATCGATTCGGAATCCCGCGACGCTCGTCACCTCGAAGCGGTAGCCGGCGAAGTCGACGTGGTCGCCGCGCTTGGGCACGCGGCGCAGCATGTACATCATGAAGCCCGCCACCGTCTCGTAGGTTTCCTCTTCGGGCATGCTCTCGATGTCGAACTGACGCTCGATGTCGTCGACCGGCGTGGCGCCGTCGATCACCCAGACGCCGTCGGCGCGCTTCACCATCTGCGCTTCGCCGGCCGTGGCGAAGTAGTTGCCCATCACGAGCCACATGATGTCCTTGAGCGTGATCACGCCCACGGTCAGACCGTACTCGTTGATGATCACGGCGAAGTCGGAATTCTCATGCTTAAAGAGATCGAGCGTTTCGGTGAGGGTCAGCGAGTCCGGAATCGTGATGGCCGGACGGACCAGATCGCCCTCCTTGAGCGAGAAGGTTTCCTTGTTCACGTAGCGGGTCAGCAGCTCCTTGGCGTCGAGGCAGCCGATCACATGGTCGATGTCGGTGCTGCAGACCAGATACTTGTCGTGCGGCGTCTCGGAAATCTTGCGGGCGATGCTTTCATAGTCCTCGTCGAGCGTGAAGTAGACGATGCTGTCGCGTGCCGTCATGGCCGAAGGCACGAGATGGCTTTCGAGGTCCATCACGTTCGTAATGGCGGTATGTTCGATCGGCGCGATGACGCCGGCGGCGGCGCCCGCCTCGACGGTCGCCATGATGTCTTCGTTGGTGATCTTTTCCTGGTTCTTGAGCGGCACGCTCATCGCACGCATGATGGCGTTGGCGGCGATCGTCAGAAGCCAGACGATGGGCTTCAGAATCCAGATCAGAAAGAGCATGCTGCGGATCGTGCGCACGGCCACCTGTTCGGGACAGCTCATGGCCACGCGCTTCGGAATCAGGTCCGCAAACATCACGAAGAGCACCGTCACGAGCGCGACGGAGCAGGTGAGCGAGGCGCCCGCCACGATCTGTTCGGGCAGAAAGAGCGCGAGCACGGGTTCGAACACCACGCCGAACACTTCTTCACCGACCACGCCGCCCAGAATGGCGACGAGGTTGATGCCGACCTGAACCACCGAGAAGAAGTAGCCCGGATTCTCCTTGAGCTGCAGCACCTGCGCGGCACGCCGGTCGCCGTCTTCAGCCATGCTCGTCAGGCGCACCTTGCGCGAGCCGGCCAGCGCGATCTCGGACATGGCGAAGTACGCCGCGCCGATGATCAGCAGAATGATTAAGGTTAAATTGGTGAGAAAGTCCACGATGCCCCCCTGTGCGATTCAATGTCGGGAAATCTCCGTTTCCCTGAGCAA
>JAXEEN010000267.1:0-3669 GCA_034104065.1 Sutterella sp.
GAATTCGAGGCGGAGGCCGCCGCCGTCGAGGCGAAACTGTCGGCGGACGCCCTGCTGCCCGACGGCAGGTCCAGACAGACGGTCGAAGCGCACGTGAAGCGTCTCAGAGCGGACATCCGCGTGGCTGAGGCGGCGATCGAACGCTTCAGGCTTCAGCTCGGCGAACCCGGCATCGAGCGCGACATTATTGAATACTTCATCACTCACAAGCGCCGGGAAATCATCGACGCGATGGAGATGATCGCGTCGCTCGAGGCGGTGCTGAGCGAAGGCGCCGAAGAGCTCCGCCGGAAAGCGGCGGGAGAGGCGGCCGTCAGGATGGCAGAGCGGGACTATCAGTTCGAGCGGATGCTCGAGCGGGATGCGCCGGACATCAACGAGGCGGCCGAACGCCTGAAGGCCGCCGAAGCGGCTGCCGCCGCCAGACCCTGGGCGGACATCCGGAAGGCGACACTGACGATGATTTTTGCGGGGGACGACGCGAAGGGCGGCAGACCGATCACGCCGCTGCGAAGCTTCGTCACCTTCATCTGGAACGATGCGAGAAAGGGCGTCATGGCGGCTGAGGGGGATTGTCTCGCCGACATCGCCGATCAGAAGCCGGTGGCGGTCTGCGACCCCTGCACGCCGGGCGACCCCGTCTGGCGCAGGCGCTTCGCCGCGATCCGCGAGGCCTGGGAAAACGCCAGGGCCTCCGGTCCGGCCATTCGCCGCGCGCGTCAGCCCGGCGCGGACGGCTCCGACTGAAGAACGGAAAGGCCCTGGGCCGGCAGGCTGCTGCCGGTCCGGATGCCGAAAACGGATTTGTTGGCATCCTGCTACAAATCAGGCTCCCGACGACGGTGCTGTGCTATTGTGTCGCCCGAAATTCTTTTGATCTCATTCGGTTATGGCCAATTCCAAGAAGCCCCGCAAAAAGCATCGTACAGGCAACCGTATTCTTGCCAATGCCGCCGTGAGCGGAAAGCTTCCCGCCGCCAGGCAGGAAGCCATGCGCTCGAGCGTGCGCATGGCCGTCATGCGGCTCTACATGGGGACCGCGGGCAGAACGGATACCGATGTACTGGCGAGTTTTCTCTGCCACGGCTACATCATCGCCGAAAACTTCAATGAATCGGATGAGATCCGCCGCCGTCTGAAGGGCGCCATGCAGAAGACCTTCCTCGCAAGAAAAGCGCTGGATCGGGGCGAAAAAGCCTGCGAGCCCGACATCGAGGAAATCGAAACGATGGTGAACTGCTCGCTCGACGAGATCTGCGATCTGGACATGCTGACCATCGCGAAGCTTCACGAGCACTTCAAGAAGTACGGCCAGAAGATGGTCGACGAAGCCGTGGCCGAACTTGAAGCCGCCGAAGCGCGGAAGACGGCCGCCGAATAAACTGCGCTTCAGACAAAGACCGACGAGAGAAATGCCGGCCGGGGACAAACCCGGCCGGCATTTTTCGCTGAAACAGGCAGGACGCTGCCGGCAGGAGAGCCCGGCGGCGTGAGGGAGGCGTTTCCGGCCGCCGGGTGCTAATCTCTGCTGACGCTTTTCAGAACGGAACCCGATCCGATGTCCTGCGACACTTTATATATTGCGGAAAAACCTTCGGTCGCCAAGGCGATCGCCGACGAACTCGGCGTGATCAGAAGAGGCGACGGCTTCATCGAATGCCGCGGCAATACGACGGTGACCTGGTGCTTCGGCCATCTGCTCGAGCAGGCCGAGCCCGACGCCTATCTGCCCGACGACATCCCGCGCACGAAAAAAGGCTCGAAGATCTGGCGCATGCAGGATCTGCCGATCTTTCCGACGGAGTGGAAGTCGAGTCCGAGAACGGACCGCGGCGTGAAGAAGCAGCTCTCGGCCATCGGAAGGCTCCTTCGCGGCGCGCAGACCGTCGTGAATGCGGGCGACCCGGACCGCGAGGGCCAGCTGCTGGTCGACGAAGTTCTCGAGCACTTCCGCTGCCGCCGTCCGGTGTCGCGCTTCTGGGTGTCGGCCGTCGACCCGGTGTCGATCCGACGGGGCCTCAAAAGCCTGAAGCCCAATCAGCAGTATGCGGGCATGAAGGATGCGGCCCGGGGCCGATCGAGAGCGGACTGGCTCCTCGGCATGAATCTCTCCCGGGCCTACACGCTCGCCGATCAGCGACCCGGCGCGCGGGGCGGGCTGATCGCCGTCGGACGGGTTCAGACGCCGACGCTGATGATGGTGGCCAGGCGAGACTGGGCCGTGCGCCATTTCGTGCCGCAGCCCTACATGGCGATCACGGCGGACCTTGAAGCCGAGTCGAAGCGCTTTACGGCGCGCTGGAAGCCGAAGCCCGGTCAGCCCGGCATGGACGAGGAGGGAAAGCTGCTGATCGATCTCAAAATCGGCCGGGAACTCGTCGAGCGCCTCGGAAGGGAAAGGACGGCCGCGGTGCTCTCGTCCGAAACGAAGCGAAAAAAGCAGTATCAGCCCAAGGCGTACTCGCTGGCTTCGATACAGATCGAGGCGAGCCGGCTCTACGGCATGACGGCCGAAGAAACGCTCGAGGTCTGTCAGAGACTCTACGAAACGCACAAGATCACGAGCTACCCGAGAACGGACTGCGAATATCTGCCGGAAAGTCAGCATGCGGACGCGCCCGCCGTCCTCAGGGCGATTGCCGCGACGCTGCCGGCCGCGGCCAGGGCCGTCTCGCGGGCGGATCCGACGATCAAAAGTCCGACCTTCAGCGACAGGAAGGTGACGGCGCACCACGGCATCGTGCCGGTCGCCAACGCGGCGCAGTGGGAGCGGCTGAGCGACCGGGAGCAGAAGCTCTACCGGCTGATCGCCAAGCGCTACATCGCGCAGTTCTTCCCCGTGCATGAATACGACCAGACGGACATCCTCTTCGACATCGGCGGCGAGCATTTCCTCGCCAAGGGACGAGTGACCGTCGTGAAGGGCTGGAAGGCGCTTTTCGACGCGGCCGAACAGGCCGCAGACAAAAAGAAGACCGAGGAGGAGGGCGAGGATCAGACGCTGCCGAGACTCGGCCGCGGCGATGCGGCGGACGTGCTCGCCGTGAAGGGCCGGGAGGACAAGACGAAGCCGCCCGCCTTCTACACCGAGGGCACGCTCATCGCGGCGATGGAAAACATCTGGCGCTCGTTCGACGACCCGAAGGTTCAGGCGCAGCTCAAGGAAGCGGGCGGGATCGGGACGCCGGCCACACGTGCGGCGATCATCGCCGAACTGAAGAGAAAAGGCTATCTCGAGACCGAAGGCAAGAAGCTGCACTGTTCGGAAACGGGCCGCGCGCTTCTTAAAAAGGTCTCGCCCCGGATCCGCAGCGCGGTGATGACCGCGGCCTTCGAGGAAAAGCTGAAGCTCGTCGAGGCGGGCAGCTTCGGGCTCGGCGATTTCGTGAAGGAATACGAGGCCTTCATTTCGGAGGAGCTCGCCAAGGTGCGTTCGGGCGGCATGAGAAGGGAGAACGGACAATGAAGGATACGGTGATTTTCGACATCGACGGGACGCTGGCCGACCACGGCGCGAGGCTGCCGCTGATTCTTGAGCGCAACCCGCCCGACTGGGCGGCGTTTTACGCCCGGATTCCCGAAGACCGGCCCGCTGAGGCCGTGTGCCGGCTTCTGCAGATGATCATGAAGGCTGATGAAGCCGAAGTCGTGCTCTGCACGGGGAGGCCC
>JAXEEN010000268.1:0-12743 GCA_034104065.1 Sutterella sp.
AGCGGGACATAAACGAGCGGGGCTTCCAGCCGGTCGGCCGACGGCGTCATCGGATGGGTCCGGCAGTCGAAGGCCCGTCCGCCGACGGTCAGCGCCGCGGCATCGGGCGTACTGACGTAGCCGCGGTGATATTCCATGCGGACGGCGGCGCCTGCGTCTTCAAAGAGCTGCTTCATCACAGCAAAAGAGGCCTTTTCGGCCTCATTGGAAAGACGCTCGCCCGTGCAGACGGCTTTCACCGTCTGCATCAGGCGGTCCGCATCAATATTATTCAATACTGATTCGAGACTCACGGGGCATTACTCCCATTTTTTGGCGGGAAGCGGAATGCGGCGGAATTCGAGGATGAATCGCCGCATCCATTCGGTGAGACCGTCCATCATGGCCGTTCCCCATTCGCGTGTGGCGAATTTGGACTCCAGTCCGCCGAGTCCGCCGGTATTGACCGTATCGCGGATTTCGCGAATGATTTTGACGGGGGCGCCTTCAAAAAGCACGGTGTTGATGTGCACCTGCCTGAGGGCGGGCGTCGGATCATTCACGACGTTGTCGGTCAGATACCCGGCGTTGACGAGATCCGGACGGAAGGCCATGACGGCGGCGGCTTCCTGAGCGTCTCCGTGACCCGTCGGCCAGTCGGGATTGAGCTTGGGGGCGATGCCCCACCAGTCGATCAGGGAGACCTGAGCGCCGCGGCGGTACATGGACAGCGCGGCTTTTTCGATGGCGGGGTCGTTGCCGCCGTGGCCGTTGACGACGACGAAGCGCCGGGCGCCGTGACGATAAAGCGATTCGAAAACCGCCGTCATGACGCCGATCATCGTTTCAATACCGAGATCGATGGTGCCCGGAAAGTTGATGTGGTGGGTCGCCACGCCGAACGGAATCACCGGCGTGACGAGCACCTTGTCCATGCCGCCGAGACGGCGGCAGAACTCTTCGGGAATGAGCCAGTCGGTGCCCAGAGGACCGACGCAGCCGTGCTGTTCGGTGGAGCCCACCGGAATGAGAACGACGGTGTCGGGATCCTTCAGGACCGGTTCGGCCTGCTGCCAGTTGAGTTCAGCCAGATACATGTGAAGTGCCTCTTGAGGTTACTGAGCGTTCTGAGGACGGTCGAGGTCGTCGAAATGACGGCGGATCGTCGCCTCCGACACGGGCTTCGTGACGAGACTCGTGACGAACAGGATGACCATCGTGACAATCCAGGCAACGATGAGCGGATTGAAGCCGAAGGCCAGCCACTTGCACTGCGTGAGAAGCAGGAAGTAGAAGAGTTCGCCGAGGATCACGGCCGTGAAGACCGCGGTCGTCGTGGTGCGCTTCCAGTACATGCCGAGAATGATCGGAGCAGCCCAGATGCCGAGACCGCCGAAGGCGAAGAGAATGATCGTAAAGATCGAGCCCGGCTTGAGAATGCCGATGCCGATGGCGATGATGCCGAGAACGACCGTCACGAGACGGGACAGCTTCAGCGTGTCTTCGTCCGACGCGTCACGCTTCAGAATACGCTGATAAAGGTCGCGGGACACGGCGGAGGTCGAGGTGAGAAGGAGCGAGGAAATCGTCGACATGCCGGCGGAGAAGATGCCCGCCACCATCAGCGCCGAGATGACCGGCGGCAGACCGCCCTGCAGGATCAGCGGAACGATGAAGTCGGAGTTCTTGCCGGTGATGCCGGGGAAGCTGGCGGCACCCGTGACGCCGCACCATTCGATGAAGCTCGCCGAGAACCACATGCCGAGCGTACCGAGGATGACGGCCTTGAACATCGTGCTGTAGTTCTTCATCGTGAAGAACTTCGTGAAGAGATGCGGCTGGCCGATGCAGAAGAAGCTCCACATGACGATCATCGACGCGTAGTTCTGCCACGGATACGAATTGTTGTGGCCCGGGAACTGCATGTAGTTGGGGTCGGCCGCTGCGAGCTTGGCGTTGATGGTCTCAAGACCGCCGCCCAGCTTGAGCGAAACGAAGAAGGTCGTCACGGCGGTGATCACCATCAGCACGCCCTGAATGACGTCCGTCATCATGACGGAGCGAATGCCGCCGGCCATGCAGTAAAGAATCACGGTCACGCCCATCACGACGATGCCGACCCACTGCGGAGCGCCGGTGTAGGTCGTGAAGATGACGCCCGCGCCGATCGTCTGAGCGCCCATCATGGGAACCAGGAAGATCAGCATCAGGACGGCCAGAAGTCCGCGGATGGCTGTCGATTCATAGCGGTCGGCCAGGTAGTCGGCCATCGTGAGCATCTTGTAGCGGTGGCCGAGCTTGATCAGACGGCGGCCGACGAGAAGCGCGGGGATGATCATCGAGAAGGCGATCCCCGGCACGGAGACGCTCATGCCGGCGTAGCCGACGTGATAGATCGATCCGGGCACGCCCATGAAGGTTGACATCGAATACTGCGTCGAGAAGTAGGCGAGACCGGAGAGAATGGCGCCGGCGGAGCCCGACATCGTGAAGAAGTCGCGCAGATTGCGGTTCTGGCGGTTGCCCCACCAGCCGAGCAGTCCGAGAAGGACCAGATAAGAGACCGTCACCAGCAGGAAGGGAACGGTTGCTGTTTCAACTTGATACGGCATGGCTTACTCCTTGTCCTCGTATTCGTGATACTCGGGCCGCTTCAGGCAGGCGCGCCACCAGGCGACGATCGTCAGAATGACGAACAGACCGTAGGCCAGCCAGCAGTAGATGAAGCGCGGAACGCCGAACATCCAGGGGGTGTAGCTGGTGTCGTAAAAGAAGGGGAAGGGAAGCATGATGAACAGGTATTCCAGGAGGAATATCACTGTCCACTTGACTTCGAATGCATTGTCGAAAGCATTCATGAGCGGGTCTCCAGTAAAGGAAGAATTTTGAAACGCCTGCGTAGAAATAATCGTTATGAATTGCAGACATCCTGTCGCTCCGGAGGCAGAGCGGCTGAAGCATTATGGAGAGAAAATGCTCGGACAGCCTCGGGGGAATTCCGTAGGGCAAAGAGGAGAGTCAGTCAGAAATCGGTTGTTTTGTCGGGTAAAGGAAACAGCAGCGTCTGGCTCGGAAGGCCGGCCCGAAGGGTGGAGGCCGTCAGGCAGGAAGTACTGAAAAGGAGGAGGATTCCTTTATCAGTTTATTGCTTCCTCTCGTGCGATGAACTCCCTGATGCGTTTAAGCCGGAATTCGGCGGCGACGCGGCAGAGCCAGGCGGCAGCGGCAAACATCAGCGCCGATGCCGCCGTCGCGCCGACGGAACCGTAGTCCCAGCTGCCGTAGATGAGATAGGGCGAGAGAGCGTAGAAGCCGGCGGACAGAATGAAGGCATTGAGCGCGGCGTAGAAACGCTTGAAGAAATCCCGTTCGGTGGGACGGACTTTCGCCGTGATCAGCATTTTGAGTACGTCCATCGCAGGGACCGCAGAGGCAAATTCGCGATCGGTCAGATTGCGTCCCCGCAGCAGGGCAGAAGTTTCCGGAATATCGCAGAGTGCGCGAAGCCAGTCGGGATAGCGGGTTCGAATGCTTTGTCCCGGACGCATCAGGCGTCCGACGTGAAGCCAGAAAAGGCCGAGAGCAAAACTGCTGGTGAGCGCGGCGAGGAAATTGTCGATGTCCATGGAGAAGTAAACGGGTGCACGGTCCACGGCCAAAGGTAGCACAAACTGACGAGCGCTGGGCGGAGCAGTCAGGCCTTCGACGGACGGGCATACAATGTCAGCTAATCTCAATACCCGTTTATCAGAGGACTTTTCTGACATGACTATCGTTCACGCCGACAAGGTATTTCCTGAAATCGCAGCCTGGGCCGATGAGCTCGCCGCCATTCGTCATGACGTCCACATGCATCCCGAACTGGGCTTCGACACGGCGCAGACCGCGGCCCGCATCGCCGGTCTGCTCACGACATGGGGTGTTCCCGTCGTGGACACTGAAACCGTAAAGGGCGGCGTGATCGCTGTGATCGACGGCAGTGCGCCGGGTGCGACGGTTGCGCTGCGCGCGGACATCGACGCGCTTCCAATGACGGACTGCTCGACCAATCCCTGGAAGAGCGCGATCGACGGCCGCGCTCATGCCTGCGGCCACGACGGACATCAGACCTGGCTTCTCGGCGCGTTGCGCTATCTCTGTGAAAAGCGCGATTTTCCCGGCCGCGTGGTGGGCATCTTCCAGCCCGCCGAGGAAATCTCGGGCGGCGCCGATGCCGTCGTCGCGTCGGGCGTGCTGCAGAAGTATGAAGTAAAGGAAATCTACGGTGCGCATACCGAGCCGATGCTCGGCAAGGGTGTCTTCGGTTTCCGCGTCGGTCCGCTCCAGGCGGCCGCCGACTCCTTCTGGATCCGGATTCAGGGCGTGGGCACGCACGGCGGCCGTCCGCATCTCGGGGTCGATCCGCTTCCCGTGGGCGCTCAGATCATCATGGCGGCTCAGACCCTGGTTTCCCGCAAGCTTGATCCGATCGATACGGGCGTGGTGTCGATCTGCTCGGTGAATGCCGGCCGTTATGAAACGCCGAACGTCATTCCCGCCTTCCTGACGCTTTCGGGTACGGTGCGCACGTTCTCTCCCGAAGCCAGAAAGATGATTGAAGAGAAGTTCCGCCGCATGGTGGCGGGCATCGCCGAAGCCAATGACTGCACGGCTGAAATCACCTGGCAGCGCGGCTGCGCAAGCGTCAACAACGACAAAACGGCAACGCTGGCCGGCATTGAAGCCGCCAAGGCGCTTTACGGTGCCGACAATGTCGTGGATGAAATGAAGCCCTTCATGAGCAGCGAAGACTTTTCGGCCTATCAGGCCGTAATTCCCGGCGCGATCATGCGCGTGGGCGTCAAGGACGAGGCCCATCAGGCGACGCTCCACAGTCCGGCGTTTGACTTCAACGACGAGGTTCTGCCGGCGGCGGCGACGCTGATTGCATCGATTGCCGAACGTCGTCTGAAGGCGCTTTCCGCTTGATAAGCACAAGGAGCCGGTGCGAAAGCCCGGCTCTTTTTGGAGGAGCAGTGGGCAATGAACCGTTACGAGAATGAGATTGTTGAGTGGCGCAGGCGTTTTCACCGCGTGCCGGAAGAAGGCTGGACGGAATTTGAAACGACGGCGGCTGTGATTGAGCGTCTGGAGTCGCTCGGCTTTGCCGTGAAGACCGGTACGGACGTCATCAATCCCGAGGCCGTGATGGGCAGGAATCCGACGCTCGTCGAGGAGGCCGAGGATAGGGCTCGAAGGGCGGGCGTGCCGGAGACGCTGCTTCGCCGCATGGCGGGCTTTACGGGCTGCGCAGGCGAAATTGATACGGGAAGACCGGGAAAAACGGTCGGTTTTCGCTTCGAACTCGACTGCGTGGTGACGGGTGAATCCGATTCGCCGGATCATCCTCCCGTGCGCGAAGGATTTGCCTCAACCCGTCCCGGCCTGATGCATGCCTGCGGCCACGACGGACATGCCGCCGTGGGTCTTGGACTGGCGCATTGGATTGCCGACCATCTGGACGAGCTTCAGGGACGGTTCGTTCTGCTGTTTCAGCCGGCCGAAGAAGGCGTGCGCGGCGCGGGCGCCATGGCGGCGAGCGGCATCGCCGACGGACTCGATTATCTCTTTGCGGCGCATGCGGGCTGTGAATTCGGACCGGGTGAAGTCGGCGTGCTGACGCACGGCTTTCTGGCGACGACGAAACTCGACGTGTACTACGAAGGCATTCCGGCGCATGCGGGATCGGACCCTGAAAAAGGCCGGTCGGCGCTGGCGGCGGCCTGTCAGGCGGTGACGGCCGTGCTCGGCATTCCCCGTCATTCCGAAGGCGTGTCCCGCATCGCGGTCGGACGTCTGGTGGCGGGAGAAGGCCGCAATGTCGTGCCGGCTCATGCCTTCTTCCAGATGGAGGTGCGCGGCGCGACGCAGGCGGTCAACGATTTCATGACGGCGGAGGCTGTGAGAATTATCGAAGGCATGGCGACTGTCTACGGCATCAGGTGCCGGATTGAAAAAGCGGGCGAGGCCGCCGTGTTCGACTGCGACGAGGAATGCGTTTCGATTCTGGAAAAGGCAGCCCGGTCGGTGCCCGCCGTCAGCAGCGTGCGGCGCTTCACCACCGAACGCGGCAGCGAAGACTGCTCGATGCTCGCGCGAAGAGTCCGAAGCAAAGGCGGCAAGGCCGGCTACTTCTGCTTCGGCTGCCGTCACTGCGGTCATCATCGGCCGGATTTCGACATTCAGGATACGGTTTCGCTTCCGGAGGCATTCGGCATCTTTGTCCGGGTCGTTCAGCTCACGGCAGCCCGGGCGGACTGACATCATCCCGGATTTCGGAAACAGAGGCTGTCGGCACCTTAATCGGAGAAATGATTGATCGGATGGCGGAGTCAAATCCGGTAATGCGAATCATTCTCGTTTATGGTATAGTGTGTCCCGCAGACCGCCGGGGCCTTTTTGAAAGAAGTCCCGCAGGCTGCCGCCGGCACTGTCCGCGGAGGGGAAACCGCGGCGGATGCTGACAGAATGCGATCTCCTGCGCATTCAGGGTCTTCAAAGGCGATTCGTCCTGCAGGCAGGCGGATCGCCTATTTTTATCGCCGCTCCCCGGGCGGCACGTCGTCTTCAGGATGCGAAAAGGCTCCTGCCTATAATTTCCTTCAGAGACCGGGCGCAATCTGCCGCCTTCGGGCTCGCCGACTATGGGAACCGTTTGCATGAACCGTCTGATTGCTCTCATTCTGCCGCTGGCGCTTTTTGCCGCCTGGTATCTGGCAGGGGAGCATGCGGGCATTCCCTCCATACTTCTCCCGCCGCCGAAAATGGTGGCATCGTCTTTTGAGGAACTCTTCGAAACCGGTGCGCTCTGGCAGCACATCGGGATGAGCGCCTTTCGCACGCTTTCCGGTTTCGGTCTGGCTTCCGCCGTCGGCATCGGTCTCGGCGTCTGGTTCGCCGTCAGTCCCGCAGCCGGCCGTTTTTCTTCCTTCGTCGTGGAAGCGCTTCGCCTGACGCCGCCGCTGGCGCTGATCCCGCTTCTTATTCTCTGGCTCGGCATCGACGAAGCGCCGAAAATCGCCATCGTCTTTCTCTCGAGTTTTTTCCCGATTTATCTCAATGCGCTCACCGCCGTGAAAAGCGTGGATCCGAAACTGAAGGAAGTGGCGAAGCTCCTTCGCTTCACGCCGGCTGAAACCTTCCGCATGCTGACCCTGCCGTCGGCTCTGCCGGGGATACTGACTGGTCTTCGGCTAGGGTTCGGCTACAGCTGGCGCGCACTGGTCGGCGCGGAGCTCATCGCGGCCTCTTCCGGGCTCGGTTTTCTCATTTCCGAATCGGCGGAATTCGGAAAGACCGACGTCGTCTTCGTCGGCATCATCACGATCGTCGTGCTGGGCATTGCTGCCGATACGGTGATTTCCAAACTGGTGGAGGCGCTCTGCCGCCGGCTTCAGGGAGGTGCCCGATGATCGGTGTGCATGTTGAACATCTGACCAAGCGCTTCGTCACGCCGAGCCGGACGGTGACTCCCGTCGATGATCTGACGCTCGACATGCCGGCAGGCAGCATTACCGCCGTGATCGGCCGGAGCGGCTGCGGCAAGACGACGCTTTTGAGGCTCCTCTCGGGGCTTGAAGTGCCGGATGCCGGACGTATGACGTTTACCGGGGCTTCCGGCAGCGCCGTTCCCCGCATCTCCGTGGTCTTCCAGGAGCACCGGCTCTTCCCCTGGATGAGCGTCCGGGAGAATGTCGCGGTCGCGGTGAGGCATCTGCCGCCTCATCAGAGGCGTTCGAAAACGGATGCCGTTCTGGCGCTGACCGGTTTGGAAGCCGCGTCGGATCTGATGCCGGCCGAACTGTCGGGCGGCATGAGCCAGCGCGTGGGGCTGGCCCGCGCGCTCGTTTCGGAGCCCGACGTTCTGCTGCTTGACGAAGCCTTCAGCGCTTTGGACGCGCTCACCCGCCGGCAGCTTTACGACGAATTCATTCGCATCTATGCCGAGCACCCGGTGACGACGGTCCTCGTGACGCACGACGTCGCCGAAGCGGTGCTGCTTTCGCGAAGAGTGTGCCGGCTAGACGAGGGACGTCTCGTTTCTCAGTATGAGGTGCCCTGGGATTATCCCCGCACGCTGTCGACGCCCGGAGTCAGCCAGCTGACCGAGCGCATCCTGCATGAATTTTTTGTTCAATGACTGTTTATAAAGGAACCGCAAACATGAAGAAGCTTTTTGCCGTCGCCCTGATGACGGCCGCCGTGAGCGCCGCCTTTGCCGGCCCGATGCCCGAAAAGGTGACGGTGGTCTACGTGAAGGCCCCCTTCAACCTTCAGAACATGGTGATGAAGGAAAAGGGTATGCTCGAAAAAGCCTTTGAAAAGGACGGCGTGAAGGTCGAGTGGAAGACCATTACGTCGGGCGCCAAGCAGGCGCAGGCGATGGCCGCCGGATCCGTCGACGTGTCCGCCGTGATGAATACGGCTTCACTTTTGATGGCCAACGGGTCGGGCAATCCCGTCTACGTGGCGAGCGGCGTATCGCATCCGGCGGATACCTTCGCCATCATCGGCAGACCGGGGACGAAGCTCACCGTGGCCGATCTGAAGGGTAAAAAGGTGGCCGGCCCCCGAGGCACGGTTCTGCATCAGCTTCTCGTCGCCGCTCTGGTGAAGAACGGCATGAAGGCTTCCGACGTTGAATTCCTGGCAATGGACATTCCCGCCGCCATGGCCGCCGTGACGAGCGGTCAGGTGGATGCCGCGCTTCTGGCCGCTTCCGGCATCATCAAGGCTCAGGAGGCGGGCTGCAGCGTCATTACGACGGCCAAGGGTATCGTCAACGTGAACCTCGTGATGACGGCCAGCAAGAGCTTTGCCGAAAAGCATCCGGAAGCCCTGGCGACGGTGGTCCGCGTCGAACGCGAAGCACTTGAATGGATCAATGCCAACTGGGATGAGGCGGTGAAGATCGGCGCGAAGGAACACGGCATCTCGATCGCCGACGCTGAAAAGCTGGCCAAGTGGTCCAACTATTACAACGCGCTGACCGAAGCCGACGTGAAGGGGCTGGAAATCGACCAGCAGTTTCTGGTTGAAAACGGCATGATGCGTCAGCCCGTGGACGTGAAGTCCGTCGTGCTTCCGATCGCCATGCAGAAGTAACGGGTGAAGTCATGTTTGTTGAGACGCCGTTTTCCGTGCGCGTGAGGGAGCCCGAAGGCATTCTTTCCTTCACGCGCGACGATATGATCGCCTATGCGGGCCTGGAAAATGTCATTGCGAGCGCCGTCACGCTGCGGCTTTTATCCCGTGCGTTTGCCGACCTGACGGAGGACGGCGTCCCGGACCGTCGCAGCATCCGCATTCTCACGGCCTTTGCCGGCGAGGGTGTCCGTGACTGCCTCGAGCTCGTGACCCGGGCCGTGACTCAGGGCCGCTTCGTCCTTGATCCGTCCGCGGCGACGTTTCCCGCAACGCCGATCGGCGGGGCTATGTATTTTGAAGTTGCCTGTGCGGACAGGGCCATGGCGTACACCTTTTCGGAAAGCATTTTCGATGCGGAATGGTGCCGTCAGGTGGCGGCCTATCAGCAGGGGACGGCGGATCCCGCCGTCCATGCGGCCTACGTCGCCTACAAATTCGCCAAGGTCGGCCGCATTCTGGCCATGCCGGATGTGTTTGCGGAGGTGCGTCCCTGTTCGGCGGAACGTCTCATTTCACTTACGTCGGGGAGGACCGTTAAATGACGGAAATCGTATCCGTTCTTGATCAGGGCGTCAGACTGGACATCCCGTTCGAGGCCTGCGTTCTCTACCACGGTCGCGACAGCATCGGCGGTTTGGCGCTCGGGTTCAGACTGACGGCGCATGCTCTTCGGGTGCTGACGCCCGAAGCGCCGCCGGAACGCTCGGACATCGTGTTCCGCACGGGCTTTCCCGGGCCCGGCGTGCGCGATGCCGTCGAAATGACGACACGCGCCGTGACGCGCGGCGAATGGCACGTGATTGAGAATCCTCCGGAAAATGCGCCGGAAGGCGTTTACGGGAGGATGTATTTTGAGGTTTCGATCGGGAATAAAACGGCAGCCGTTCGGCTTGCCGACGGCGCGCTCCCCGAAGACTTCGTCCGAACCGGACGCCGGGTCGTGGGCGGCGAGCGTTCTCCGGAACTCCTTGCTCACTGGGAGGCGTGCAAGGCAGGACTCGCACAGGCCGTGCTGGCGGCGGATCCCGATCAGCTCTTCGTAACAGTCGTGCGCTGACCCTGTTTCTACAAAAAGGCCGCTTCCGGCATTTGAGCCGGGCGGCCTTTTCCCTATTTGTCGGACGGATCTTCAGATCAACCGGTGATTTCAACGCGGAATTCGTCCGCTTCGTTCCAGAGCAGAGCGGTCAACTGACGGGCGGTGTCCGAGAGCGCGGCTCCGTCGGGATCCGCGGGGTCGAGCGGACGGCAGACGCCGCCTGAGCAGTCGTAGAACTGCGGAGCGCCGTAGCGGGAAGCGAGGGTTTCCGTGCAGAAAACCGTCAGGTCGGCGAGCTGCTGCTTGGCGACGATCAGGGTGCCGTCGGCTTCATGCCGGGCATGCTCGCTGAACCACAGTTCGATTTCAGGATGACGGAGAAGCAGGGCGGCCGGAAGCACATCGGCCGCCGGACTGCCTGAAGCAGCAGGAAAAAGACGGATGGGCATGCTGAAATAATTCGTACTGAAGAGTTTGGGCCTTATAGGCCGCCAAGATTCCGCACCGCTTCGGTGCGCACGATGCAAAGACCGGCGAAAACCCTGCGCCAGAAAAAAATCTGCCTGTTTGCTTCTGTCCTTTCTGCTCTGCCGGTGGTAATTTGCGGGCGGTCTTCCGCTTGCTCTTCAGCCGCTCAGAATCATCAGATGCCGCAAGCGGGAGAAGGTTTTCACGTTCCGCCGATTTCCGGTTTTTGCCGCCTTCCTCATGTCCTCCACTGCTTGGCCTCAGCTGCGCGCTGCGCTGACGGCTGTTTTTGCCTGCGGAGTTTTCTCCGCCGCGGCCTGCGCATCCGAACTCACCGTTGCCCTGGGTTCGTCCTTCACGACGCTTGACCCCTACGATGCCAACGATACGCTCTCTCAGAACGTGGCCAAGTCCTTCTACGAAGGGCTTTTCGGCTTCGATGCATCCATGAAGCCCGTCCCCGTGCTTGCTGCCGGCTACGCCGTCAGCGCCGACGGCCTCAACTATACGGTGACGCTTCGCGAAGGCGTGCGTTTTCATGACGGTACGGTGTTCAATGCCGAGGCCGTCAAGGCCAACTTCGACCGCGTGACCACTCCCGCCAGTCATCTGAAGCGATACGGGCTTTATTCAAATATTGCCAAAACGGAAGCGGTCGGTCCGTATACCGTGAAGTTCACGCTGAAGGAACCTTTCTCGGCCTTCATCAATCAGCTGGCGCATCCCTCGGCTGCCATGGTCTGTCCGTCGGCGCTGGCCGACGGGAAAATGCTGTCCCGGCGTCCCTGCGGTACCGGTCCCTATGTTTTGGAGACCTACATCCCGACATCGGTCCTCAAGGTGAAGAAGTTCGACGGCTATCGGATTGCCGGCCTTCCGAAGCTCGACGGCATTATCTGGCTTCCGGTGCCGGAAAGCAGCACGCGCTCGGCGATGCTGCGGACCGGTGAGGCTCAGGCGGCCTATCCCGTTTCGGCCGACCACGCTCGTGCGATGGAGAGCAGGGGCGGCGTCCGCATTGAAGCATCGCCGTCGATCATCGAGCGCATCGTGTCCTTCAATACCCTTGTCAAACCCTTCAGCGATGTGCGGGTGAGGCAGGCCCTCAACTACGCCGTCGACAAGAAGGCGTTCTGCCGGGTGGTGTTCAAGGACTATGCGGATCCCGCGGCCGGCGTCATGCCCGCAGCCGTGGACTATGCGGTTTCGTTCGATCCCTGGCCCTATGATCCGAAGAAGGCCCGAGAACTGCTGGCAGAGGCCGGGTATCAGGACGGCTTCAGCACGACGCTCTGGTCCGCCTTCAATCATTCGATGGGCAGCAAGGCCGTGCAGTTTATTCAGCAGCAGCTGGCCCAGGTCGGCGTCCGCGTCAAAGTCGAGACGCTGGAAGCCGGTCAGCGCGTTGCTCGGGTGGAAAGCGTCCACAGTCCGGACGAGGCAGGCGTGCGGATGTACTACTTCGGCTGGTCTGCGTCCACGGGCGAAGCGGACTGGGCCCTGCGTCCTGTCCTGGCCGAAGAAAGTTTCCCGCCCCATCTCATGAACACGGCTTACTACCGCAATCCGGCTTTCGATGCGGAGCTTCAGGCCGCTCTCCGCACGACGGATCGTGAGGCCAAGGCTCGGCACTATCGCGTCGCTCAGGAAATCGTCTGGCAGGATGCACCGTGGCTCTTCCTGGCGGTCGAGCAGAACATTCTTCTTCGCAGCGAACGCCTGAGCGGCTTTCGGATTCTGCCCGACGGCGGGTTCGACTTCCGGGAGGCGGAACTTCGCTGAGAGACAGGCGATTTCTGAACGATCAATCCCCGCGGAAGGCTTTCTCTTCTCCCTGATCTGACTGACGAACACCATTCCCGTTCGGGATAAAAACCTCCGCCGAGCAATACCCGGCGGAGGTTTTTTACTTGGGCGGAGGCCTGCCGTCAGACAGCAATGCTTCCGCAGCGGAAAGGTTCGTCGGGAAGACGCTCCGTCAGAAGGTAACCGTGCGGGTTGCACAGCACAACTGCATCACCGATTCGGTAGCGGCTCGGCTCATGCAGATGGCCGTGAATCCAGATGCGGA
>JAXEEN010000269.1:0-7565 GCA_034104065.1 Sutterella sp.
TCGACGTCGTTAGCGCTGAGGAGTCTATCTTCTCCGGTGACGCCGAGCTCGTTTCGCTGCCCGGTCAGTCTGGCGAATTGGGTATTCTGCCTGGGCACGTGCCCCTGATCACCCTTATCCGTCCTGGTTTTGTCCGCATTCATCTTCCGGGCAAACAGGAGGTGGAACAGGTGTTCGTGGCCGGCGGCGTGCTTGAAGTTCAGCCCGATATGGTGACTGTGCTGGCTGATACGGCTGTCCGCAGCAAGGACCTCGATGAGGCGAAGGCTGCCAAGGCGCTCGAAGATGCTCGCGCACTTCGTCAGAAGGCTACGGGCGAACTCGAGATCGCGAAGCTCGAAGCAGAAATGGCTGCTTTGGCAGCCGAGCTCGTGGCGATCAAGAAGATTCGTCAGCGTTAAGCGAACGTTGTTTATAAAAGAGAGCGGTATTTCTTGGAATACCGCTCTTTTTTTATTTTTTGCGGACAAACCTGTTTGCAGATTGGGTAAAGAAGCTAAGAATGTCTGATCGCGCTACGATAACGGTACAGGCGTGTATCAGTCACGAATTCTAGAAAATGCGGAGGTGATTCATGACCGGCGTTAAGGTACTGGTAACTACAGACGGGTCTAATTTGAGCGACAAGGCGATTGAGACTGCTGTCGAATTGACGGCTCAGCTCGGTGGTGAGCTGATCGGCATGACTTCAGTGGTCGCACCCCCTCCTACTGGAGGGTTTGATGCAGAGGATGCTGCTGTGCGTGACCGTCTTGCTGCTATCAGCCGTAAGGCGGAAGAAAAAGGCGTCAAATGTGAAGTGGTCGCCGAGCATACCGATGCTGTTTGGAAGGGCGTTCTCGAATGCGCTTCCCGCTATGACGTAGCTTTTATTGTCATGGCAAGCCGTGGTCTCGGTTCGATTGGTTCACTGTTGCTCGGCAGTGAGACGCAGAAAGTTCTGCATCAGGCCGATCGTCCTGTTCTGATCGTGCGCTAAGCGTTCGGAAAGGCTTTTTTCAAGGCGGCAAGAAGCTCTTCGGCAGTTATGCCGCTGACTTCGAGCCGCTTTTCTCTGCTGGTTTCTCCGCTGATCAAAAGCAGAGAGGCCTTCGGGAGATTCAGCTCTTTGGAGAGGAACTTAATGAGCAGGCTGTTGGCTTTTCCGTCGACGGGCGGTGATGCCAACGCGATCTTGAGTTTATTTCCGTAGAGGCCTGCCAGCGTTGTGCGTTTGGCGCCGGGCTGGGCATGCAGCGCCAGGATCGGGTTGCCGTTTTTGCCGATGGATAGCCAAGAGGTATTGATAAACGGGGACTCGGAACTGGAAGGCATATTCAGCTCTTAGATTTTTATAGTTTCAAAGATTGAACCATGAAACCGATTAATGACTGCTTCCTGCGTGCGCTTAAGCGTGAAAAAACCGATTTTACCCCTGTCTGGCTGATGCGCCAGGCCGGCCGCTATCTTCCGGAATATTGCGAAACGCGGGCAAGGGCAGGCAGTTTCATGGGCCTTGCCAAGAATGCGGACTACGCTACGGAAGTAACGCTGCAGCCGATTGATCGTTACGGCATAGATGCGGCGATTCTTTTTTCCGATATTCTGACGGTTCCCGATGCTATGGGACTCGGTCTTCAGTTCGTGGCGGGCGAGGGTCCGGTATTTGAACGTCCGGTCCAGTCCGAGGAGTCCGTAAAGCAGCTGTTTGTTCCGGATCCTAATGAAGAACTGAAGTATGTGACTGATGCGGTCGCGTCAATCCGCCGAGCTCTGAACAATCGCGTGCCGTTGATCGGTTTTTCGGGCTCTCCATTCACTTTGGCCTGTTACATGATTGAAGGTCGAGGCAGCCGTGATTTCCGCACGGTGAAGACGATGATGTATCGCCGGCCGGATCTCCTGGAACAGGTGCTTGAAGTCAATGCTAAGGCTGTTGCCCGCTATCTGAATGCTCAGATCGAAGCAGGCGCACAGGCGGTACAGATTTTCGATACTTGGGGCGGTATGCTCGCAGATGGAGATTTCCAGCGCTTTTCTCTCCGCTACACCCGTCAAGTGGTTGAACACCTTATTCGCGAACATGACGGAGAAGTTGTTCCCTCCATTGTTTTTACGAAGGGCGGCGGAGAGTGGATTGACGAGATTTCTTCCTGCGGCTGCAGTGCCGTTGGACTTGACTGGACGGTCAATCTGGCTCGTGCCCGTCAGGTAGTCGGTGACCGTGTCGCGCTGCAGGGGAATATGGATCCTCTGGCGCTTTTCGGTGATGAAGAGGCAATTCGCCGTGAAGCCCGCAAGGTCATGGACAGTTTCGGTAAGATTGGCAACGGCGGTCACGTCTTCAATCTCGGCCATGGCATCAATCAGTTTACGCCGATTGAGAATGTCCAGATTTTGGTGGACGAAGTGCACGCATACAGCCGTCAGTTCCACTGAGGCTGCAGAAAAGGTTATGCACAGTTGTTGGAAGCTGTGCATAACTTTTGATGGCGCTTTCGGATCGTTTCCGAGGGCGCTTTTTTTATTTTCTTATCTCTGAAAAATAATCGAAAAATTTCTATTCTTCGGCGAGCCGCTATTTTCGTGACGCGCTGGATGTTTGTGCTCGCGGGGAATAATCCACAAAGTTATCCACAATCTTCGGCGGGAGTGAAGATTAAGGTCGGATGGGAGCGGTTACGTGGCTGAGGAAGCAGGGCTGGTTGCCAAAGTCATTGTTGATGCACCGGGACTCGGTGAGTTGGACTACGCGGTGCCTTCGGACATGTTGGTTGCGTTGGGTGACCGTGTGATAGTAGGGTTGCGAACGCGTAACGCAGTAGGCATTGTGACAGCAATACATTCGGCTTCCGATTATGAAGGGAGGCTGAGAAAAATTAAGTCGGTCCTTCGGGATACTGCACCGTTGCCGTCAGAGTGGTTGGCTTTAACAAGATTCGCCGCACAATACTACGTGCGAGGCTGGGGAGAGGCAGCTGTTCCGGCCCTTCCGATCTTTTTCCGCAGACTGCCTGGTGTGCGGCACGAACTTCAGCTTGAAAAAATTCGGAATGTCTCCGGAACAGACGCTGTTGCCTCAACCGTTCCAGAACTTAACGAAGAACAGCAGGCTGCGGTGGCTGCAGTAACACAATCGGAGGGATTTTCGCCGTTTCTTCTTTTTGGAGTCACGGGTTCTGGCAAGACGGAAGTTTATCTTCGAATCATGGAAAAGACGCTGAGTTCGGATCCGGAGGCTCAGGTTATGCTTCTTGTGCCGGAAATTAATTTGACGCCGCAGCTTGAAAAGCGTGTACGAGAGAGATTTCCCAAAGAGAAGGTCGTCTGTCTCAATTCGGAATTTTCCGATACAGATCGCGCCAGATCATGGCTAGCCGTGCATGAAGGACGGGCTCGTATCCTGGTTGGCACTCGAATGGCGGTGTTTGCCAGTTTTCGAAAACTGGCGTTGCTGATTGTGGACGAAGAACACGACGGTTCCTTCAAGGCGGGAGACGGGTTACGCTTTTCAGCGCGAGATCTCTGCATTTGGAGGGCTTCCAAAAATCACATTCCTGTAGTTCTCGGTTCGGCAACGCCTTCCGTTGAAACTTGGGTGAAGGCGCAGTCCGGAGCCTATACGTTGCTCAAATTGAAAGCGCGAGCGGTCCATAACGCCGTTCTTCCTGAGGTTCGGATGACAGGTCTTCCTCTTCGAGGAAGTGGTCGGAGCCTGACAGACGAAACCGCAGAGGCCATGCAGCGCATGTTGGATTCAGGACGGCAGGTTCTTGTATTTATCAATCGCCGGGGTTATTCCCCCGTTTTGTCCTGTCCTTCCTGCGGCTGGGTCAGTACTTGCAGACGGTGTTCGACTTTTGCCGTGTTTCATAAAGGAGAGCGGGCGCTTGTCTGTCATCATTGCGGGTGGCGGAGATCGGTTCCAGAGGCATGTCCCGCTTGTGGAAATGTCGACATAATCCCGAGGGGGTCTGGAACGGAACGTATCGAAGAGGAACTTTCAGTGCGTTTTCCCAGACGACGGATCATGAGAATTGATCGAGACAGTGTTTCTAAAAAGCATGAGGCTGAGCATGCCTTCGGCAGAGTACACCGCGGAGAAGTGGATATTTTGGTTGGTACTCAGATGATCGCCAAAGGACATGACTTCGCGAATGTCGGCATGGTGGTTATTCTCAATGCGGATGCACAAATCCTCAGTCCTGATGCAAGAGCCAAAGAACACTTGTTCTCAACGCTGATGCAGGTGGCCGGCAGGGCAGGCCGACATGGTGCCAGAGGGGAGGTCATTATTCAGACAAGGATGCCCGGGGAGCCTCTGTTTCATTTTCTGGAAAAACAGGATTACGAAGGATTTGCTGATGTGCTTGTTGAAGAGCGCCGAAGCAACTGGTGCGTGCCTTTTGTCTATCAGGCTTTGGTGACCGCACAGGCAAAAACATTGGCGGAAGCACTCTACTTTCTCAATGCCGTCTCGCAGCAGGGCTTCGCGATGGCGCCGGAAGATGTTCGTATTTTTGACCCGGTTCCTATGTCAGTTGTTCGTCTGATGGATGTGGAACGAGCTCAGCTGCTCATAGAGGCAGACAGCCGTCAGAGTTTGAATCGTTTTCTATGGCAGTGGAAGGCGACGTTTAGGGCTCCCTCAAACATTACCTGGACCATTGAGGTCGATCCGATGAGCATCTGATAAGAAACGCAGCGGAGATTCGGAAAGCAAGAAAATGGATGCTGATTGCCCCGAGGGATAAGTCAGGATGTGTCGCAAGTAAGAACGGAGTCGTTATAGGAATAACAATCTCAGCTATAATATGACCTTCCTCCGCGTGGTGAAATGGATATCATGCAGCCCTCCGAAGGCTGCGGTACAGGTTCGATTCCTGTCGCGGGGACCACATTCTGATCCCGCACTGTTTCGGACAGTGCGGGATTTTTTGATGCCGAAGTGCTCTTTTGGACTGATTTTCCTTCAAAAATCATTGGTTGGAGCAAGTCGTATGCTGTATCATTACTGATCTTGTGCCGGCATACGCTGTTTCAGCGTCCATCCGGTGCCGATATCTGAGCCGCAGCGGTTTTCGTAAAAACAGCCGCGGTTTTTCTCGGAGAGGTTCTACGATGAAAATTCCCTGCGATATAGCCCTTCATAAAAAGAGCAGAGATCTCGAATTGATCTATGAGGGTGAAGCCCCTGTTCGTCTGAGTTTTGAGTTTCTCCGAGTGATGTCTCCGTCTGCTGAAGTTCAGGGCCATACTCCTGATCAGGCCAAACTTCAGGTCGGCAAGCGTTTGGTTGACATTGTCGCCATCGAGCCGATCGGCAACTACGCCATTGCAATCAAATATTCTGACGGGCATGATTCCGGACTGTACAGTTGGGATTATTTGGAGCATTTGGCGCAGCATCACGATGAATTATGGGCGAATTATCTGAAGGCACTGACAGAAGCCGGGGCTTCTCGAGAGCCGGATGACCCCGCAAACAAGCCGTTTGAACCCAAGCCTAAGCATTCCTGTCCTCATCACTGATCATGACTACGGAAAAAAACAATACCGAGCAGATGCCGAAACAGATTGACTTCGGTTATACGACGGTAGATGAGGACCGTAAGGCCCAAAAGGTCAAGGAAGTCTTTGACAGTGTGGCGTCGAAATATGATCTGCTGAATGACGTACTGAGTCTTGGCCTGCATCGCGTTTGGAAGGCACGATGCATCAGGGCGACGGAGGCAAAAGCCGGGCAGAAGGTACTGGATATTGCCAGCGGAACCTGTGATTTGGCGATTGCTTTGGCAAGATTGGCAGGAGCCGGCAACGTGATTGCAACCGATATCAATTACGAAATGCTGGCTATCGGAGCGCAGCGCATGGAAGCTGTCGGATTTCCTTGCCCGGCCGTTGAAGCTGATGCAGAAGCGCTCCCCTTTGCGGACAATTCTTTTGATGTTGTCACAGTATCGTTTGGCATTCGCAATATGACGCATAAAAGTCAGGCTCTGAGCGAAATGCTGCGTGTTCTGCGTCCGGGAGGACGTTTGCTGGTATTGGAATTCTCCCGTTGCTCCGACTGGTTCAAACCTCTTTACGATTTTTACTCTTTCAAATTTATGCCTTGGGTCGGCGGTGTTGTTGCCGGCGATGCCGCATCGTATAAATACTTGGCAGAGTCGATTCGCATGCATCCTGATCAGGCTACGTTTGCCGGAATGATGAAGGATGTCGGCTTTGAGAAGGTTTCGTGGAAAAATCAGACCTTCGGTATCTGTGCTCTGCATATCGGCTTCAAGCCTCTTGTCTGACAGAGCGGCCGGCGCGCATTTTGAAGAATTTAGGAAACCCACTCATGAAGAAGATTCTTGCGATTTTCTGTGTTTGTTTAGCGTTGGCGACGACAAGTCTAGATGCCGAAGCGGCCAAGCGTATCGGCGGAGGAGGCAGTTTTGGCCGTCCTGCTCCGACGTTCAGCCAAAAGGCACCTGCGCCGGCTGCGGCTCCCAAGGCTCCTCAGCAGAATGCTGCTTCGCAACAGCGTCAGCAGCAGACGGCTCCGGCTCCCAAACCTGCCCAGAAGCCCTCGATGATGCGCAGTATTCTGACCGGGATGGCTGCCGCACTCGGCATTTCTGCTCTTCTATCCCTGCTCGGCGTGGACAGTGCAGGCTTGGCCAGTCTTCTGACGGGCGTACTGATTGCGCTGGCTCTTTTCTTTGTCGTTCGTATGGCGCTCGGCGCAATGGCTCAGAAGCGAGTTGGTACTCAGGCCAGCACGGCGGCTCAGACGGTGCGAATGCCCCCGGAACCGCAAAATGCAGAGCCTGCCGCCTATGCTTCTCAGAGCGGTGCTCGGGCCGGCAGCGTAATGGATCAGTTTTCCGGCAGCTCTGTCGATTTACAAAACGACGGAACCGCGGAGGATGTCACTCCTGTCGATTTTGATCGTGACGGCTTTCTCAAGGTGGCACTCGAAAATTACGGCAAACTGCAGAAAGCGTGGGATACGGGCAATGTCATCGAAATTTCTGATTTCACGACTCAGGACGTATTTGTGGCCATTACGCATCAACTCCGTCAGCGGGGTCACGAGGTCTATCAGTCAGACATTCTTGAGCTGAAGAATGATCTGCTCGGGATCGCCAGGGAGGGGAATGTTTATTTGGCAGCGGTTGAATTCCGCGGTCGTATCCGTATCGGTGATGAAACTGAGGTGGTCAACGAGATCTGGACCCTTGAAAAGCCTGTGGAAGGCAGCGGAGGCTGGCTCCTGGCGGGGATCAAGCAGAACGAGTCCGAGGACTAACCCGAAAATATTGACGAATCCGCAGCTTATGCGGGTTTTCGATAAGTTGGATGAAAAGGCGCTGTGTCTCTCTTGAGAGAAACAGCGCCTTTTTTTGATTTCGATGAAATAAAGGCCGATTGTGGCTTAAGATGATAAAAAAACTCTCCTTCGAGGGGACGCGGTTTCGTGATAAACCATACAATGCGCGCTCAATAAACGCTGTTTTCCGTTCAACGTCGTTTTAAGAGGACAATAAAGAGATGACGCTGATTGGTTTTGTGATGCTCTACATGCTGCTGACCAT
>JAXEEN010000270.1:0-3610 GCA_034104065.1 Sutterella sp.
CTGCTCGCCCATTTCGGACACGACGATTCTGTCGTCGGCGGGTTCGGGCTGCAACCACATCGAGCACGTCTCGACGCAGATCCCGTACAGCCTGCTCGTCGCAGCCTGCGCGACCATCGGCTACCTCGTCGCCGGCTTCACGCACGGCAGCCTCGTGCTCTCGCTCGGCACGGCCGTCTGCTGCCTGATCGGTTCGATCCTGGTGCTCCACTTCCTGCGGCGCGGTGAGGCCAAGGCCGCCGCGTAACGCACGGCGCCCTTCGTCCGACGCCTGACAGAAGGTCCTGAATTCCTTAGGGGTTCGGGACCTTTTTTTCTGGCCGAAGGCTAATGCCGACGCCGGATTCGAGCGGTTTTCGCCCGGCGGATACCGTATAATGGCGCCAATCTTTTTCCTTCCATTCCCACCCCGTCCCGGAGGCGGCTTTTCCGCTCTCCGAGAGGACGATTTCGAGGACATTTATGTCGACCAGCAACGGTATGGTTTTTGAACTCAGCGGTGCCCGTGCTCTCTCGGACTTCCGTGCCGCACGCCTGCTCGCCTCTCTGCAGCGCGTCTCCTCTCATGTCGAAGCGGTCTCGGGCCGCTTCGCGCATTTTGTGCACGCCTCCCGTGAGCTCACGGAAGCCGAAACGGCGCGTCTTGCTTCGCTTCTTGACTACGGCGACAAGCCCGAGGACGTCCGCGGCGACATGACCCTCATGGTGGTCCCGCGCCTCGGCACGATTTCGCCCTGGGCTTCGAAGGCCACCGACATCGTGAAGAACTGCGGCATCGAAGGCGTGCTTCGCGTCGAACGCGGCACGATCTTCAGCGTGGCGCTGAAGGGCGAACTCTCCGACGAGGAAAAGTCGGCCGTCGCCGCCTGCCTGCACGACCGCATGACCGAATCCGTGGTGCCCGCCGACTTCCCGGCCGAAAAGCTCTTCGTCGAACTCGAGGGCAAGCCCATGGCGACCGTCGCACTCGTCGAGGAAGGCCGTCCGGCGCTCGAACGCGCCAACGTCGAGATGGGCCTGGCGCTCTCCTCCGATGAAATCGACTACCTGACCGATGCGTTCACCAAGGCGGGCCGCAATCCGACCGACGTCGAACTCATGATGTTCGCCCAGGCCAACTCCGAACACTGCCGCCACAAGATCTTCAACGCGAGCTGGACGGTCGACGGCGAACTGCGCGAAGAAACGCTCTTCGGCATGATCCGCCGCACCCACAAGGAAGCCCCCCAGGGCACGATCACGGCCTACGCCGACAACGCCGCCATCTTCGAAGGCGGCACGGTGACGCGTCTTTATCCGCGTCCGGGCTCGGGCAACGAATACGGCCGCGTGTTCGAGCGCGCCGACGAAGTGACCCACACGGTCTTCAAGGTCGAAACCCACAACCATCCCACCGCCATTTCGCCGTTCCCCGGCGCCTCCACGGGCTCCGGCGGCGAAATCCGCGACGAAGGCGCAACGGGCCGCGGCGCCCGTCCGAAGGCCGGTCTCTGCGGCTTCACGACCTCGAACCTCAACCTGCCCGAACTTCCGCAGGGTTTTGAAAACGACACCGACACGGTGACGGGCGAAAAGACGGAAGCCCGCTACGGTGCGCCGGCCCGCATCGCGACGCCGCTCTCCATCATGACGGACGGTCCGCTCGGCGGCGCCGCCTTCAACAACGAATTCGGCCGCCCGAACGTGCTCGGCTACTTCCGCACGTTCGAGGCCAACGTCGGCGGCGTGCGCTACGGCTACCACAAGCCCATCATGCTCGCGGGCGGCATCGGCAACATCCGCGACGACCAGACGAAGAAGGCGATTCCGCCGGTCGGCAGCCTCCTCATCGTGCTCGGCGGCCCGGGCATGCGCATCGGTCTCGGCGGCGGCGCCGCGAGCTCGATGACGACGGGCGCCAACTCCGAAGCGCTCGACTTCGACTCCGTGCAGCGCGGCAACCCCGAAATGGAGCGCCGCGCCCAGGAAGTCATCGACCGCTGCTGGTCGATGGGGGCCGAAAACCCGATTCTCGCCATTCACGACGTCGGCGCGGGCGGTCTTTCGAACGCCATGCCCGAACTCGCCGACCTCTCCGAAAAGGGTGCGACGTTCGACCTTTCCAAGGTGCCCGTCGAAGAGTCCGGCATGAGCCCGCTCGAAATCTGGTGCAACGAAAGTCAGGAACGCTACGTGATCGCGCTCGACCCGGCGAAGATCGACGTCTTCCGAGACTTCTGCGCCCGCGAACGCTGCCCGTTCGCGATCCTCGGCCATATCACCGAAGAAGCCCAGCTCAAACTCACCCGTCCCGAAGCGCAGGACGCCGTCGACATGCCGATGGAAGTGCTCCTCGGCAAGGCCCCGCGCATGCACCGCGACGTGAAGCACGAAGCGAGCGCGCTCAAGCCCTTCTCGAGCGAAGGCCTTGAACTCGCGAAGGCCGTGAAGGACGTGCTCCGCCATCCGACGGTGGCCTCGAAGTCCTTCCTCATCACCATCGGCGACCGCTCCGTGGGCGGCCTCGTCTCGCGCGACCAGATGGTCGGTCCCTGGCAGGTGCCGGTCGCCGACTGCGCCGTGACGACGATGGGCTTTGAAACGAATCTCGGCGAAGCGATGGCCATGGGCGAACGCACGCCGCTCGCCGTCATCGACTCCGCCGCCGCGAGCCGCATGGCGATCGGCGAATCGATCACCAACATCACCGCCGCCGACGTGAAGCTGCCGCGCGTGAAGCTCTCCGCCAACTGGATGGCGGCCTGCGGCGCCAAGGGCGAGGACGCCCGTCTCTTCGACGCCGTCAAGGCGGCGAGCGACTTCTGCGTGGCGCTCGGCATCTCGATTCCGGTCGGCAAGGACTCGCTCTCCATGCGCACCGCCTGGGACGACAACGGCGAAAAGAAGACCGTGACCTCGCCGGTCTCGCTCATTGTTTCCGCCGCCGCTCCCGTCGGCGACGTCGCCAAGACGCTGACGCCGGAACTCAAGGACGTCGAGAGCGTGCTCGTTCTCGTCGACCTCGGCTGCGGCCGCGCCCGCATGGGCGGCTCGATCCTCGCCCAGGTGGCCCAGCGCTTCGGCGACAAGGCGCCCGACTGCGAGGATCCGGCCATGCTCGCCCGCTTCTTCGGCACCGTCCGCTGGCTCGCCGACGAAGGCTGCGTGACGGCCTACCACGACCGTGCCGACGGCGGTCTCGCCGCGACGGCCGCCGAAATGATGTTCGCCTCCCACCTCGGCGTGAAGCTCGACATCTCTTCGCTCGTGAAGGGCACCGATGCCTTCGGCGCGCTCTTCAACGAAGAACTCGGCGCTCTCATCCAGGTGCCGGCCGACAAGGTTCAGCGCGTGGTCGAAATGATGCGCGAAGCCGGTCTTTCCTCCGTCTGCCACTTCGTCGGCGAAGTGACGCACGATGATGCGCTGACGATCGTTGCCGACGGCGAAACGCTCGCGCAGCTCTCCCGCGCCGACATGCAGAAGGCCTGGACGGAAGTCTCCTGGCAGATCGCCCGCGGCCGCGACAATCCGGCCTGCGCCGACAGCGAATTCGCCCGCATCGAATGCCCGAAGGATACGGGCCTCTTTGCGAAGACGACCTTCGACGTCGACGAGGACGTCGCCGCGC
>JAXEEN010000271.1:0-6634 GCA_034104065.1 Sutterella sp.
TCATCAAGGCGGGCTACAAGGGCATCGTGAGCGCCGGCGTCGGCAACGGCAACATCCACAAGGCCGTCTGGCCTGTGCTTGAAAAGGCCACGAAGGACGGCATCGTCGTCGTTCGCTCCTCCCGCGTTCCGACCGGCGCCACCACGAAGGACGCCGAAGTGGACGACAAGGCCCAGCACTGGGTGTCCTCCGGCACGCTGAACCCGCAGAAGGCCCGCGTGCTTCTCCAGCTCGCCCTCACGAAGACCGGCGACTGGCAGGAAATCCAGAAGTTCTTCGATCTCTACTGATCTGAAGACGGCGGGATGACCGGCCGGCGCGCCCAAAGCGCGTTCCGCGGGATCCCGCTACAATGAAGCGATAGCCTGAAGCGTACCGTCCGCAGCCCGCGGCGGTACGCTTTTTCCGTCTGATCATTTCCGCGCTTCGCATATGTCGACTTCAGTCATTTCTCAGCAGCACTACGGCACCGGGCGCATCGTCCGCATGGCGCTTCCGCTCATGCTGAGCTTTCTGCTCGAGCAGCTGATCGGCATGACGGACGTGGCCTTCCTCGGACGCGTCGGCGAAGTCGAGCTCGGCGCCGCCGCGCTCTCCGGCGTCTTCTTCCTGGTGCTGCTGATGCTGGGCTTCGGCTACAGCTTCGGACTTCAGTCCTTCATGGCCCGGCGAAACGGCGAAAAGCGCTTCGGCGACATCGGACGCGCCTTCCGGGCGGGCGCGCTCTTTCTGACGGGGCTCGCCGTCCTCCTCATTCTCGTATCCTTCTTCCTCTCCGGACCCTTCTTCTCCAGCGTCTGCGCCTCGGCCGACGTCGCCTCGGCGAGCGACACTTATCTTTTCTGGCGCGTCTGGGGCCTGCCCTTCGCCTTTCTCTGCGCGGCCTTCCGCGCCTTCTTCATCGCGATCCTGCGCCCGGCCATTCTGACCGCAAGCTCCGTCGTGATGGTCCTCACAAACTGCCTTCTCAACTGGGCGCTCATCTTCGGCTGCGGACCGATTCCCGCACTCGGCATCGCGGGCGCCGCGATCGCCTCCTCCGTCGCCGACGCCGTCTGCCTAATCTTCTTTGCCGTCTACTCCTTCCGCCGAGTCGACCGCCGGCGCTACCAGCTCTTTTCAGGGGGCCCCGCCGGACGCGGGCTGCACCGCGAACTCTTCGTGCTCGGGCGCTGGCTGATGATTCAGGAAGCCTTTGCCTTTCTGGCCTGGCTGATCTTCTTTCTGGCGGTGGAGCATCTCGGCGAAACGCCGCTCGCCGTCTCCAACATCGTGCGGCAGATCTGCTCCACGCTCTTTCTCTTCATCCACGGCTTCGGCTCCGCCTGCGGCGCCATCGCCTCGAACCTGATGGGCGAAGACCGTCCCGAGGACGTGCCGGGCGTCGTGAGACGCGGACTCGTCGTCTGCACGGCCTCGATGCTTCCGCTGATGGGCCTCATCGCCGTCTTTCCCGCCGCAACGCTTTCCGTCTTCACCAGCCTGAACGAGGTGATCGAAGCGTCGGCGGCGACGCTCTACGTCATGCTCGGGAGCTTTGCGGCGGCCATTCCGTCGATGTATCTGCTCTTCGTGATGGGCGGCATGGGTCAGACGAAGGAATCCTCGGTGGCCACGATGGCCGCGGCCGTTCTTTATCTCGTCTACATCTTCGCGATCGTTTCCGTCACCGACGAGGTCGCCGTGGTCTGGAGCGCCGACTACATTTACTACCTGACGGCGGGGGCGGTCCTGCTCGCGTACTGGCGCAAAGGCAGCTGGCGCACGAAGCGGATCTGAAAAGGGCGCCGCCCCGGACCGGGGCATCGGAATCCCGCCCGCAGAAGAACGAAAGGGACGGAAGCTGTGCTGCGGTTTCGCTCGTCCATTCCGTCCGCCGCAGATTCTTCCGCCTCGTCCGACGCGGGTTCGACCCGGGCGTCAGTCGTTCAGCGAGGCAGCACGCTTTTCACCCGCCCGTGAAGGACGTCCGTCAAACGGCTGCTCGGTTCAACTATATCACAACGCATAGAACATATGCATTCTTCCGACGCTTTTCTCCATATTCGAAAAGAACCGTCCCGGCTGGTGCGGCGTCCGATCGGAGGAAGGCTTCGGCAGACAACAAAAAATCCCGCCCTCGCGAAAGGAACGGGATTCTTCAGTGGCGTCTCCGGCGCGATTCGAACGCGCGACCTTCCGCTTAGGAGGCGGATGCTCTATCCTGCTGAGCTACGGAGACAGACCGATCTCTTCGGCCGATGCCGAAGAAGCAGGTGAATGATTTTAGCAGATCTCGCCGGGCGTCCGATCCAAAGGATCCGGACGCGTCTCATCAGCACTTTTCGAGATTCTTGACGGCGAGTGCCAGAAGCAGCTCCTTCGAGCCCGCCGAGTCGAAGCGGATTCGGATTCGCGCATCGCTGCCGGAACCCGTCACGCTTTCCACCGTCCCTTCTCCGAATTTCCTGTGGCGAAGACGGTCGCCGGCGCTGAAGCCGAAGGTGTCGCCCGCGCTTTTGGCGGCGGCGCGCCTGACGAGGGGCTCCTCGCGGGAGCGGTAGGTGCCGCTGCCGTTCAGTCCGCGGCGCCAGTCGTCGCGGTCATTTCGGGAGGACGGCTCCGCATAGCCGCGGGAAGAAGAATACCCGCCGTAACCGCCTCTCGAGCCGGAGCGGCCGTAGGACGACCCCGAACGGCTGCCGCCGAAGGACGGTCTTTCCCATCCCCAGCTGCTTCCCGAGCCTCCCTCGTCCGAACGCCCGCCGTCGTCCCAGCCGCGCCGTGCGGCGAGATTCTTTTCCTCGCGAAGCGTCTCCGGAATTTCCTCAATGAAGCTCGACGGCGGATTGCTCCGGGTCTCGCCGTACTGCATGCGGGAGCGGCAGTGGGTGATGACCAGGCGTTCCTTCGCGCGGGTGACGGCCACGTACATGAGGCGGCGCTCTTCGTCAATACCCGGCCCCCGGGTGTCGGTGACGGCGGAAAAATGCGGGAAGATGCCTTCTTCGCAGCCCGCGATGAAGACTTCGCGGAATTCGAGCCCCTTGGCGGCATGAACGGTCATGATCTGAACGGCGTCGACGTCGCCCTGCTCGTTCTTGTCGCCGGCTTCGAGGGTCGCCTGGGCGAGGAAGCCCTGCAGCGGCGTCTGATCGGCGTCGTCGGCCGGGCTGAAGGCGTTGATCGTCTCCGGGAAGCCTTCGTTGGCCAGATAGCCCGCCGCGGCCGACAGCATTTCGTTCATGTTGGCGATGCGGTCTTCGCCGTCCTTTTCCGCCTTGTAGTAGGCCTCGAGGCCGGAGCGCACGATGACGAGCCGGATGGTGTCGGCAAGAGGCAGGCCTTCCGCGTCGACGCGCATCTGAAGAATCATGTCGCGGAAGGCCTCGAGCTTGGCGGGCACCTTCCAGCCCGGTGCCTCGAGCGTCTGCCAGAGACTCTTGCCGCGGACCTGCGCTTCGCCCGTGAGCGATTCGATCGTGCGGGCGCCGATGCCGCGGGTCGGGAAGTTGACGACGCGAAGGAAGCTCGTGTCGTCGCCCGGATTGTCGAGCAGACGCAGATAGGCCAGCACGTGCTTCACTTCGGCGCGCTCGAAGAAGCGCTGACCGCCGTAGACGCGGTACGGAATGCCGGCCGCCGTCATGGCGGCTTCCACCGCGCGCGACTGCGCGTTCATGCGGTAGAGCACGGCATGGTCGCGCCAGGCGCGGCCCCGCAGATGATCGGCCTCGATTTCCTGGGCGATCCAGCGCGCCTCCTCGCGGTCGTCCTCATGCCTGACGACGGTGATGCGGTGACCGCGGCTTCCCGCCGTCCAGAGGTTCTTCCCCAGACGCTGCGTGTTGTTGCTGATGATGGCGTTGGCGGCGTCCAGAATGCAGCCCGTCGAACGGTAGTTCTCCTCGAGCTTGATCGGTTCGGATACGCCGAAGTCGCGCAGGAAGTCCGACATGTTGCCGACGTTGGCGCCGCGGAAGGCGTAGATCGACTGGTCGTCGTCGCCCACGGCGAAGACGGCGTTCATCGGGCGGCCGCCGGGACCGCGTCCGAAGCCCGCCAGCATCTGCAGCCAGCGGTACTGCAGCACGTTGGTGTCCTGAAACTCGTCGACCAGGATGTGGCGGAAGCGGTTCTGATAGTGCTGACGCACGATCTCGTTGCAGTCGAGCAGTTCGTAGCAGCGAAGAAGCAGCTCGGCGAAGTCCACCACGCCCTCCTTCTGGCACTGCGACTCGTAGGCCTGGTAGATCTTCACGCCCCGCTCGTCTGCGCCGTGGGCGCCGGAGCGCGCCGCACGGATTCCGTTTTCCTTGTTCCAGTTGATGAAGTTCTGGACCTGACGCGGATCGCACGTGTCGGTGTCGATGTTGAGCGCCTTCATGACGCGCTTCACCAGCGAGAGCTGGTCGCCCGAATCCAGAATCTGAAAGGTCTTCGGCAGACCGGCCTCAAGCGCATGACGGCGCAGAATCCGGTTGCAGAGTCCGTGGAACGTGCCCACCCACATGCGACGCAGATCGTAGGGCAGCATCGTTTCCAGACGTACGAGCATTTCCTTGGCGGCCTTGTTGGTGAAGGTGACGGCGAGGATTTCGGCGGTGGACGCGCGGTGCTCGTTCAGCAGCCAGGCGATGCGCGTGGTGAGCACGCGGGTTTTGCCCGAGCCCGCGCCCGCCAGAATAAGAATGCTTTCCTCGGGAGCGGTGACGGCCTGAAGCTGTCTGGGATTGAGCGACTGCAGAAGATCGGACATAAATCGGCGCCGCGAAACGCGGTCTCGGAATGAGTGGATCGGTGAATGAATCGGGAGTGAGAAGGTAGCACATTTCGCCTCGGCGCTCACGCCCCGATGAATCGGGCCGGCCGCCGCAGCCCCGCCGGCCCTTCAAAAGAGCCGCCTCCCTTTGGCATCAATCAAAAAAACCCCGACATCCCGATTCCGCCCCGAGTCCTGAGCCAAGGCCAGTATGAGTATACTTTTACGTTATTCTTTTTTCTTTTTGACTCACCAACACTGGAAAGCGTTATGCGCGAGACTTACTCTGCTCAGGCAGTGGAATCCGAAGTCCAGGCCATGTGGAAGGCCAAGGACGTCTACCGTGCCGTCGAAGACGCGCTCGATGACAAAGGACAGCCCAAACCCAAGTTTTACGTCTGCTCGATGCTGCCGTATCCGAGCGGCAAGCTTCACATGGGGCACGTGCGTAACTACACGCTCAACGACGTGATGTACCGCTACTACCGCATGAAGGGTTACAACGTGATGACCCCCATGGGATGGGACGCGTTCGGTCTGCCCGCCGAAAATGCGGCGCTGGCGAAGAAGGTCGCGCCGGCCAAGTGGACCTACAGCAACATCGCGGACATGAAGGCTCAGATGGAGCCGCTCGGCCTCGCCTTCGACTGGTCGCGCGAAGTGGCCACCTGCAAGCCCGAGTACTACCGCTGGAACCAGTGGATGTTCCTCAAGATGCTCGAAAAGGGCATCGCCTACCGCAAGACGCAGATCGTCAACTGGGACCCGGTTGACAAGACCGTGCTTGCCAACGAACAGGTGATCGACGGCCGCGGCTGGCGTTCCGGCGCCGTGGTGGAAAAGCGCGAGATTCCGGGCTACTACCTCGGCATCACGCAGTACGCCCAGGAACTTCTGGACGATCTGAGCCAGCTCGAAGGCTGGCCCGAACAGGTCCGCCGCATGCAGGAGCACTGGATCGGCCGCTCCGAAGGCGTGAACCTCAGCTTCCCGTACGAACTCGACGGCCAGCCGAAGGAACTCCGCGTCTACACGACCCGCCCCGACACGCTGATGGGCGTCACCTTCGTGGCGATCGCCGCCGAGCATCCGCTCGCCGCCTACGTCTCCAAAAACCGTCCCGAACTCCAGGCCTTCATCGATGAATGCGCCAAGGGCGGCGTGAGCGAAGCCGACATGGCGACGATGGAAAAGAAGGGCGTGCCCACGGGCTTCTACGTCAGGCATCCGCTCACCGGCGAAAACGTCGAAGTGTGGATCGCCAACTACGTGCTCATGAGCTACGGCGAAGGCGCCGTCATGGGCGTGCCCGCGCACGACGAACGCGACTTCGCGTTTGCGAAGAAGTTCGGCGTCGCCATCAAGCAGGTGGTGGCCGTCGAAGGAGAAACCTTCTCGACCGACGCCTGGCAGGACTGGTACGCCGACAAGACCCGTCCGACCTATCTCGTCAATTCCGGCAAGTTCGACGGCCTCGACTTCCATCAGGCCTGCGACGCCATCGCCGCCGAACTGAAGTCGAAGGGCCTCGGCGACAAGCAGGTGCAGTTCCGCCTGCGCGACTGGGGCATCTCCCGTCAGCGCTACTGGGGCACGCCGATCCCCATCATCAACTGCCCGTGCTGCGGCCCGGTGCCCGTGCCCGAGGAAGATCTGCCGGTGGTGCTCCCCGACGACCTCATCCCGGACGGCTCCGGCAATCCGCTCACGAAGTGCGAAGCCTTCCTCAACGTGAAGTGCCCGAAGTGCGGCGGCGACGCCCAGCGCGAAACCGACACGATGGACACCTTCGTCGACAGCTCCTGGTACTTCCAGCGCTACTGCTCGCCCGACTGCACGACGGGCATGGTCGACAAGCGCGCCGACTACTGGATGCCGATGGATCAGTACATC
>JAXEEN010000272.1:0-11914 GCA_034104065.1 Sutterella sp.
TCCATGAAGCAGCCCATCAGAACGAGGAGCGCGATGATGATGAGAAGCACCGGCGCGACGCTCGAAAAGCTGGTGGAAATAAAGGCGATGGCCTGCTGGGGAATGCGGGTATAGAGCAGAACGTACTGGAAGAAGCCCGCCGTCGCGATGACGAACATCACCTTGGCGGTCTGCTCAACGGTGTTCCAGAAAATGGTCGGGAGGTCGCGGATCGTCAGCGTCTTGAAGACGAAGAAGCCGAGGATCATCACGTAGAGCGAAGCGACCGCGGCGGCTTCCGTGGCGGTGAAGAGGCCGCCGAACATCCCGCCGATGACGATCACGGGCGTCATCAGGGCGAAAAAGGCGTCCTTGAAGGCCTGCCACCGTTCGGTCCACGGCGCGGGATCGGTCTTGGCGTAGCCGTGCCGGAAGCACACCCAGCTCGACCAGCACATGAAGCCGATGCCGAGAAGCAGACCGGGCACGGCGCCCGCGGCAAAGAGCGCGTTGACGCTCGTCTGCGTCAGGCCGGCGTAGAGAATCAGCGTGATGCTCGGCGGGATGATGGGGCCGAGCGCACCGCCCGCCGCGATGGTCGCGCAGCTGAAGGACCGGCTGTAGCCGGATTTGGTCATTTCCGCAATGGCGATCATGCCGATGCCGGCGGCGCAGGCGGCGGCCGATCCGGACATGGCGGCCATCACGACGCAGGCGACGATGGCGGCGTTGGAGAGGCCGCCCCAGCGGTGTCCGAGACAGACGCGGCCGAACCCGAAGAGGCTGCGGCTGACGCCGCCCGCCGTCATCAGGTTCCCCATGAGAAGGAAGAAGGGAATCGACATCAGCGTGATGCCGGACACCTGAGCGAACATGCGCTGAGGCACCAGAAAGAGCCTCGCCGCATCGCCGCCCGCCAGCAGGAAGGTGGCGACGGAGGCAAAGCCCATGGTCACCGCCGTCGTGACGCCGATCAGCATCAGTCCGAGCACGGCGGAGAAAATCACAAACATGATCATGACGGTGAAGCTTCTCCCGGTTCCTGTCGATTCCCGAACGTCAGAGCACAACGTTTACTTGGCGGCCTTGCCCTTTTCGACGGCGTCGAGAAGACGCTGCATTTCCTTGGTGCCGGCCAGCTCGCCGACCTTCTTGTAGGCGGGTTCCATCCTGCTCACGAAGGAGGCGCGGTCGGGGTAGGTGACGTTCATGCCCTTGGCCTTCAGTTCCTCAATCACCTTCGCTTCGCCCTTGCTGATGCGCTCGCGGGTGAGGTTCTGGGCATTGACGGCTTCTTCCTTCAGAATCTTCTGAAGGTCCGGAGAGAGTCCTTCGAAGAGCGTCTTGTTGATGAGCAGGACCTGACAGTCAAAGTAGTGGTTCGTCATGGCGAGCTGATCCTGCGTCTCGTAGAGCGAGTCGGCGAGAATCGTGAAGACCGGGTTTTCCTGACCGACCACGACGCCCTGCTTGAGGGATGTATAGAGCTCGGAATAGGCGATTTTCTGGGTGTTGGCGCCGAGTGCGTCAAACGCGGCCAGAAGGCCCGTGGCGGGCGGGACGCGGATCTTGACGCCTCTGAGGTCGTCGGCGGAATTGACGACGAGGCCCTTGGTCGTCGTTTCGCGGAAGCCGTAGTCGAACATGGAAAGACCGTAGGCGTCGTGCTGGGCGAGGCCCTCATTCATCCAGTTCATGACGAAGCCGTCGATGACGCGGTGGGCGTGGTCGTAGTCCGCGAAGAGGAAGGGCGCCGTCATGGCGTTGAGCTTCTTCGAGTACATGGCGAGATTGCCGAGCGAGACCACGGCGGAATCGAGCGCGCCCATCGTCACCTGTTCGGCGAGCGCCGGCTGGTCGCCGAGCTCGCCCGCGGGATAGACTTCGATCCTGACCTTGCCGCCCGTTCTGTCGAGCACGTTCTTGGCAAAAAGAGTCGCGGCCTCGTTGTGGGCGTGGGACACGGCGGCGGTATGCGCCAGACGGAGCGTCTGGGCCTTGAATTCGGCGGCGCCGGCGGCGGAAACGGCGAAAAGCGCCGCGACGGAGATCGCGACGGCGGAAATGATCTTCTTCATGGATTCTCTGAATGCCGGACGCTGCGGAAACATCCGGACAAAGCTGCGGAACAATAACTGTAAAAGTATAGCGAACGGGATTCCGGCTCAGTCCCGATCTTCGGGAGAACGAGAGGCTTTCTGATGCCGGACGGAGGTATTCCGAAGACCGGCGGGTGTTTCCCCGGGAGAGCATCGACCGGAGACTGACCCGGACGGGGCTGTTTTCCAGGGGCCGGCATTTTCGTGCGTGAGGCCGATCAGGCCGTCTCTTCGGAGCGCTGTCCTGCAGCCTTTGATCGGCGGACGGGCGAAGCGGGCGTCGGGTTTGAGCGACGTCGACTGTCGCAGCGCCGTGCTATGATTCTGCAGCATCGGGCGGTTCGTTTTATCGTCGAATGCGGTCGGCCTGAAGCCTCCGCTTCGAATCCGGCCGCCTGAGAGCGGTGGCGGGCGCGAGGGAAGCCGCCCGGCGCCTTCAACGGACCAGAAGAGAAAACATCATGAAACCTCATTTCATCATTGCCGCCGTCTCGGCAGCTGCGCTCCTTTCCGCCTGCGCCAATCTGCCGGAAGGCTCCGAAAGACTGCATCTCATCACCGAGCAGGAAGCCGCCGATCTGCAGTGCCAGCATCTGGACTACGCAGGATCCGCCTCGGCGCTTCTGATCAACGGCAAGGCCCGCAACAGTGCGGTGATCGTGAGAAAGGCGCTCTCCGTCGAAGGTTCCACGCATCTTTCCTTTACGAAAGGTAAGCCGGGCTACGCGTTTACAAAGGCGAACATTTGGAAGTGCCCGAATCCGAACTACACGACGAAGGATCCCGGCACGCAGCAGCTTGCCCGCGACTATTTCGGGCATCTCTGACGATCCGGCCTGCCGGACGATTTGAAAAAGGGGTGCTGCAAAAGTCCGGTCTTCCGGATTTCTGCAGCCCCCCTTTATTCTCGGATGCGGTTTCGTTCCGATCAGGCCGCCATGCGGCTGAGGGCGATCGTCAGAAGAGAGGCGGCGCCGACGGCGATCGCCCTGTCGTTGAAGTCGAAGCCTTCGTTGTGAACGCCCCTCGTGTGCGTTTCGTCCTTCATGCCGAGACGGAAGAGGCAGCCGGGGCGTTCGCGCAGCATGAAGGAGAAGTCTTCGCCGCCCGGCGTACGCCGGAAGTCCTCGACGTGATCCGGACCGAGCAGGGCCTCGAGCAGCGCCCGGGCGTCCGCCGTGCGAGCCGGATCGTTGTACATGGCCGGGTAGAGGCGCGTGTAGTTCACCTCGGCCGTCATGCCGTTGGCGATTGCGATGCCGCGGGCGATCTCCTTCAGGCGGGTTTCGATGATGTCCTGCACCTCGGGTTCGAAGGAACGGGCGGTGCCTCTCAGAACGGCCTTCTGCGGAATGACGCTGGTGCCGTCGGCGTCGCCCGCAAGGAGCGAACAGACCGAGATGACGGCCGTCTTGTCGGGCGGGGCGCTGCGAGAAGCGATGGTCTGCAGCGCCAGCAGCGCTTCGCCCGCGGCAATGATCGGATCGCGTGCGAGCTGCGGACGGGAGCCGTGTCCGCCTTTGCCCTCGAAAATGATTTCAAAGACGTCGGCATTGGCGGTGGCATAGCCCGGGACGAAGGCAACGCTGCCGACGGGGACGCTCGGCTCGGCGTGAAGCGCGTAGAACTCCTCGATGCCGAAGCGGGTGACGAGACCATCCTCCACCATGTGCCGTCCGCCGGCATAGCCTTCTTCGCCCGGCTGAAAGACCGCGCAGAGCGTGCCGGCGAAGTCGCGGTGCTTCGTGAGCCACGCGACTGCCGAGAGGAGCGTCGCGACGTGACCGTCGTGACCGCAGGCGTGCATGCATTTCGGAACGGTGCTCGACCAGGCCGCTCCGGTATTCTCTTCAAGGGGCAGCGCGTCCGCGTCGGCGCGAAGTCCGATCGTGCGTCCGGACCGGTTCCCCCGAATCACGGCGACGATGCCCGTCACGCCGGACCCGCCGACATGCGTATGAATTTCGTCGGCGCCGAAGGCCTTCAGGGATTCTTCGATGACGGCCGCAGTTTTCGGCAGATGAAGACCGATTTCCGGCTCGCGGTGAATGCGGTGACGAATGTCGGCGGCAAGCCGGGCTTCGGCCTGAAGATCCTGAGGACGAACAAGAACGTTCATGAGTGACTCCTGAATAGAGGGACGACGTTATTATCCCGCCGCGGCGTCCGGACGGCAAAATACGGCCGTTCCTGAGGAACGGATGCGGTGACGGGCCGGCGGGGCGCCGTTTGAAGGGGCTTTGCGCGGACGGACTGCCTGACGGGCGATCCCGTCCGACGAAGAGCGCGCCGTTTCCGCGCGGATCTGCGACAATATGCGCACTTCTTACTGTGCCCGGTTTTATCCGGGCGTTTTACGGATTACGTTTCAGCATGCCCCACTTTGACATTCTTCAGGATCTTGACCCCCACAACACCGTCATTCGAGTGATCGGCGTGGGCGGAGGCGGCGGCAATGCGGTCAATCACATGGTCGAGAACAATGCCGAGGGGATCGAATTCATCGCGGCGAATACCGACCATCAGGCGCTGACCCATTCGAAGGCCAACGTGACGATTCAGCTCGGCAGCACGGGGCTCGGCGCCGGCTCGAAGCCGGAAATCGGTGCCGCGGCGGCCGAGGAAAAGCGCGCGGAGATCACCGAAGCGCTCCGCGGCACCAATCTCCTCTTCATCACGGCCGGCATGGGCGGCGGCACGGGGACGGGCGCTTCCCCGGTGATTGCGGACATCGCCAAGGAACTCGGCATTCTGACGGTGGCCGTCGTGACGAAGCCGTTTTCCTTCGAGGGAGGACGCCGCATGCGTCTCGCGGAAAAGGGCATTGAAGCGCTGCGCGACAAGGTCGATTCCATGATCGTCATTCTCAACGAGAAGCTGGAATCCGTCTGCTCGCCCAACGCCACGATGAGCGAATGCTTTGCGGCGAGCAACGACGTGCTCTACAAGGCCTGCGTCGGCATCGCCGACATCATTCATACGCCGGGCGTCATCAACGTCGACTTCGAAGACGTGAAGACCGTCATGAGCGTGCGCGGCACAGCCATCATCGGCATGGCGACGGCCTCGGGCCCGAACCGCGCCCGCGAGGCGGCGGAAAGCGCCATCTCCTGTCCGCTTCTCGAAGGGGCCAACCTTCAGGGAGCCCGCGGTCTGCTCGCCTACTTTACGGGCGGCGAATCGGTCACGCTCGCGGAAATCCGCGAAGCGATGGGCGTTCTCAACAACTTCACGAAGAAGTCTGCCGACATCATCTTCGGTTCGGCGCTCGACGCCTCCATGGGCGAAGCGCTCCGCGTGACGCTGGTCGCCACCGGGCTTGACGAAGACCTGCCGGACGCGGCGGCCGCTGCAGACGAGCCGAGAGCGCCCGTCGTGAACGTCGGTCTGAGACAGCCGGCGACCGCTCCCGCCGAACCGGCGCCGGGCGTTCAGCCGTCGGAGGCGGCGCCGAAGAGCGCGCCCCGCATCCCGAGCGTTCCTCGCTTCCTGCAGGGCAGAAACTAAAACCTCTTCCTGAATGCGGAACGTCCCTGAAAAGCCGGACTTTTCAGGGACGTTCCGCGTCGGTGCCCGGGGCCGGGCGGGATCAGAGCGCTCTGACGCGCTCGACCTGTCTGCCCGGATCAACCGTGACGGCCTTCAGGCCGCGGGCTTCGATCGCCCTGCGGCCGTGCTCGGTGCAGATCACGGTGGCGCCCTTCGCGACGATGCCGCCGTTCCAAAGTACCTTGCGGCCTTCGACGAAGGAGGCCTTCGGAGTCTGGGTTGCGTAGTCATACACCGTGATGTCGGCGTCCGCGCCGACCGAGAGGTGGCCCTTGGTCGTCAGGCGCAGCATGCGCGCGGGATTGAGCGACGTCTTCTGCGCGAATTCGGAAAGCGTCAGAACGTCGAGCTTCACCAGCGAGAGGCCCTGCGAAATGATCACGTTGCGCGGAATGCAGCCGCCGTCCGTGGAGATCGCGTCGACCACGAATGCGCCGTCGTCGCGCTTGGCCTGCGCGAGCAGAATGCGCGGAATCGGCGGATTGATGTTGAAGCTGCCGCCGACGTCGCTGCCGGCCGCCTCCCAGCGCTTCAGGCCTTCCTCGCCCGTGCAGAGATCGGAATAGCCGCCCGCGTCGTAGACCACGAAGGCCTTCTGCGCGAGAAGCGCCTTTCTGACGCCGTCGCGGTCCTCGCTGAAGCCGAAGTGGCGCAGGCAGTTGCCGGTCACCTTCGATTGGATCTTCCCTTCGGCGTCGCAGGTGAGGCGCGTGCCGTTCTTCGGGGAAATGTAGCTTTCGCAGAAGATGTTCGGGTTCTTCTTCAGAAGCTCGATCGCGGTCTTCGCCTCCTCGATGTCGTTCTTGATCGCGCCGCGGCAGTAGGCGTTGATGTGGGCGAGGTGCAGCGGATAGCCGTCCGCCATCTCCACGGCCTCGATCATGCCTTCGATGTTCGAGCCGTGTTCGCTCGTGCCGGCATGCCACGCGACGTAGGCACGGCGTTCGAGTGCGGTCTTGATGAGCGTCGAGGAGACGTCGGGCTTGAGCGGATAGTGGCCGCCGAGCAGCTTGACGCCGAGCGCGCCGCCTTCGAGCGACGCGTCGATGAGGTCGATCATTTCCTGCTTCGAGGGCGCGTTGGTCTTGAAGGTGAAGGGGGGCGAGGCGAACTGGAGAATGGCTGTGTTGATGCCCGCGCCGTATTCGGGCACGTTGTCGAGAATGTCGTCGAGCGGACCGGCCATGTCGAGGCAGGTCGTCACGCCGTTCATGGCGAGCATCTTCGGGCCGAAGGGCGAACCCCACATGCTGCCGAGATGTACGTGGCTGTCGATGATGCCGGGCTGCAGCACCAGGCCGGTGAGGTCGATCACCTCGCGGGCGGCGCCTTCGAGATCGCGGCCGACCGCGGCGATTTTGCCGTCGGCGACGGCGACGTCGGCAATGCCGTTGACGCCGTTGAGCGGATCGACCACATGGGCGCCGCGAAGCAGAAGATCGTACATGGATGTCCTCCTTTTATGCGTAACCGAGCGCCGGACGGGCGGTCCCGCCGCACCGGCAGCTCCGACAGATCCGGCGACGCCGGGCGTGCCGGACGGTTCGGCGGAAACGGTCTCGGGCCGCCGAACACAGACTTCGAATGGCATTTTACGCCCGAACGCCGGCAAAACCGGCGCCCGGACCGAACGGCCGCGGCGCGCGGCGTGAGAAATCCGGGCGGTTCGGCATCTGCCGACAACCGAATCGAGGTACGATGTTCGTCGGAAACGCCGCAGCTGAGCCGAGGAGGAGACGATGGGCGAAATGAAGGAAGTGCGCTGTCCCGAATGCGGGGCGGCGATTCGGTTCGAATTTCGGGCGACGCTGAGCGCCGATCGGGAGCCCGAGGCGGCAAAGGCGCTGCGCCGGGGCGGACTGTTCGGCGTGAAGTGCGGCGGCTGCGGCTTTCAAAGCACGATCCGCTATCCGATGCTCTACACGGACCTGGCGCACCGGGCAATCATCCGGTGCACGGCCACGGACGACGAAGAAGTGCTCCGCATGACGGCCGGGGAAGTGCGCAAAACCGCCGAGGCCTTCGGCGGCGCCGCGCTTCGGCACCGCATCGTGACCGATCCGGAGGATCTGCGGGAGAAGGCCGAAATCTTTCATGCGGGTCTTGACGACCGGCACGTCGAAATCATGAAGCCCTTCGTGATGCAGCAGCTGAGGGAGGCGAAGCCCGATCTTCCCGTTGCCTATCTGCGCTTTCATGAGGCGGACGGCGGGGACGTCTTCACGGCCTACGACGCCGGCGGCTCGCCGCTCGGGAGTTTTCCCTTCAATCGGCGGGCCTACGAGGAGGGCATCGTGCCCAACATGCCGCTCGGTCCGGAGGACGAGGTGCTCTTCGTCTCGGCGGCCTGGACGGCGGACTATTTCTCACGCCGTGCCGGCTGAGGAGGCCGTTGCGGGGATGAGGCGGACTTTCAGCCGCCGGTGTTCGGATGGAAGGTCAGCATGAAGGACACCAGGCCGTTCCGGCGGAGATGATGAAGCAGCTTGTCGGCGGCGGCGCTCGGGTGGGTGTCGCCGACCTCCCACTTGTCGACGGCGTTGGTGGTGACGCCGATCAGTCTCGCAAGCTGACGGCGGGAGAGATCGAGCCGTTCGCGCAGCGCCCGAATGTCTTCGGGGGTAAACGGTTCTGAAGAATGAGGGTCGTCGGCGTTGTCGGCGCAGTCGCTGCCGTCGCCGGAGGCTGAAGCGGGGGATGTCTCGACGAAGGGTTTGTAGTAGTCGGTTTCAAACTTCGCGATGTAGGCCAGAGCCATGACTGACTGAAGCGAAGGCCGGAGGGTGCCGGTTTCCCACCGGGCAACGGAGATTTTCGAAACGCCGAGCAGCAGGGCCAGGTCGCCCTGGGTGATCCCCCGCTTCTTGCGGAACTCCCGAAAGATCGAGCCGTCGAACTGCTTCCACCGAAGTCGGCCGTCGGCGAGATCGACGGCAATCTGTCTGAATCCTTTTCGAAATTGATAGCTCGAGTCGGGAAGAGAAGAGGAGTTTCGGTCTTTCATAAGGCAAGCGGCGGCATCGGTTTCGGAACAGCAGGCTTCGCCGCCGGCAGGGGGCGCGCCCTGCGGCGTCTTCGGTCGGCGTCTTCGCCGCATTGTAGCGGCACTGTGCCGTGAATGGAAAGAAAATCAGCATGGTGCTTCGCATCGGAGGCCGGGAGTCGGCTCGCATGGGAAAAACGGGAAGAGATTTCCGACGCTTCGGAGACGACGCTGCCGGCAGCAAAGCGGTTCGGGAAGATCACTCTGCCTTCCGGCACGACGGGCTGCGCCTTTTCATCGGGCACCGCGCCGCCCGGCGTCTGCAGAACCTGCGGCCTCACTGCCATCCGGTAGAACGGCGCTTTGAGCTTCTGCCTGTACGTCGTTCTGCCGAAGCGGTCCTGAAGTTTGCCTTCGGTCGAGGGGTTGTGCTGTCGAAGTCCCCGGCTAAGCCTTTTCTGACACGCCGAGTTGTCCGGCGGGATCAGCCGCGGAGTCCGCGCCGGGAGTCATACAGATGCGCGTTTTCACGTTCGTCGTCGGAACGATGTTCAGTTCGTCGAGGCTGCGGGTCTGAACGCTGAGATCAATCGGAATCTGCAGACCGGCTGATGAGGATCGCCGACGGCGCCGAATTTGGCGTACTGCGGAGCGTATTTGCCGATCATTTTCTGATTGAAGGAGAATTCGCCCGTCGCAAGGGTGACGCTGCGTCTGGCGACTTCAGGGATCTTTCCGTTCTGTTCGGGCTTCAGAGGGTTCCGGCAGGTCTGATCCGGATCGAGTTATTCGACATTCGTTCAATCAGTGAGCGTATGCGGATCGTTCTGTTAGTGTCAAACAGAACCATACGCAATGAGAGCAATGACCGATCGTTTTGCCGAACTGATTACCGCCTACCTGAGAAAGCATGCTCTGGATCACAAAGTGTTTGCAAAGGCCGTGGGAGTCACGCCCGTGACGGTGTCTTCATGGTGCAGGGGTAAACATACGCCGCCGAGAATGCGGGAACGCATTCTCGGCCTGATGGGCGTCTATCAAAACAATACGCCGCCACCCAGAATGCGCGCATCAAACGTTTCTAAACGCACTGCGCCAACCGGGACACGGTCTTCAGCATCGAGACCTCCGCTGAAGGTTATCAGTATCTCGTTCCCAAATATCCCGACCTCTGAAGCCGGCCTCCTCGCTGCCGGCGCTCCGACGCCGTCTTCCGTGTTTCGACAGCGCCCGGGGTTTTCCTTCCGGCCGGGCAACATGCGATCTTTGTTGTTCATGAAAATCGATATCCATATTATGAATAGCGAAGGAGAGAATTCAGCCGATTTCTATTCGTCCTCAGCATGAACCGTGCCGTTCATGACGGGCAAGATGATGACAAATCGTAAAAAATGTGAGAAAACAAACGGACGGGGCAGGGCGTCTGAAAACTAATCAGAGGTAGTTCTTCGGAGGTATGAAACTCCTCCTTTTTTCATCCGAGCAGGGGGCATTCAGGCGTCGGGCGATCTTCTACACTGCGGACTGAAGAAGCCTGCGCGGTCCGACTGCAGGACCGGGCGCGCTTCCGGTTTACTCGGAGGCGGCGGGACCGTCTCCGATCATCCGACGGAGAAACCGATATGTTCGAAACGCAATATGATGCGCTGCGCCGACAGGGCATCAGCCGGCGCAGCTTCCTGCAGTTTTGTTCTCTGACCGCCGCAAGCCTCGGGCTCGGCAGTGCGGGCGCCAAAGACATCGCCGATGCCATGGAAACCAAACCCCGCACGCCGGTCGTCTGGCTGCACGGTCTTGAATGCACGTGCTGCACGGAATCCTTCATCCGCTCCTACCATCCGGTGGCCAAGGACCTGGTGCTCTCCATGATTTCGCTCGACTACGACGATACGATCATGGCGGCGGCCGGCCAGCAGGCCGAAGAGGCGCTGGAGGATACGATCACCAAATATAAGGGCAACTACATTCTTGCCGTGGAAGGCAACGTGCCGCTCAACGACGACGGCGTGAACTGCATCCCGGGCGGCGAAACGTTCCTCTCGAAGATCCGCCACGTCGCGGCGGGCGCGAAGGCCGTCATCGGCTGGGGCTCCTGCGCGGCCTGGGGCTGCGTGCAGGCCGCCAAGCCTAATCCGACGAAGTCGGTGCCGATCACCGAGATCATCAAAGACAAGCCGATCGTGCTCGTGCCGGGCTGCCCGCCGATTCCCGAAGTGATGACGGCCGTCGTGACCTACATCCTCACCTACGACCGTCTGCCGCCGCTCGACCGCCTTGGCCGTCCGAAGATGTTCTACGGCCAGCGCATTCACGACAAGTGCTACCGCCGCGCGCACTTCGACGCCGGTCAGTTCGTCGAGAAGTTCGACGACATGGGCGCGAAGCTCGGCTACTGCCTCTACAAGGTGGGCTGCAAGGGCCCGACCTCCTACAACGCCTGCTCGGCTCTGCGCTGGAACGAGGGCCTTTCCTGGCCCGTCCAGTCCGGTCACGGCTGCATCGGCTGTTCCGAGCCCAACTTCTTCGACAAGGGCTCCTTCTACGAACACGAAACGACCGTGCTGCCGCCGGGCTGGGGCGGCATCGAGGCGACGGCCGACAAGGTCGGCCTGGCCACGGTCGGTTTGGTCGGCGCCGCAGCGGCCGCGCATGTCGCGATTTCAGCCGTCGCGCAGGCCCGCGCAAAGAAGACCAACAAGACGATCGGAGCGGAGAAGCCCGAAGAATCGGCCCCGGCCGCATCCGTCAAGGGAGGTGAGCAATGAGTGAACGTCGTATTGTAGTGGACCCCGTCACCCGCATCGAGGGGCATCTTCGCGTCCAGGCGGTGCTGGGCACCGACGGCCGGATCGTCGACTCCATGAGCACCGGCACGATGTGGCGCGGTCTTGAAGTGATTCTGAAGGGCCGCGATCCGCGCGACGCCTGGGCCTTCGTGGAACGCATCTGCGGCGTCTGCACGGGCATTCACGCGCTCGCCGCCGTAAGAAGCGTCGAGGACGCGCTCGGAATCCGGATTCCGAAGAACGCCAACATCATGCGCAACCTCGTGAACGCCACGCTCTACGTTCACGACCATCTGGTCCACTTTTACCAGCTCTCCGCGCTCGACTGGGTCGACGTGGTCTCGGCGCTCGAGGCCGATCCGCGCGAAACGGCCGCGCTGCAGCAGAAGATCTCGCCCTCGCACCCGATGGCCTCCGTCGGCTACTTCCGCGACGTGCAGAACCGCCTGAAGAAGTTCGTCGCGTCGGGTCAGCTCGGCATCTTCAAGAACGGCTACTGGGGCCATCCGGCGATGAAG
>JAXEEN010000273.1:0-3469 GCA_034104065.1 Sutterella sp.
TTGTCGCTCTTCGCCGGAATTGAAAGAGAAAGCAGATGCTTTCGTCTTTCGGCTTTCCTTCAAAGCGCGAACTTCGTAAGTTTTTTGAGTGCCTTTGATTCACTCTCGACTTGCCGATGTTCACACTTATCGGTTCGTTGAATCTGATTTTTAAAGAACATCGCCTCGTTTGAGGCGCAGAATTGAGAGTTTATACAACTCGTCAGTTCTTGTCAAATTTTTGATAAAAGTTTTTATCTTTCATCGTTTCGCCGAGCAGTTCGTTCGGCGAAGGATGTGAATTAAACAGGTTTCGGAAACGTTTGTCAAGAAACCGGCTCAAAATACCGCAAATACGGTATCCGGGTGCCGTTCCGAAGATCCCGTCCGACAATAGGCGAATCGCCACCGGTTTTGAATCGTCATGCAGAAAAGTCTTGCCGCCGCCCTCGTCATCATTGCCGTCACGCTTCAGATGCGCGGCCCCGTCACCTGCGTCGGTCCGCTTGCGGAAAGACTCACCTCGGAAATGGTGCTCACCGCCGCCCTCTACGGCCTGGTCTCCGCGCTTCCGATCGCCGCCTTCGGTCTTGTTTCCTTCGCCGCTCCCGCCGCGGCGAGACGCTGCGGTCTCTGCGGCGCCGTGCTCCTTTTTCTGATTTTCCTGACGGCCGGCGGCTTCATCCGCAGCCTGCCGATTTATCCGGCTCTTCTTCTCGGCACCCTTCTCATCGGAGCCGGCATCGCCTCCCTCAACGTGCTGATGCCGGTCGTCATCAAGGACCGCTTTCCTCAGAATGCCGGAAGAATGATGGGCATCTACACCGGCGTCATCGGCCTTTCGGGCGCCGTCGGCGCACTGGTCTCGGCTCCGCTCTCCGGCCTCACGGACTTCACCCAGACGGCCTTTCTCCTCTGGGCTCTCTACGGGTCGATCGTCCTCGTCCTCTGGAAGCGATTCACCGACGCCGGCGAAAACCGCCGGGAAAGCATGCAGCGCTCCTCCGGACTCTGGCGGCGGCCCGCCGCCTGGGCGGTCACCGCCGTCATGGGTCTGCAGTCGCTGCTGATCTATACCGTCGTCGCCTGGCTGCCGCCATACCTGCTGACGCAGGGCACGTCCTCCACGCTCGGCGGCGCCGCCGTGGCGCTCTATCTTCTTTCCGGACTTCCCGCCTCCATTCTGACCTCCCGCTTCATGAAGCTCTGCGGACCGGAATGGGTGTCGGAACTGCTGATGTCGCTTTCCTATCTGGCCGGCCTCTGGTGCTGGACTCAGGGAGGATGGTGGATCGTCCTCGGAAGCATTCTCGCCGGCGCGCCTCAGGGTTCCATGCTGACGGCCGCCTTCATTCTCGTTGCGGGGAAAACCCTCTCGAGCGCCGACATGCTGGGCCTTTCGGCCATGACGCAGGGATTCGGCTATCTCGGCGCCGGCACCGGTCCGCTCATCTTCGCCGCCTGTCTCGGCGACGGCGGAAACTGGACGCCCGCAATGCTGTTCGTCGCCTTCGTCATTCTGCTCTGGGCCGCCGCCGGCTTTGCCGCATCCCGCTTCGAAAGCGTCCTTCCTGCGGACGATGCCTCTCGGCACGTCCGCTGATTCGGTAGACTTGACGGGTTAACCGGTCATTTTTCCGCCGACAGTCATGCCAGCCATCTACATACACGCCTTCAGTCTTCTTTCTCATCTCGGAGACAACCCGTCGGAAACGTTGGCCGTGCTGTCCGGCCGCCGTCCGGCACCCGCCGATGCGCCGCCGGGCGCCGTTCCCGAAGCGCTTCTGGAGGAAAGCCGAGCCTGGCTCGACAGGACGCTTCCCGGCGAGCGCATCACCCGGGGCATGATCACGGCCGGCGCGCTGATTCTTCCCCTTCTGAAAATCCTCGCCGAGGCGCCCTGCGGCAAAAAGGAGGCCGCCGCGCTCGTGATCGGCAACGCCACCTCCGGTCTTCTCGACGTCACGGCCGCGCTCTCCGAACCCGAGCCCGACGAGCCCGCGCTCTGGCTCGACCTCGAACTCGGACGACCCGCCTCGCTGCTGGCACGGGCCGCCTCGGCCGTTACGCCCGTCCTCGGTCCCGCGTATGCGGTGTCCACGGCGTGCACGGCGGGCGCAAAGGCCCTCGCCGAAGGCGCCAGACTCCTCAGCTCGGGCGCCGTCACCCACGTCATCGCGGGCGGTGCGGATATTCTGAATCCCTTTACCGATGCGGGCTTTCGCGCGCTCGGCGCCGTCGGCACGGGCACGGCAAAACCGTTTCGGGCCGACCGAGACGGTCTGCATCTCGGCGAAGGCGGCGGCTTCTTTCTGATGACGGCTTCGCCGACCTTCGCCGGCCGGCCCGCCCGCCTGCAGCTCCTCGGCTGGGGAGAAACCGCGGACGCCCACCACATCTCGGCTCCGCAGCCCGACGGTCTGGGCGCCGAGGCCGCCATGCGACGCGCGCTTAAGCTCGGCCGAACCGAACCGGACGCCCTCGACTTCGTGCTGCTTCACGGGACCGCCACCGACCAGAACGACCGCGCCGAAGCGGCGGCCGTCTCGCGGGTCTGCCCGAGCGTTCCCGCCGCCAGCTTCAAGCGCCTGACCGGTCATCAGCTGGCAGGCGCGGGGGCCTTCGGCGCCGCGCTCGCGTGCGCCATGCTCGAAGCCGGCACCGCCCTGCCGCCCCTCAATTTTCCCGACGGCGAAGCTCTGGCCGCCCGCGATGCGTCGATTCCGACGATCGCCCTCACCGGTCCGGGCGCCGGCGCCGTCGACTGCCGCCGCATACTCGTCAATGCCTTTGCCTTCGGCGGCAGCAATGTTTCTCTTCTTTTCGGCCGCGCCGGGGAGATTTCCGAATGACTGAACCGTTCACGCCCGACGACTACGCCCGCATGACGCCCGAGGCGCGGGCGCGCCTCTGGAGCCCGGCCGAACTCCTGCCGCAGACGGGCCCCATGATGCTCATCGACGAAGTCACCGCCGTGACGGACGAAGGCGCCTCCTCGCGGACCGTCATCAGGGCCGACTGCCTTCTCGTCCGGGACGGCGTCTTCGCCCCGGAAGGCCTCATTGAAATCATGGCCCAGACCGTCGGACTGTTCGCCGGCGCACGTTCCCGTGCCGCCGGCCTGACCGTCGGCCCCGGTCTTCTGCTCGGCACCCGGCGGCTCACCTTCTTCCGGGACGGTCTGCGCCCGGGCGAGACCGTCGAGACCGAAGCCGCCGCCGTTTTTTCCGACGAAAGCGGTCTCTGGCAGTTCCGCTGCCGCTCCTCAGTCGACGGAGAACCGGCGGCCGAGGCGATTCTCACGCTTTTCTCGCCGCCCGAAGACTATTTCGATCAATACCGTTCTTAACACAACAGGAAAGGACTTCCTCTCATGTCCGACACCGCTGACAACCGCACAGTCCTCGTGACCGGCAGCTCCCGGGGCATCGGCCGCGCCATTGCGCTTCGGCTGGCTCGGGACGGCTTCGACATTGCCGTTCACTGCCGA
>JAXEEN010000274.1:0-11351 GCA_034104065.1 Sutterella sp.
AATGGCCAGCAGATGAAGTTTCCAGTTCTTGATGAGGTCCATGATGTACCTGCCTGTTTTCAATAGATGAAGAAGGACGCCGTCTTCGGATGCATCGGCTTAAATGTTGTTTTTATGCATCAATTACCCGATAAGGCATGCGCGGATGTTGAAAAACGGCACTGAGGCCTGACGGTTGAGGAGAAGGAGGGTTTGCTGTGCGGGCGTCCGGACGGGGAGACTCGGACACCGCAGGGAATCGCTCCGCAGCGGATCAGCAGGCGCTGCGGGAGGATGTAGACGAGGAAGAGGATGTGGAGGAGGAGGAGAACGCACGGAAGAAGGCCTGACGGGCGTCGGCTCGGAATGGGTGCGCTTCGGCCGGAACCGCGAACGGCGCCGGTGCAATCATGAGGCGGTTGAGCATGATTCTTCTCCGTTGATCCTTCGGCCGGAAGCTTCTCGGCTCGGCCTTGCATTTACCCTATCAGACTTTTGAGCCGGACTGCGCCTCACGCAGGCGGTCTATTTCCGCATTCTTGTCCTGCCGTCAGCCTTTCTAGGGACATCCGCCTAAGGCGGATGCCGAACAGTCCTAGCAGCGGAAACGCCCGCGGATCAGAGGTTGCGCGGGCGTAAATCAGAAGAGCGGCGCTCCGCCCGAAGGCGTGCGCCGCTCTCTTGCAGTTCGGACTTTCAGAACGGGAATCAGGCGAGCGCGCCCTTTTCACCGCGGCGGCCGACCATGGCGAGTGCCGCCAGAAGCGCCGTCTGCGGACCGAGCCAGATGCGGTCGGCGACGAAATATTCCTTCAGACTGTGTTCAAGACAGGTTTCGCCGCCCGTGCCGATGCAGACCGAGGGAATGTTGAGCGACATCGGCTTGTTGGCGTCGGTCGAGCTCGGCTTGATCTTCTTCACCTCGAGATTCAGAGCGTCCATGGCGCCGAGCACGGACTGAACCGCCGGGCAGTCGGCCGGGCGCATGCCGGCGGGACGGTTGCCGATCTGGGTCTTGACGAGCTTGAGCTGATGAGCTTCGTCGGCAAGCGGCCAGTGCGCGTTTTCAAGACGAACGGCCTCTTCAAACGCGGCAAGCACCTTCGCTTCGAGCGCTTCGAGCGTCGGCAGATCGACGCTTCGCATGTCCACGTCGACTTCGCAGCGGGCCGCAATGGTATTCACCGTCGTACCGCCCTTGATGGTGCCGATCGTGTAGGTGGTCTTCGGATTTTCCGGCAGATCGAGGTCGGCGATCAGCGCACCGGCGCGGCACATCGCATGAATGGCGGAAGGCACGCGGCCGTAGTCAAGATAGGAGTGACCGCCTTCGCCTTCGATCGAAAGACGCCAGCGGTGGGCGCCCGTCGCGCCGTTCTGCACCGTGTAGACGTCGCACATGTCGAGCGCCATGAAGCCGTCGATGCGGCGGGATCCGTCAAAAAGCGCCTTGGCGCCGCGGATGTCGCCGTTGCCCTCCTCGCCCACCGTGCCGACGAACAGAATGTCGCCTTCCGTTTCGACGCCGCCCTTTTCAAGCGCGCGCAGAACCTGAAGCATGGAGCGAAGACCCGAGGCGTTGTCGCCGATGCCGGGACCGTAGTAGCGGTTGCCTTCCTGACGGACCTTCAGATCGGTCCCCGCCGGGAAGACCGTGTCAAGATGCGCCGCGATGGCGAGCACCGGCCCCGAACCCGTGCCCGGACGGCGGCCGACGACGTTGCCGCTCGGATCAATCGTCACGTCCGTGAGGCCGTAGGCCTTCATCAGACGGGCGATTTCCTCGGCGCGATCCGCCTCGGCAAAGGTCGGGGATTCGATTTCGGAAATATGAATCTGCTCCTTCATGGCGAAATCGGCTTCGTCCTCGCACACCTTGAGGGCGGCCTTGACCGCATCATCCGCGCAGAGCGCGCTCATGCGCTTTTTCATGCAGTCGCAGAGCATCGGCTTTTCCATCTCATCTGTCTCCATATTTTTGTGTCGGAACCGGACAAAACGTCCGGCAGTCAATCTTTAGAGTTTATCAGGGAGGGCCGCCCGCGAGCATGCGCCCAAACCCGCAGGGGACTTCGCGTTTGCCCCAAACCATGCACCGACTTACCCACAGAAGTTCTGCACAAGGCTGTGGATAAGTTCCGCCATCCCTGCAGGGCAAGGATTCCTGAAACTGCCTAAAAATTAGGCAATCCCGTTTTCCTTCAGCACAGCCCCCCATTCCCGCACCAGATCCGACAGCCGATACCGGGCATTTGCGGGGCTGGTGGAAGGCAGAAACGCCGTTTTCACGCCCGGACGTGCGCAGAGAGCAGCCGCTTCGGCATGCCGCTTCCAGACGTCCGCGCTCTTGCGTCCGTTGAGGATGACCAGCCGGATGCCGGGCTCCCGGGCAAGAAGCCAGGCGATGTCGTTGGGCCTGACGGATCGGATGGCGCTGTCGAGACTGCCTTCGCGCTCGCAGACGCCGATCGTGTCCCACAGCGCCACGCCGGCGGCCAGCGCCGCCCGATAGCGCTCGTCGAAGTCCGCCGACAGAAAGCCGCTTCGATGCGCCGGAAAGAGTTCGGCAAGCAGCGGCCAGAAGCGGTTGGACGGATGCGCATAGTATCGGCCCGCGGCGAGCGAGGCTCCGCCCGGCATGCTACCGAGAATCAGCACGGCGGCACTGCCCGAACTGAGCGGCTCGAAAGACCGGAGAACCGGAGCGGCCGGAACGTCGGCTTTTGCTGAGGGCATGGTCAGCAGTACCTCACGCTCAGGCGTTCCGGTCCCGCTTCGTCGGCGGCGTCTTCGAAGACCGTCTCGAAGCCCGCTCTTTCGCGCTCGGAAAGCTGCGCCTGCGGCCAGTCGATGAGATCGATCCTCACGGGCACCTCCAGATCGGTCAGTACGTCGTAGAGCGCGTCCAGATTGGCGCCGAACCAGTCGGGAAGCTGCAGAGCCTCGGCGAGCGCCGCATAGAGCGCCTCCCTGTCCAGCCCCGCGCATCGGACGCAAGCGGTCCTGACGTTTCGTGTGGTTTCCATATTGCTCATCCTCTATCCATCCTTATTCGGCAATCCGGGCGAAGGTCCGGTAGTGATCCGCCGTATACCAGTATTCTCCGCTCGTCGCGGGATCGCCCGTCCGGCCTTTGCCCGCCACGATCCGACGGGCTCCCCGGCTTTTCACGCCCGGCGTTCTCACGGTGTATTCCGTGTAGTAGCCGCGCTTTTGTCTCGGCAGAATCCGCTCGTAGTTGCCGAACACGACGCCGTCCTTCGCATAGGGAAAGGGACCGCCGGCCTTGATGAGCGACAGCGTGTCTCGAGCTTCCCGAGGCAGATCCGCTGCTGCGACGACCGCATAATCCTGCGCCGCCCGGGAGTCCTGCGGCAGCGAAAATCCGAAGAGCCCCGCCGTCAGCGTGAGCAGAGCCGAGCCGCACGTCAGCCATTTTCTCAGAATTTCATTCATGTCCTTTCTCCGAAACCGACGGCACCGGCCGCCGCAGGCATTCTAGCGCCCGCGGAGCATCCTCTGCCTTTCCGTTTTTCCGGCGAAGCTTTCGTCTATCGATAGTATTTGTACATTATATTTGCTTTATTGATTGAGTTTTCCTAAAATGCTTTCACCGACCGGGACAGGAAGTCCCCAACTGAATTGAATTAGGAAGATCAAACATGACCTGCGAAAAGAACGCCGTTTGCGGCTGCCCCGCCGCCCGTTATCTCTCCAGCCTCTTTGTCTGGAATGCCAAGCTCCACAACCTCCACTGGAACGTGGTGGGCCGCGCCTTCGTGCAGGTGCACGAATACACGGAAAAGGTCTACGACGAAGTCTTCGAACAGTATGACGCCGTCGCCGAAGCCATGAAGATGCGCGGCAAGCTGCCGCCGGTCCGCGTGGCCGACTTCGCCGCCAATTCCGTCATCGAGGAACTCGACAGCGCCGAGCGTCCGGTGCCCGAAGTGGTGGCCGAGGTCTACGCCGACATGCAGAAGATGCAGAAGCTCGCCGAAGAAGTGCGCGCGGCCGCCGACGGCCGCGGCGACAACCTGCTGGCTGCCCAGTTCGACGAGTATCTCGCCTGGTACGCCAAGCAGCTCTGGTTCCTCTCGGCCATGCTGAAGCAGTAATTCCTGCCGGACCGTCCGGCCGGTTACCGCCGTCAGCCCTCTCGGACGGTCCGTCTTGAAGCCTTCTGCCCGGTGTCTGCCTGCACCGGGCAGTTTTTTGCCGGCGTCCGCACCGTTACCGGATTGGAATTTTCGTGATTCGGCGCAGTGAAATTAGGCGTTTTCTCCGAGAGTATTACCGACTGCGCCGCAGCGCATCCCTGTAAATTAGTCGGATGCCCGTCCGACGCTGCGGTCCGGGCCTTTCATCAGCACCGAGGGACAGTCATGCAAGCCAACTACACACTCAATCTTCCGCACTATTCCGTCGGCCCCGACGCCTACAGTCTGGTCGGCGACGTCATCAGGCCCTACGGCCGGAAGGTTGCGGTGATCGGCGGCGAAACGGCGCTTTCCAAAGCCCGGGCCCCGCTGCTGGCCGCCCTTGAAAATGCCGGTGCCGAAGTGGTCGACCTGACCGTCTACGGCCGCGACGCCACGATGACCAACGTGAACCTGCTCAAGGCCCGTCCGGGCGTTCAGGCTGCGGATCTGCTCTTCGCCGTCGGCGGCGGACGCTGCTGCGACACGGTGAAGACGCTCGCCGACATCATCGGCAAGCCCTGCATCACCTGTCCGACGGTGGCCTCCAACTGCGCGCCCGTCTCCGCCGTGACGGTGCTCTACAAGGACGACGGCAGTCTCGACCGCTATCACTTTGCCCGCAGCTGCCCGGCCCACTGCTTCATCAACACGTCCGTGATTCTGGACAGCCCCGAAGACCTCTTCTGGGCCGGCATCGGCGACGCGCTTTCCAAGCAGATCGAAGTGCTCTACACCTCCCGCGGACGCGCCCTCACGCACACTCCGCTTCTCGGCGTGCAGCTCGCCCGCGCCTGTCAGGATCCGATTCTGACGTTCGGCAAAGCCGCTCTCGAGGACTTCCGCGCCAAGAAGGCCACGCACGCCTTCACCGAAACCGTGCTCGACATCATCGTTTCGACGGGCATCGTCTCGAATCTCGTCACCCACACCGAGTACTACTACAACTCGTCGCTGGCGCACTGCTTCTACAACGCTTCGATGTCGCTGCCCTCCGGACACGAGCACCTTCACGGCGAGGTCGTTTCGTTCGGCAACCTCGTGCTGCTCGCCTACGACGGCCAGGAAGCGCTCCTCGATCAGTTCCTCGACTTCAACGTCTCGCTCGGACTGCCCGTCACGCTGGCTGAGGTCGGCATCACGAAGGATGCCGAACTTGAAACGCTTCTCGACACGGCCGAAACTCTGAAAGAGTGGTCCCTCGTGCCGGCCGTAACCGACCGGGCCCGCTTCCGCGAAGCCGTTCTTCACGTCGATGCGGCCGGCCGCGCGCGCCTCGCCGCCTGACGTCCGACGCCGCTCCGTGCCGCAGAACGCCGACGATCTGCGGCACGGCCGTCTTCAGCGATCCGGCGCTCCGTCCTGTTTGAACGCACCGCCGGCGTACAATCGGAAGCCTCGGACGATCTCGGTCCGGACAGTCCACTGCCAACCGGAATGCTTCTCATGCCGAATCTCGAAACCCTGACCGCAAGCGTGCTCGACGGCCGAACACTGACGCTTGACGAAGCCGTCTGGCTTGCCGAGGAATGCGATGCCGAAGCGCTTTTCCGGGCGGCGCATGCGCTGACGCGTGCGCGCTCGCCGCGGCAGTTCAATCTCTGTACGATCGTCAACGCCAAATCCGGCCGCTGCGGCGAAGACTGCCGATGGTGCGCCCAAGCATCCCGCTATCAAACGGGCGTGAAAGTCTTTCCGATTATCGACCGGGCGCGCAGCCGCGCCGGCGCCGAACGCGCAGCCGAACTCGGCATCTCAAGATTTTCCTACGTCACCAGCGGACGCAAGCTCTCCGCACGCGAACTGCGGGAGATTCATGCCCTCGCCGCATCGGACCGCGAAGTCCCGGGCATCGAACTCTGCGCCTCCCTCGGTCTGCTCACCGAGAAGGAACTCCGCGGTCTGAAGGCCGCCGGCATCGTCCGCTACCACTGCAATCTTGAAACCGGACCGGCGTTCTTTCCCAAGGTGTGTTCGACGCATTCCCAGGCCGAGAAAGTCGCCGTGCTGCGGGCCGCCCGGCGTGCGGGTCTGGACATCTGCTCAGGCGGCCTCTTCGGGATGGGCGAAACCATGCGCGACCGAGCGGAACTCGCGCTGCTGCTTCGTTCGCTCGACGTGCCCTCGATTCCGCTCAACTTCCTGGTGCCGATCCCGGGCACGCCGCTCGAACATCAGCCGCCTCTCGGCGATGAGGAAGTTCTTCGCATCGTCGCGCTCTTTCGCTTCGCCAATCCGAGCGCCTACCTGCGCTTTGCCGGCGGACGAATGCGGCTCTCCGAGGACACGGTGCGCCGGGCGCTTCTGATCGGCGTCAATAGCGCCATTACCGGCGATCTTCTCACCACCTGCGGCAGCGCCGTGGAGGAAGACCGCAGACTGGCAGCCGAGGCCGGCTACATCGTCGGATAACCGGCGCAGAAAGAAAAAAGCACCGCAGCCCAGAGGCCCGGTGCTTTTTCCATCTCTCAGACGGCCGCCCGCTCGCGGCCGCGCGCGCTCATTTCAGCAGCAGATCGGCGCCGGCTTCGCACATGCCTCCGATCGCCCAGCCCATCCCCTTGAGGACGACGGCAAGAAAAGTCAGAAAAACAATGAACAGAAAAACTCTTGCAATGAACGTCTGACGGACTCTCATAGGGCCTCCTTTCCCGCAGCGGAGCAGCAGGCGCTTTTCCCGTAAAGCGCGATGGTTTTCCTTACTTTGATTGTCGCTGATCGCTGTGTTTTTGTCATGACTGTTTCGAATATCTCTCGGGTTAACACCTATGCCGAAACAGACAATCCGCCGCAGCGGTCCGAGTCGCGGCTATGATTGTTTTTTATTCATCGGACGCAACACGTGAAGAAAGCCTTTCTGCAGCTTCATCTCTCCATTCTGCTCGCCGGCTGGACGGGCATTTTCGGCAAGCTGCTCCTGCTATCCGCCGGCCTGCTCGTCTTCTGGCGCATCGTCATCGCCGGCGCCTGCCTCTGGCTTTGGGCCGGTCTCACCGGACGCATCGAGCCGGTGCCGCCCCGGGACCGGCGGGGCATCATGCTCGTGGGCGTGCTTCTCGCGCTGCAGTGGACGTTCTTCTACGCATCGATCAAGGCCTCGAACGTCTCCATCGGCGTCGTCGCCTTCTCATCCGTCGGCTTTTTCACCGCCATTCTCGAGCCGCTCATGAACGGCCGGCGCATCTCGCTCAGGGAAGTCCTCTTTTCGTTCGTCACCATCGCCGGCATCTCCCTCATCTTCCATTTCGATGCGCAGTACCGGCTTGGCATTCTGCTCGGACTGGCCAGCGCGGCCGCCTCGGCGCTTCTCGCCATCTACTTCAAACGCTACCGGGCCCGATATTCGAGCGTCACGGTCATGTGCTGGCAGCTTCTCGGCGGCTTTCTTTTTGCACTGGCCGCCCTCCCCGTCTACCGCTTCTTCATGCCGCCCGAACCGTTCTTCCCCGGCTGGCCGGACATCGTCTATCTGCCGATCTTCGCGATTTTCTGCACGCTCTTCATGTACATTCTGCAGATTCAGTCGCTCGAGCACATCTCGGCCTTTACGGTCAATCTCTCCTACAACCTCGAGCCGATCTATTCGATCATCCTGGCGATGCTTCTCTTCGGCGAAGCCCGGGACCTCGGCGCTTCGTTTTATGCCGGCGTCGCTCTGATCGCTCTTTCGGTGGCGCTTCAGACGGCGAGCGTCATGCATGAAAGGAAACGGCTGGCGCGGCGGAACACCGAATCGGCTGCGGCCGAATAAGGCGGCATCATCCGAACGGACCAAAAACGGGATGCCTCAGCCGGCAACCGGCGATGCTAGGATTCGTGTTCTCTCTGATTCCCGAATTCGGAACGTCGAAATGCTTCCTCACTCCCTGCGGGCTGCCGTTTTCGCAGCCCTCGCCGCCTCCGCCTGCGCCTACGCCGCCGAGCCGGTCCGCATCGAATCCATCGGCTACGCGCCCGAAGCGGTCGTCGCCGGTGAAACCCTGACCCTCAACGGCGCGGGTCTTCGCAAGAAACTCTTCTTCAAGGTGTATGCCGCCGGTCTTTACGTCCGCTCGCCTCAGAAGGACGGCGGCGCCGTCATGGCGGAAACGGGCGCGGCGCGCGTGCGGCTCGGCCTCCTTCGCAACGTATCGGGCGAAAGCTTCATCAGCGCGCTCGACGACGGTCTGAGGGCCAATCTGACGCCGGAAGGCGAAAAAGCCGTGGCGAAAGAACTCGACGAACTGCGCGCGCTGATGAAGAACATCGGCGACGTGAAGGAAAACGACCTGGTCGACTTCGACTTTGATCCGGCCAAAGGCACCGTCGTCAGTCTCAACGGCCTGCCGGTCGGCAGCGCCATCGGCGGCGGCCGTGCGCTTTACAACGCCGTGCTCGCCATCTGGCTCGGTCCGAAGGCGATCGATGACACCCTCAAGGCGGGCATGCTGGGCAGCCGGTAAATGCCGGCAGGTCCCGCAGGCGGCTTCAGCCGCCCCGCAGTTTTCTCAGAAAGCGCTTGGCCGTTCCGCAGGCATAGCCGAGCGCATAAAAACGCTCCGCCATCGAATGAATGATGAGCTCGATGTCGGGCATCGGCGGCAGTTTGTCCGCGATGTAGCCCCTCAGCTCCTCGCGAAGCACTTCCTCCGCAGGACGGTTGCGCATTTCCGCCACGGCCCGAAGGGCACGCATGGCTTCGGGCGACAGCCGGCCCATCACTTCACGGGTGAGATCGGGTGCATGGTCCTCAAGCGGACTGCGGCGGTACTCGCTCACGATGCCTCCTCCGAGAGGGCCCGGAGCATGAGCGACAGCGAAGCGATCTGAAGCTGAGCCTCAAAAATCCTCGCGCAGGCTTCGGGCAGATTTTCAGACGAATGGGCGACGGTAAAGAGGCGGTTTTCCTCGTCCATCGACACGCCGCGGTCGATCCATCCGGCACGCACGATTTCCCAGACCGGCGTTTCCATCAGCGCGTCGGCGCCGCCGACGTGCCGGGCCGCCTCACCGGCGTCGTGCACCAGCGAACGTCCGCCGTCGAGCGGCCGGACATATACCCGAACCGCATCCTGCGTGCCGGGAAACTTCATCGGCGAAATGACGAGATCGTCCTGGCGCCCGGCAAGGCCGAGACTCGGGCGGACCTGGAGAAAATTCTGAAGGGCATCAAAGTTGAGCATGAAGGGGCTCCGCTCGAAATGGCTGAAAAGAAGAAAGGCGGCACCGCGTGTCGTGTGCCGCCCGTGTCTTCAATAGTAGCAGGACCTGGCCCCCGCCGTCAGTCGGAAAATCGGAAAATCCGTCTTCCGAAACGCGTGCCGCCGAAGGCGCTGCGCCGGAATGGCGCCGTCAGTCGAAATCCATCGGCGCGCCCGTAAAGAGCTGTCCCCACATGCCGGCCAGCTGTCCGATCGCCTGCTGGGCTTCGGGCGACGAGAGACCGCCGCGGCGCGTGATTTCTCTTGCCAGATTCTCCGCGTCTTCGGCAAAGAGCGAGGCCGCATGGGTCAGCACCTGACGGCCGGAATGACCGTGGTACTTGAAGGCGTCGGCGAGATAATCGGTCAGACCGCCCCGTTCGTGCCATTCGTCGTCGCACTCGTAGTAGCTGTTGCCGCCGGAGAAGGTCGCCACCAGCCAGCTGACGAGCTTGTCCTTCGCCGCTTCGAACTCCTCGTCCGACATCATGCCGGCCTGCTGCTGCGCGCAGCGCATCGTCATGTTCCGGACGGCGCCCGCGAAGATGCTCCCCGTCACTTCGCAGCTCAGAAGGTTGGGAAGACGCGCCGCCTTCGAACTGAAGTCGCCGCAGCAGCCGCGTCCGCAGTTGGATCCGCATCCGCTCATTGCATTCTCCTAAACCAGAACAGTCAGTTGAGTTCGCTGCGCGTGCGGCCGACGAACAGGTTCGACCACTGCGCGGCCAGCGCCTCGGTCTCGGTCTTCAGCAGTTCGGGCGTAAAGTCCTCTCGCTGTCCGAGCGCATTGATGAGCCGGTAGACGTCCTGCAGGAAGGCGCGGCAGACGCCGACGAGCACGGCGCGGGGATTGTTCGGATCCGCATCCTTGGGCAGATGCGCGGGATCGCACTTTTCCGGGGCCTGCTTCTGCAGCATCTCGACGAGCGCCGCGCCCTTCTTCGGGAGCGCAATGCGGCAGGCGTCGTTTTCATCCATCAGCGTCCGAGCCAGATGCCGGGCCAGCGCATCGTCGGCTTCGGCCGCCTCGTCGCCCGTCATCGTCTTCATCGCCACCGAGCGCATGTGGCTCAGAATGTCCCACATGCAGGAGAGAAGGAGCTTTTCAAGCTCGTCGGCGCCGAGCATCAGCGGCTCGGCCCCGGTTTCCGTCTTTTCAGTCATTGTCCGCCTCCGCTTCATCGGTATCGGCCGGCTCGGCGTAGTCGCCCAGAATCATTTCGGCCCAGGTTCTGAAATGCGCCGCGAAGAGCTCGTCGTGAAGCACGCCCTTCAGAATGTCCTTAGGATCCTGCGCGCCGTTGGTTTCCCCCCAGGCTTCGGCGATGGAGGCGGCTTCCTGGAAGCACGTCATCACGGCCAGCGCCAACAGATTTTCATCTTCGGCGAATGCGGCGCGGTCCTCTTCCGGCATTTCATCGATCAGGTCAGCCATCTGAACGCGAAGCGCGGCGCCCGCTCTGGCGGGATCCCAGCCCTCGGGGAGCTCCAGCGCATCGGTGCGGCCCATGAAGATGGAGGCGACGCCGAACACGATGCCCGCATAGGCATTGGGGTCGCCGTCCGTCATCATGATGTAGACGGCGTCGCGCGCGCTGTACATCAGAATGTCGGCGAGCACCGCGGGATCGGCGATCCGGGGGAGCGCCACGACGGCGCCCGACTGGTGGGTCGATTCGTTCATGCAAAATCTCGGTTGATGCGGCCGAATGCGGCCGGCGTTCTTCTGCGAAGCGCCTGCGCGCTTCTGTCTGAACTTGAAATTATAACGGCCCGTCAAGCAGGAACCCGGCGCGAGGCCGGGTTCGAATGCGAAACGCGCAGCACCGGGTTTACGCTTTGGGCGGCAGCGCCGAATTCTGCGATTTGACGCCGTCGACAATCTTCATCGCCGACGAGATCAAAGTCGACATATCCCCGAGATTCCCGGGCACGATCAGCGTGTTGCCGGTCTGCGCGAGCTGCGAGAAGGCTTCGACGTACTTTTCGGCCA
>JAXEEN010000275.1:0-5195 GCA_034104065.1 Sutterella sp.
GTTCTTCACCTGGTTTGCCAAACGCAGCAAGAGAAACCGCTGAGTCCTTCCATCTCCTCATGACAAACGGCAGTCCTGCTTTCACAAGACTGCCGTTTTCCTTATGCTCTGCCCCAAAAGGACTCAGCTTTTGAAGAAGCCCTTCATGCGGTCGAAGAACGACTGGGACTTGGGATTGTGCTTGTCGCCGCCGTCCTTGAGACTTGCTTCGAATTCGCGAAGCAGGTTCTTCTGCTTGGTCGAGAGATTGACCGGGGTCTCCACTTCGATATGGAGGTACAGATCGCCGGGTTCCTTCGTACGAAGATTGCGGATGCCCTTGCCGCGCAGACGGAAGGTCTTGCCGGTCTGCGTGCCTTCCGGCAGCGTGATGCGCGTTTCGCCTTCGAGCGTCGGCACGGTGATTTCCCCGCCGAGCGCTGCCGTGACGAAGGAGATCGGAAGTTCCGTATGGAGATCGTCGCCGTCGCGCGAGAAGATGTCGTGCGGCTTGATGATGATTTCCACATATAGATCGCCCGGCTCTCCGCCGTTCTGCCCCGGCTCGCCCTTGCCGGCAAGACGAATTCGCTGTCCCATATTGATGCCGGCGGGGATGTTGACCTCCAGCACCTTGGTCTTGCGGATCACGCCCTTGCCCTGGCAGTTCGTGCAGGGTTCGGCAATCACCTGACCGGTGCCGTGGCAGTGCGGGCATGTCTGCTGGACCTGGAAAAGGCCGTTGGACATGCGGACGACGCCCTGACCGTGACAGGTGGGACAGACCTTCTTCGACGTACCGGGCTTGCATCCGGTGCCGTGACAGACATCGCACTCATCCCAGCCCGGCACGCGGATGTCCATCTTGCGGCCCTTGGCGGCTTCCTCAAGCGTAATTTCGAGCTCGAAGCGGACGTCGTTGCCGCGGAAGGACTGCTCGCGTCCGCCGCGTGCCCGGCCGCCGCCGAACAGATCGGAGAAGATGTCGCCGAAGGCGCTCTGGAAGTCTGCGCCGCCCATATTGCCGAAGCCGCCGAAACCGCCGGGGCCTCCGGCCGCATTGGGATCAACGCCCGCCTTGCCGTAGCGATCGTAGGCCGCACGCTTCTGATCATCGGACAGCACGGCATACGCTTCACCGATTTCCTTGAACTTTTCTTCTGCAGCCTTGTCGCCCGGATTGCGGTCAGGGTGGTACTTCATTGCCATCCGGCGGTAAGCCTTCTTGATTTCTTCGGCAGAAGCACCCTTGCTCAGGCCGAGCAGCTCGTAATAATCCTGATCAGACATAACCCTAAACTCTTCGGGGAGCGAGGCTCCCAGTCATCAAATTCGTAAAAACTCGAAAAGGGCCGGCGCAGCCTGAGCGTCCCGACCCTTCTCCAACCGGCTGGTTTACCGTGATCCGCCGCCGGAGAAAACTCCCCGGCTCAGCAATGCTACCGGCGGATTACTTCTTCACTTCCGTGAAGTCGGCGTCGACGACATCGTCGTCCTTGCCGGAGGCTTCAGCCTTGCCCTGAGCCTGCTGCTGACCGGCCTGCTGGGCCGCCTTGTTGATCTTTTCACCGATCTTCTGAGCAGCGTCCATCAGACGTTCGACAGCCTTTTCGATCGCGGCCTTGTCTTCGCCCTTGATCTTTTCTTCGACCACCTTGATGGCATCTTCGCAGGCGGCGCGGTCGGCGGAGTCGACCTTGTCGCCGAGATCCTTGAGCGTCTTCTGAACCTGGCTGACGGAGGCGTCCGCGTTGTTGCGGGCCTGAGCCAGTTCGGCGCGGCGCTTGTCTTCTTCCTTGTTGGCTTCGGCGTCCTGCACCATGCGTTCGATTTCGTCTTCGCTCAGACCGGAGCTCGCCTTGATCGTGATGGTGTTTTCCTTGCCGGTGGCCTTGTCCTTGGCAGCCACGTGGAGAATGCCGTTGGCGTCGATGTCGAAGGTCACTTCAATCTGCGGCAGTCCGCGCGGAGACGGCGGAATGCCTTCGAGGTTGAATTCGCCGAGGAGCTTGTTCGAGGCAGCCATCTGACGTTCGCCCTGATAGACCTTGATGGTCACGGCCGGCTGGTTGTCTTCGGCCGTCGAGAAGACCTGGCTGTGCTTCGTCGGAATCGTGGTGTTGCGCTTGATCATCGGCGTCATCACGCCGCCGAGCGTTTCAATGCCGAGCGTCAGCGGGGTCACGTCAAGGAGCAGAACGTCATGACGTTCGCCGGTAAGAACCGAACCCTGAATCGCGGCGCCGATGGCCACGGCTTCATCGGGGTTGACGTCCTTGCGCGGATCCTTGCCGAAGAATTCCTTGACCACGGTCTGAACACGCGGCATGCGGGACTGACCGCCGACGAGAATCACGTCGGTGATTTCGGAAGCGGACACGCCGGCGTCGCGCAGAGCCTTGCGGCAGGGTTCGACCGTACGCTGAACGAGGTCTTCCACAAGCGCTTCGAACTTGGCGCGCGTGATGCTCACGTTCAGGTGCTTCGGACCGGTCGCATCAGCCGTGATGTACGGCAGATTGATTTCCGTTTCCTGACGGCTGGAAAGTTCGATCTTGGCCTTTTCAGCGGCATCCTTCAGACGCTGCAGAGCCAGAACGTCCTTCGAAAGATCAACACCCGTGTCCTTGCGGAATTCCGTAATCAGATAGTCGACGAGACGCTGGTCGAAGTCTTCGCCGCCGAGGAACGTGTCGCCGTTCGTGGAAAGCACCTCGAACTGCTTGTCACCGTCGATATTGGCAAGGTCGATGATCGAGATGTCGAACGTGCCGCCGCCGAGGTCATACACGGCGATCTTGCGGTCGGAGTTACCGCCCTTGTCCAGGCCGAAAGCGAGCGCAGCCGCGGTCGGTTCATTGATGATGCGCTTCACTTCAAGACCGGCGATACGGCCGGCATCCTTCGTCGCCTGACGCTGGGAGTCGTTGAAGTAGGCCGGAACCGTAATCACCGCTTCCGTTACGGTTTCGCCGAGGTAGTCTTCGGCGGTCTGCTTCATCTTGCGGAGGATTTCGGCGCTGACCTGCTGAGGAGCAAGACGCTTGCCCTGAACTTCCACCCAGGCGTCGCCGTTGTCGGCACGGGTGATCGTGAAGGGCATCAGACCGATGTCCTTCTGAACTTCGGCATCGTCAAAGCGGCGGCCGATAAGACGCTTCACAGCGAAGAGCGTGTTCTTCGGATTCGTCACGGCCTGACGCTTGGCGGGAGCGCCGACGAGCACTTCGCCCTTGTCCATGTAGGCAACGATGGAGGGCGTCGTACGGGCGCCTTCACTGTTTTCGATAACCTTGATGTTGTCGCCTTCCATCACGGCAACAGCGGAGTTCGTCGTGCCAAGGTCAATGCCAATGATCTTTGCCATTTCGGGATAATCCTCTAAAAAATCTGTTTGCCTCGGACGATGCCGGCTTTGACCGGCATCTCACTGCCTCAGGCGATTCGCCCAGGGGGTCCGTCAGCACCTTCCAAACTTTGCGCTCTGAGCTCCGTGTGTCGTACACGGGCCTTCGAACAACCTTAATCCCTATATGGGGATGCCCCTCTTTTTTTCAAGTCCGTTTTCTCAACAGAGTCAAAAAAAATTACATCTCCGGAAGGAATTCCTTATATTTCAATAAAATTAATTGAGCTCCGCCCTTCTGCTCCCGACAAAAAAGGGGAACCCCCATTCGGATTCCCCTCTCGGCAGTGATCAGCGGGATCAGCCCTGAGCAACGCTCACCATGGCGGGACGCAGCACGCGTTCGGCGATCATCCAGCCGCGCTGGAAAACGTCGACGACCGTACCCGGCTGAGCACCTTCGGGTGCGGGCACCATGGCAACGGCCTGCTGGGTGTGAGGATCGAAGACTTCGCCCTTCGGATCGATCGGCTTCATCTGAGACACGTCAAGGGCATGGATCAGCTGGCGGTAGACCGCAAGCATGCCTTCACGAACCGGATCGCCTTCCTTATCCTTCGTGACCTCAAGCGCCTTCTCCAGACTGTCCACGACGGGCAGCAGATTTTCGGCAAACTTCTCGATGCCGAACTTGCGTGCCTTCTGAACCTCCTCGGAGGCGCGGCGGCGGGTATTTTCCAGCTCCGCCATGGCACGGACATAGAGATCGTAGTGTTCAAGCACCTTGGCTTCCGAGAGCTTGAGCGCAGTCTGCAGATCCTCAAGCGTCTGTTCGGGCGTCTTTTCTTCCTGAGCCTGTTCTTCCTTCCGGCAGGCGCATTCAGCCTCGCCTTCCTTCGCGCAGCAGCAGGGCTCGGCACCTTCGGCGCACTGAGCCTCTTCCTTCACGTCCTTGTTCTGAGTATTTTCCGTCATAAAAGCTCCGAGAAGCCCGTTGCCGGGCAGCTGGCGCACCGACGCCGTGCCGGTGCTCCCGTATTTGTATTTATATGGGGACAGTCTCTGAAAATTCAAGCCGGCCGACGTCAGATCCAGCCGGAGAGCTCTCTGCGAATGATCGACTCATATGCGCAGACAGCCGCTTCACTTTCGTTCAGTGCGGAAATGTAATGGAATTCTCCGCGCTGGCCCGGCGCTCCGACGAAAGCATGTTCATAGGCATGACGGAGTTCATCGTTGATTTCCTCGATCGTTTCGAGGCAATCCGCAGCGAATCCGGGACAGACGACGTCAATGCGGGGGGTCCCCTCAGCAGCGAGCGACTCCACCGCCGGCAGCGTATAAGGTTCAAGCCACGGATCGCGGCCGAAACGCGATTGAAAGGCCAGCGTCCAGTCCTTGTCGGAAAGCTTCAGCGCCGAAGCCAGAAGTTCGGCGGTTCGGCGGCACTGAGACTCGTAGACGTCGCCCAGTTCCGAACTCTTCTTCGGAATACCGTGAAAGCTCATCACCAGCTTCCCGCCGACGCTCATCGGCGCGCCGTGTTTGTTCCAATACGCCTCGATGTGGGAGCGAAGCGCTTCGATATAGGCGGCCTCATCGTGATAGTCGTGGATGAACCGCAGAGCCGGCATATCCCTGCGGGACAAGACTTCATGACAGACGGCATCATAGGTTGCCGCCGTCGTCTGCGCCGCGTACTGAGCAAACATCGGCATGACCAAAAGACGGCTGACTCCCGAAGCCATGACAGCATCGACGGTTTCCCTTACCGAGGGATTGCCGTAGCGCATGGCCCAGTAGACCTCCACGCCGCCGAGACGCTCGGCGAGCGCCTCCGCGGTCCTTCGCGTATGAACAATGAGCGGAG
>JAXEEN010000276.1:0-7623 GCA_034104065.1 Sutterella sp.
CCGGTCAAGCGGCGGGGCCGGGCCGGCGTGTGTGCGCTGGGCCGTTTCCCCCGGGGGCAGCTACCGCACCCCCCTGGCCCCGCCCGGCGGGCCGTGGCCCGCACGGCCTGAAGTCAGGAGGGAATGATGATGTCCTATCAGTTCGACAAGCATTACATCAACGGTGAATGGGTGCCGTCCGAGGGAGGCGGCTTTATCAGCGTGGAGAATCCGGCGACGCTCGAGCGCTTTGCCGAAGTGCCCGACGGCACGCCGGCCGATGCCGTGCTGGCCATCGAAGCCGCAGCGGCGGCGCAGCCCGCCTGGAGCGCCGTCCCAATGGAAAAGCGCATTTCTCTGATGGAACGGATGCTGGCATTGTTCCGCGAAGGGCGAAGCGAAATCATCGATCTTGAAGTGAAGGAACTCGGTTCGCCCGTGACCTTCACAGCATCCGCTCAGTGCGACTATCAGTTCGCCCGCGTGCAGTCCTACATCGACATTGCCCGTATGCTTCCCCTTGAAGAAGCGTACGCACAGTCGACGGTCATCCGGGAGCCCGTCGGCGTGGTGGTCTGCCTGACGCCCTGGAACTATCCGCTCGGGCAGATCGTTCAGAAGGTGGTGCCGGCGATTCTGACCGGAAACACCGTGGTCCTGAAGCCGAGTCAGCATACGCCGCTGACGGCCTTTATTCTGGCCGATGCCTTTGATCGGGCAGGTTTCCCGAAGGGGGTCTTTAATCTGATTTTGGGAAGAGGTTCGGCATTGGGCGGCACGCTGGCCTCTCATCCGTTGGTGGACATGGTGTCCTTTACCGGTTCGACCAAGGTCGGCGTGAGCCTGGCGCGAGAAGCGCTGCTCGGCGTCAAGCGCATCAGCCTTGAGCTGGGCGGCAAGTCCCCCTTCATCTGGCTCAAGTCCGACGACTATCGCCCTGCTCTTTCCCGTCTGGTCGGTTCGATTTTCTACAACTCGGGACAGACCTGCACGGCCCTGTCCCGTCTGCTTGTACCGGAGGAGGATCTGCCGGCAATCGAAAAGCTGCTGGCGGAAACCGCCGCCGAACTCCGCACGGGCGACCCTGCCGATCCGAAGACCGATCTCGGTCCGGTGTCTTCGCTCGCGCAGTTTCAAAAGGTGTCGGAATACATCCGCCTCGGTCTTGAAGAAGGCGCGCGTCTCATTGCGGGCGGCGAACCCGAGTCGTGCGAGCACGGCTACTACATCAGGCCGGTCATTTTCTCGGGCGTCAGAAACGACATGCGCATTGCGCGGGAGGAAATTTTCGGACCGGTCCTCGCGGTGATTCCCTACCGTACGACCGACGAGGCCGTCGCGATCGCGAACGACACGGTCTACGGGCTCAACGCGGCGGTGTTCGGCCCGAAGCAGGAAGCCCTGGCGGTGGCACGCCGCATCAAGGCCGGCAACGTCTACGTCAACGATGCGCCCCGCGACATCACGGCGCCCTTCGGCGGCTACCGTCAGAGCGGCATCGGACGCGAGGGCGGCGCGGCAGGTCTCCTGGAATTCACTCAGCAGAAGGCCGTCTTCGACCGCAGCACGTTCTGAGTCTGAATCGCAGTTTCAATAAAAAAGCCCCGAAAGGGGCTTTTTTATTTTTAGTGCCGGCTGAGTGCCGGATGGAAGCCGACTGAGGGCCAAGCATAGGCACAAACGCGCAGGTATTGCGTTCGGCATCAGACGAGCGTCGGAAACGCCGGCAGATCCGCCGGCGGTGAGCGTAAGTTCCCTTTCTGTACATCCCGCGGGAGGTAGACGGCCGGAAAGGCCGGGGCCGAGAATGCCGCTTTTCGCCGGTGTCGGAATACCCGGATTCTCCAGAGGGAAAAGCAAATGGATAACAGTTTCGCCAAAGTCCTGTCCTTCGCGGCCTTCATCGTGCTCGGCTGGATTCTTCGCCGCGTAGGCATTCTGAAACCCGAGGCGTTCAGCGCGATCAGCGGTCTGGTGCTCAATGTGACGATTCCCGCAGTGATCATCACCAATCTCAACGGCGTTCGAATCGAGGGGGTCATGCTCGGCGTTGCCGCGCTCGGCCTTCTGTCGAACCTCGTTCTTCTGGCATGGGCGCTTTTTCTGACGCGGGGCATCGGGGACCGGGACCGCAGGGACTTCATGCGGCTCAATCTCGGAGGCTATTCCGTCGGACCTTTCGCCCTGCCCTACGTTCAGGCCTTCTACCCGACGACGGGACTGATCACGACCTGCATGTTCGATGTCGGCAATGTTCTGATGTCGGGCGGCGGCACCTATGCCGTCATCGCCGGTACGCGCGTTCGCATGCCTTTTATCAAAACGATCGCCTCCATCATCGGAAAGCTTCTGCGTTCGGGACCGCTGGTCACTTTCGCCTTTGTCGGCATTCTCTCCGCGTTCTCCCTCAGACTGCCCGACGCCGTGATCACGTGTACTTCGGTCGCGGCTCAGGCCAATACCTTCCTCTGCATGATCATGATCGGCGAGTCGATCAATCTGTCGATGAACGCCGTGAAGTTCGGCATCATCGCGCGAATGCTCGCGCAGCGCTGGATCGTCTGCATTCTGATTGCGATCGGGTTCTATTTTCTGCTTCCCTTCGAAGAGGAGGTTCGCCGTGCCCTGACTCTGACGGCCTTGTCGCCGATACCCGCCATGAGTCTCATCTTCACGGCGAAGCTCGGCGGCGACATCTCGATGGCGGCCAACCTGAGTTCGCTCAGCGTCGGCTGTTCGATCATCGGCATGTCGGCGGCCCTGACGCTTTTCGGCGTAATCTGAGAAAATGTTCGGACACCCGCAACCCGGTACTGAATGGAGAAGCGTTATGTCTTTTGAAACGGCCAGGGCGAGCCTCACCGCCCGGGGCTTCGGCGATCGGATCCGTGTTCTTGAACAGTCGAGCGCCACGGTGGCGCTCGCAGCCGGGGCGCTCGGATGCGGGCCCGAGGCAATCGCCAAGTCGCTGTCGTTTCTTCAGGGCGAAAAGCCCGTAATCATCGTCGCCTGCGGCACGGCCCGCATCGACAACCGCAAGTACAAGGACCGCTTTCACATGAAGGCGAAGATGATCCCGTCGGATCAGGTCGAAGCGCTGACGGGCCACGCGCCGGGCGGCGTGACGCCTTTCGGCGCCAAACCCGGCGTCGAGATCTGGCTTGACGAATCGCTTCGGCGCTTCGAGACGATTTATCCCGCCTGCGGCAGCGGCAATACCGCAGTCCGTCTTTCGATCCCCGAGCTCGAGCTCGCCTCAAACGCGTCCGGCTGGGTCGACGTCTGCAAATTGCCGGAACCGGAATCCGCAGTCTGAGACCGATCTTGCCCCAGGATGAAAAAACGGTCCGCACTCGAAAAAGTGTCGGACCGTTTTCATCGGCGTTCGTCTGTCCGGTTTATTCGCTCGTCAGCGTGATGACGGGAATTTCGTTCCAGGAGCTGATCCGCACGGGCAGACCCGGCCAGAGCGCGGCGCCGCGGGTGACGCAGAGGGTCATGCTGCCGAGTTTGTAGAGGCCCTGCACGAAGCCGCCGTTCATCGAAGCGATGAGACCGGAGAAGAGCCCCATTTGGCCGCCGTGCGTGTGGCCGGAGAGCTGAAGGTCGATGCCGTAGCTGGGATCGCTGTTTTTGAGCGCATCCCCCGGACGATGGGCCATCAGGATGCGCAGATCGTCGGCTGAGGCGCCGGAAAGTGCCTTGCCGAGATCGGGGCCTTCAAGACCGCGGCGGGCGGCGGCCGGATCAGTGATGCCGGCGACGGTTACCCTGCGGCCCTTGACCTCAAGCGTGACCGCGCTGTTCGTGAGCAGCCGGATGCCGAGCGAGCCGATCAGTTCGGTACGGCCCGACGGGTCGGAAATGTATTCGTGATTGCCCATGACGGCAAAGACGCCGTAAGTCGACTTAATGCCGGCGAGCGGTTCCAAATCAAAGCGGCGGCGTTCGGCATCGCCGTCGGCGAAGTCGCCCGTCAGAAGGACGAGATCGGGTTTGGCTTCGTTGACGAGCCGCACGACGGTCTCGGTGCGCTCGCGCGGGAAGAGCGGCGAAGCATGAAGGTCGGAGATCTGAACGATGCGAAGACCCTTCAGTTCCGCCGGCAGACGTTTCACGCCGACCGTCATTTCTTCGGGATAAGGTTCTGAGAGCGCGTTCCAGGTGCCGATGACGGAAAAGACGAGAGCGAGCACCATGACGATGCAGGCGGCGAACAGACTGAAGAGATCGCGTCCGGCGGCCGGCAGCCCCTTGGCGCGGCGGATCAGTGCGCGGATGCCGACGACGATGTCGCGCACGAGCGTGAGAAGGAAGAAGAGGAGCCCCATCGTCACGAAGAGCGCGGTGACGGGCACCCAGTTTCCGAGGGTTTCGGGCGTGAAGTCGGTTTCCGACGCCAGCAGCAGGAAGTGGGAGGCGGCGGCGAGGGAAACGAAGGCTGTCGCGGCGACCTTGAGCAGTGCCGTCATATGCGTGAAGGCGATGAGCCGGCCGATGCCGTAGGCCGTCATGAGGGCGGCGATGCCGCCGAACAGAAGTGCGGTGCTGAGCTGTGAGGGCATGGTCTGAAAAGGACTGTGAGAGAGGTCGGGTTGGAGGGGTTGTCGGATTATAGTGCGGGCGGCCCTTCCCTTAGGCCGGACCGGCCGGAATTGCCCGGTCTCGAAAAAGAAAAGGCACGGCGGTCTGCCGTGCCTCGTTGGCGGATGAAGGACTTCTCAGTCGGCGCCCTGCGCAGCGACCTTGCTGCGGGACTGTTCGAGTTCGGCTTCAAGCGCGAGCCACTGCTGCAGCGGGCGCCCGAGAACGGCGGACAGATGCGCCGCGATGTCGGTCGTGATGCGGACCTCGTCGTCGATGAGCTTCTGCGTCAGATACGGCGTATAGCTCAGCCGGCGGGCGAGCTCCTCGCGCGTCCAGCCTTTCTCTGCGGCAAGCGCGCGGACGGCACGGCCGGGCGTTCTCAGAACATGACAGGTCATGGTGTCGGTTCTCCCTGAAGTGAATCTCCGGTTAAGGCACGGGAGATTCTATTCCCCGACGCCGATGCCCTCCTCCCTCCTCCGATCCCAAGCGGGAACGAAGCGCCGGCTACCGATCGGGAACCTCCTAACTTTCTCGGCGGGAGACTGCAATTGCGAATACTGGGATAAACCCTGATTGGTGTTTTACCTAGCCTCAAACGGTTACCGGTGCGCCGAAACGGTGCCGGCGCATCCGGATGAGAACGACTCAGAATCCGAAGGCGGCGCGTTCGCGCTCGAGGGCCTTTTCCCGGTCCTGCTCGACGCGGTGCTGCGCCCAGATCCGGCAGAAGTCCATCCAGGTCTTCATGTCGCTCGACTGATATTTCTGCCGGTGCAGGCAGAAGGAAAGCTGGCGGATGAAGCGCTCCGGACAGTCGACGCGCCGCAGATGCGTGCCGTAGAACGGATCCTGGAGCACGCGCTCCGAAATGACGGTGAGGCCCATGCCGTTGACCACCATGCCGACGATGGTTTCGAAGCTGTTGATGCTGGCGATGATGTTGGGCCGGTTGAGCTTGAGGGCGAACTGGGCGTCGAAGAACACGCGGGTGCTCGAGCCCTCCTCGCGCAGAATCCAGCGTTCGCGCGAGAGCTGCTCCCAGGTGGCGGTGCCTTCGAGAAGCCGGTGGCCCCTGGGGGCCACGACGACCATTTCGTCGGACAGCCAGGTTTCCGTGGCGAGTTCCAGGTTCATGACCGGACCTTCGATGAGCGCAACGTCGGTCGAGAAGTTGAGAAGGCTTTCGGCCACTTCCGCCGTGTTGGCGATGCGCACTTCGGGAAGCCATCCGGTGCGGGACTGAAAGTCTCGCAGCAGGTCGGCGAGCAGAAAGCTTCCGACGCTGAGCGTGCAGGCGACGCGCAGCTGCCCGAGATTCTTCGAGGCGAAGAGACTCTCGATGTCTTCGGTCCGCTCCATCATTTCGTCGGCGGCGGGCTTGAGACGCCGGCCTTCGGCGCTCAGAAGCAGACGGCCCCGCATTCTTTCAAACAGCGTCACGCCGAGCCGGTCCTCGAGTTCGCCGAGCGACTGACTGACGGCGCTCTTGCTCATGCAGAGCACCTGGGCCGCGGCAGAAAGATTTTCAGTGCGGGCGATGGCGAGAAAAACCTGAAGCTGTCTGAGCGTGATGGACATGGCGTAGGGAAACGGAGAAAACTGAAAGCCTTTGTATTTTCGGTATTTCGGATGATCAGATCCTTAAGGGTTCGGTTTTATCGAACGATTTGTCAGAATTATTTCATGTTTCCGAACGTTTCGGCCGGGCTCAGGAGTGCGACAATGAAGGCTTCCGTCAGGGAAAGGACACGATGATCAGACGATTTCACTACAAGGTCCGCGGTCTGCCGACGCCGCTGGCCGGTCTTGCGCTCGGCATCGCCAGTCTCGGCTGGTGCATGGAAAACGCTCTGCCGCTGCACGGCTGGGGTCAGACGGCGGGCGCCCTCTTGGGCGGTCTGCTGATTCTGGTGCTCTGCATTCGCTTCGCCGCCCATGCCGATACGCTCTGGGCCGACCTCAAGCACCCGGTGCTCGGCAGCATCGTGCCGACCTTCGCCATGTGCCTCATGGTGATTTCCAGGACGGCCGGCCGCTTTTCCGAGACGGCCGGGATCGCCCTCTGGTGCGCCGCCGTGGTGCTGCATCTCGCCGCGCTGGCCGTCTTCGTCGTCTGGCGCCTTCGCGAGCCGAAGCTCGAACTGATGGTGCCGAGCTGGTTTGTGCCCCCGATCGGGATTGTTGTTGCGGACGTGACCTTCCCCGGGACGGCCGCGCTTCTGCCTTTTGCCAAAGCCTTTTTCTGGATGGGGCTCTCGGCCTACGCGGTGCTGCTCCCGCTCATGATCTACCGTCTCTTCTTTCTGCCCGAGGTTCCGAACGGCGCCAAGCCCACGTTCGCCATTCTGGCGGCGCCGGCGAGTCTCCTGCTGGCCGGGTACCTCTCGGTCGAGAGCGATCCGTCGCTTCTTCTGTGCGCGCTCCTTTTCGGCATCGCCGTGCTGATGACCTGCGTGATCTACTTCGCCTTCTGGCGTCTTCTTCGGCTGCAGTTTTCGCCGGGCTATGCGGCCTTCACCTTCCCGATGGCGATCGGCGCCACGGCGCTCTACAAGCTCTCGGATCTGACGGCGGGCTTTGCGGGCGGCGAACACTACGCCGAACAGATCCGCTGGCTGGCCCATGCCGAGCTAGGCGTGGCGGCGGCGGTCATCTTCTACGTGTCGGCGCTCTATGCGCGTCATCTGCCGAAGATGCTGCCGAAATAAGGCGCGCCATCCGTTTCCCTTCCCGCAGGGCGGCTTTCCGAGGAGAGCCGCCCTTTTCTTCTTCGCAGGGCCGCGATTGACGTTTGACGGCGCTTCGCCCATAATCTTTGAATTCTTTTCAACAGAGGGGACGTCGGCGCCGGCTTGCTTTTTTCCCGTGCCCTCCTCCCCGTTCGAACGAGTCAGAACATGGCAGAAGACAACTACGTCACCCTTGAAGTGGCGATCGACGACGCGCTTTACGAACGCATCATTCATGCCGCCGCCAACCGCGGCCAGTCGGTGAGCGAATTCGTCGAGTCGGTGCTCGACCGCGAGGTCGAGGCGGCGCTTCACGAAGCGCCCG
>JAXEEN010000277.1:0-2665 GCA_034104065.1 Sutterella sp.
TGGCGGCCGCTTTGACCTTCTCGGCTGCCGGTGCGGCCGAACACCGCGTGTCCTCGGCGGATCAGCTTGACGACGCGCTGATTGATGCCGAGGAAGGCGACGTCATCATCCTGCAGTCCGGCGTCTACCGCATTCAGGCCGAAGTCGATACCCGCGGCATTACGCTTCGCGGCGAGCCCGGTGCGGTCATCGACGCCGGCGGCAAAGGCACCGCGCTGGTGATCCGCCGTCCGAGAGTCCGCGTGGAAAATCTGACGCTGCGCGGCTACGGCCCCGATCTTTACGCACGCGACGCCGGCGTGAAGCTTACCGACGGCGCCGACGATGCGGTGCTTGCCGGACTGACCCTTGAAGGCGCGGGCTTCGGCGTGCGCGCCGACCGTCTCGAGCGGCTTCGCATCGAGAACTGCAGCATTGCTGGCGACGCCGGGATGCATGTGCTCGACCGCGGCGACGGCGTTTTTCTCAACTACGTCAAGGATCCGGTGCTGGTCGGCAACCGCGTGCGCAACGTTCGCGACGGCTTTTATTTTGAAAACGTCGACCGCAGCGTTTCCGAGCGCAATACCTTTACGGGCGCGCAGTACGGCATTCACTACATGTATACGCGCGGCGACAGCGCAGCCGACAACCGTGCGGCCGGCGTGCGCGGCGGCTACGCGCTGATGAGTTCCAAAAACATCACGCTTCGGCGCAGCACCAGTTCGGGCAACATCGAATTCGGCATTCTGCTCAATGTCGCCGACGGCTGCCTCGTCGAAGAGAACAGCGTCTCCGGCGTTCATAATCCGAAAGGCAATCCCGCGCTCGATACGGAAGGCAAGGGCATCTTCATCTACGGTCCCGGCAGGAACCGCGTGACCCGCAACCTGATTGAGAAAGCCGACATCGGCATCGGCGTGGCGCTCGGCGGGGAAGGCAACGTGCTGTGGGAAAACGCCTTTGTCGAGAATACGATCCAGGTGCGCTACGTGGGCGAAAAGCCGCTTGAGTGGAGCCATGAGGGACGTGGCAATTTCTGGAGCACGTATCTCGGCTGGGACCTCGATCACGACGGCATCGGCGACCGTCCCTACCAGCCGAACGATTCGCTCGACCGTATTTTCTGGATTTATCCCGAGGCACGCTTTCTGATGGACAGTCCCGTCGTGGCGCTTCTCAGATGGCTTGCCAATCAGTTTGAAATCGACCGCGGCAAGGGCGTGACGGACTCCAGCCCGCTGACCTCGCTTCCCGAAGGACTATTCCGATGAACACTACGAACACCATTGCGTGCAGTTCGCTCTGCTTCAAACGAGGCGGGCGCGAAGTCCTGCGGGATGTAAGCTTTACGCTCCCCGAAGGGCAGCTCCTCGGTCTGCTCGGCCACAACGGGGCAGGAAAGTCGACGCTCATCAAGCTGATTCTCGGTCTGCTTCGCCCGGCATCGGGCACGCTGACGGTGCTGGGCGGCGCGCCCGGAGAAAAGCCGCTGGAAGTGGGGTATCTCCCGGAAAACGTCAGCTTCTACGACGCGATGACGGTGCAGGAGCATCTGGATTTTTTCGCCGGCCTCAAGGGCGTCTGCGCATCCCGGGTGAAAGCGCTCGCCGACGAGCTCGGCCTCGGCGTCGTGCTCCGTCAGCGTCTCGGACAGTGCTCGAAGGGTCAGCGCCAGCGTCTCGGTCTGGCTCAGGCGCTGCTTTCCAAACCCCGTCTTCTGATGCTCGATGAGCCGACCGTCGGTCTGGATCCGGCCGCCTCCGCCCTCATGTACCGCGAGCTCTCGGCGCTGCGCGACTCGGGCTGCAGCGTGCTGGTCTGCACGCATGAGCTGGCGCTCGTCGAACCCTATCTCGACCGCGTGCTCCTTCTCGCCGACGGCGAGTGCCGCGGCAGCGGGACGCTCGAATCCCTGCGGGCAAAAGCGGCGCTGCCGGCGCTCTTCAGCGGTCTCGGCATCGAGAAGGCGCTCGCCGATCCGCGGCTTGCACCGATGGCCCGCGGACGCCGCCTGGCCGTCCCCGAAGGCCGGGTGAGCGAGGTCGTCCGCATTCTGACGACGGATCACGCCTGCTACGACTTCCAGCTCCGCAAGGCGGACCTCGGCATGATCTTCGCGCACTACGTGCTCAACGTTCCTCTGGAGAAGCTCTGAGATGACCGATTCCGACGCCCTCCGCCGCCGTCCCTCGGCTGCCGCCGCCGTGAAGCTGGTGGCGCTCAAGGAATTCCGCGACTGCCTGCGAAGCCGCTGGCTGCTCTTCGGAAGCGCGCTCTTTGCCATTCTGTCCGTCGCCGTCTTCTTCGGCACCGCGGCGATCGGGGGCACGCTGCAGTACCAGCCGCTCTCGAGTGTCATGAATTCTCTTCTGAGCCTCACGGTCTTTCTGCTCCCGCTTCTGGCGCTTCTTCTCTGCTACGACGCGTTCGTGGGCGAAGCGGAGTCGGGCACGCTGCTTCTGATGCTCACGTATCCGCTCTCCAGACTGCAGTGGCTCACGGGCAAGGCGATCGGGCAGGGCGGCGCGATTCTGCTCGTGCTCGCGGCGGGATTTGCCGTGCTGCCGCTCATTCAGGCCTTTCTGCCGGTGCCCTACGGCATGGGAGAACTGCTCGGCGCCATGGCCGTGCTGATTGCGACGGGCTGGCTTCTCGGTCTCGTCTTCATGCTGGTCGCCTACTG
>JAXEEN010000278.1:0-2391 GCA_034104065.1 Sutterella sp.
CTTCTGTGGGCGCTCTTTCAGATGTCCACCGCGAGCTGGCTTCTGCTCGACTCGCTTTTCGTCAAGGCCTTCCATCTCGCCTTCGCGCTAGCACTGATTTATCTCAACCTGCCCACCCTCAAGGGCAGCTTCTTCGACCGCTGGGACCTTCGCATCCTGCTCGCCATGAAGCGCGTGAACTGGACCGACTGGCTCTTCGCGATTCTCGGCATGGTGACCGCGCTCTACATCTGGGCGGACTACGCCGGCATTTCCGAGCGTCCCGGCCAGCCGATCGGCCGCGACATCGTCATGGGCGTGCTGCTGCTCGCCCTGATGCTTGAAGCCACCCGCCGCGTGCTCGGCCCCGCACTGCCGATCATCTGCTGCGTCTTCATCGCCTACGTCGCGCTCGGTCCGTATCTGCCCGATCTGATCGCCTTCAAGGGCGCCAGCCTTTCGCGCTTCATCTCCCAGATCACGATGGACACGCAGGGCGTCTACGGCGTGCCGCTTCACGTCTCGGCCACCGTGGTCTTCCTCTTCGTGCTCTTCGGCACGATGCTCGACCGCGCTGGGGGCGGCGCCTTCTTCACGCGCCTCGCGATTTCCGGTCTCGGCCAGTACCGCGGCGGCGCGGCCAAGGCGGCCGTGGTGAGTTCCGCGCTTTCGGGCACCGTCTCGGGTTCGTCCATCGCGAACGTCGTGACGACCGGCACCTTCACCATTCCGCTCATGAAGCGTCTCGGCTACCCCGCCAAGAAGGCGGCGGCCATTGAAGTCGCGTCCTCGGTGAACGGCCAGCTCACGCCGCCCGTGATGGGCGCCGCGGCCTTCATCATCGCCGAATACGTGAACGTGCCCTACATCGAGGTCGCCAAGGCGGCCGCGGTGCCGGCCTTCGCCTCCTACGCGGCGCTCGTCTGGATCACCCATCTCGAAGCCTGCAAGCTCGGCCTCAAGGGGCTGCCGAAGTCCGAACTGCCGAAGTTCTGGATCGAACTGCGCAACGGTCTGCACTTCCTGCTCCCGCTCGCCATGCTGATCTACGAACTCGTCGTGCTGCAGCACTCCGCCGAACTCTCGGTCTTCCGCGCCATCCTGGTGCTCTCCGTCATCATGGTTCTGCAGCCCGTCGTCATCGCCCGCGTTCGCCGCGAACCGATGCTGCCCGCCCTCTGGGAAGGCGTGAAGACGACGCTCGGCTCCATGTCCGCCGGCGCCTACAACATGGCCGGCGTGGCGCTTGCCACCGCCTGCGCGGGCATCATCGTCGGCTGCGTCTCGCTCGGCCTCGGCCAGCAGATCACGTACTTCGTCGAAGTGCTCTCGATGGGGAACCTCTTCCTTCTCATCCTCATCACGGCGCTTGCCTCGCTTCTGCTCGGCATGGGTCTGCCGACGACCGCCAACTACATCATCATGGCTTCGCTTACGGCCCCGGTGCTCGTGCAGCTCGCGGGCGGCGTGGTGATCCACGGTCAGGAACTCGTGATGCCGCTCATCGCCGCGCATCTCTTCTGCCTCTACTTCGGCATTCTCGCCGACGATACGCCGCCGGTCGGTCTCGCGGCCTATGCGGGTGCGGCCATCGCCAAGGCGGACCCGATCGCGGTCGGCATCCAGGGCTTCATCTACGACATCCGCACCGCGCTCCTGCCGGTCGTCTTCCTCTTCAACAGCGACCTGCTGATGATCGGGATCGACTCCTTCTGGACTGGGCTCTTCATCTTCGTGATGACCTCGATCGGCATGCTGGCCTTCACCTCGGCGCTGCAGGGCTGGCTCGTCGAGCGGATCAACATGGTCGAACGCGCGCTGCTTCTCGTCTGCACGGTCTTCATGATGTATCCCTTCAGCGTGACGGGCTTCTTCCTGCCCTACGACATGCGCTGGTGGGGCTACGCGCCCGGTCTGGCGATCTTCGCCGGTCTCTGGGCCTGGCAGAGCGTGCGCCGTCCGAAGACGCCCGCGTTTGCCTGACGAGGTGCTTCTTCTGAAATGAGAAAAGGGGATTCTGCGGTTCGGCAGGATCCCCTTCTTCATACGGTCGTCTCCGCTGCTCGGACGTGCCGGGGAGGCCGCGGATTACTCGGCGCCGAGCGGTCTGATCTTCCAGGCCCGGGTGTCGTGGCAGGTCGAGCAGTCGTTGCGGCCCGTCTTGTGCTCGCTGAGGCATTCGCTGCAGGCGAGCGTCGTTCCGGAGTGGTACGGTCGTGCGGATTGACGAGCGCCTTGTGTTCGACCGTCTGACCGGTTTTGGCGTTCTTCATGCGGCTCGTGAAGTTCAGGTGTTCCGTTTTGGCGGCGAGCTTTTCGACCGGACCGTGGCAGGTCAGGCAGGTGTCGCGCGTCGGCACGGCCTTCATCGCTTCGACGTGGCAGGCCGTGCAGGCAACGCCCTTGGCCATG
>JAXEEN010000279.1:0-4108 GCA_034104065.1 Sutterella sp.
GCTGAAGGAACTCGGCGAAAAAGGGCAGGAAGCCATTGCCGGCACTCATTTTCTCGTGATCGGCGCGGGCGGACTCGGTTCACCCGCCATTCTGTATCTGGCCGCGGCAGGTGCGGGCCGGATCACCGTTGTCGACAATGACGACGTCTCGGTGTCGAACCTCTCCCGTCAGATTCTCCATACGAGCGCCGGCGTAGGCGTCAACAAGGCGCTGAGCGCCAAGGAAGCGGTCGGCCGGCTGACGCCGCACTGCGAACTGCGGGCCGTGTCGGAATTCGCCGACCCGATCCGTCTTGCCGCTCTCTGCCGCGAGGCGGACGTGGTTCTCGACTGCTCGGACAATCTGGCCACCCGCATCGCGGTCTCGCGCGCCGCCTGGGATGCCGGCAAGCCTCTTGTATTCGCTTCCGCCATCCGTTTCAGCGGCCAGGTGTCGGTCTTCGATCCGAGGGATCCCGCCTCGCCCTGCTACGAATGCGTCTTCGAGCCCGACGATGCGGCAAACGACGTCAAGGCCTCCGCCGTCGGCGTCTTCTCGGCCGTCACCGGGATCATCGGCACGCTGCAGGCCTGCGAGGCGCTGAAGGTGGCCGCCGGCATCGGTTCGCCTCTCGTCGGCCGCATTCTGTTCGTCAATGCGCTCGACATGCGCTTCGACACCATCCGCATCGGCAGAAGAAAGCGCTGCCGCTGTTCCGAAGCCTGAAAGGGCAGGTCCCATTAACGAGGGCGGCCCCGAACGGATGAAAACCGGCTGTTTTCCGCAGCCGGTTTTTTTGTGATCTTCAGCTAATGAACACTGCCAGTCTTTCCCGTGAGCAGCACCGTCATGGCCAGAATGCAGAGAATGCCGGCGGCTTCTGCGGCAGACAGCGCCAGGCCCATGAACACGACGCCGAAAAGGACCGCCGTCAGCGGCTCGAAGCTCGAGAGCAGCACCGCGGCCGAAACGGGAATGAAGCGAAAGCTTGCCAGATAGGAGCAGAAGGCCGCGACCGTCCCGAAGGCAACGATGTAGAAATAGAAGGCCATGCTCATCGGCGTCCAGCCGGCGGCGCCGGCGGCGGGCGGACAGACGATCTGCAGGGACCGACTGCTGGCGGGCGAGGGGATTGCCGTCGATCTGGCAACGGGCGTCATGGCGGACGCGCTGCTCGAAGGACGCGTGGTGCCGGTCCTTCCCGGATGGCACCGTCCCGCCTGGAAACTGACGGTGGCAGCACGGCCGCAGAATGCGGGAGATCCCGCCGTGAAAGCCCTGATGACGGCCCTGTGCGGCTACGCGGCCGACCAGTCCGGCATCAGCAGCTGGTCCTTCTGGGACCGCCGGTTCGGCATTCCGCTTGAAACCGTCAGGGAATATGCAGAACTCAAACGGCTTAGCGGCACCGTCCGGAAAGGCGACGTCAAAACCGTCCCGTGAACAGCACTTTGAGCCCGGCGGCATGCTGAAAGCCTTCCGGCGACGGTATCATTAGCTTCTGCCGACGCGGATGCGCGTCGGCTTTCGACTAATTAACGGCATCAGATGGGCGTTTTCATGAGAATCGGTTTCATCGGAGCAGGAAAAGCGGGCATTTCGCTCGGCCGTTTTCTTCGCGCGATCGGACTCACGGTATCGGGCTATTTGAGCCGAAGCCGCTTCTCGGCAGAAAAAGGGGCATCCCTGACGGATTCCGCCGTCTTCGACAGTTTCGAGGATGCTCTGAAGCAGTCGGACATTCTGTTTATCACCGTTCCCGATACGGAACTTAAACAGACATTCGGCCTGCTAAGCCGTCTGAATCTGAACGGCAAAACACTCTGTCACGCGAGCGGCGTCCTGAGTACGGCGGAGGTTTTCCCCGGCATTCGGGAGCTCGGCGCCCGCGGCTGCTCTCTGCATCCGCTTTATCCCATTCACGATACCGAAACAGCCTGGCGCTCTCTCGGCAAGGCCTTCTTCACCGTGGAAGGCGATGCTGAGCTGCAGACCTTCTGGATCAGTCTGCTCGGTTCGGCCGGCGTGCGGGTCAGGCCGATCGGCGCGGCGGACAAAAAACGCTACCATGCGGCAGCCGCAGCGGCCAGCAATCTCTCCTGCGCGCTCGCCGGGCTGAGTCTCGGTCTGATGGAGCGCTGCGGCTTTTCCGAAACGGATGCGCTCGAGGCGCTCGCGCCGCTGATGCGCGCCAATCTTGAAAACATTCTGACGAAGGGTCCCGCCGGCGCTCTGACGGGACCCGTGGAGCGAAACGACGTTCAGACCGTCCGCTCGCATCTGACGGCCATAGAGGATGAAGACGAACGCGCGCTCTACCGAAGCGCCTCCAGACTTCTACTGAAGCTCGCATCCGGAAGACATCCGGAGCGCAGCTGCGCCGCCATGAAGACGCTTCTCAGCGAGGACAGAAATGACTGACAATATCACCGTTGCCGAACTGCAGGCCATGAAGCCTGCGGGCAGAAAGATCGTCATGGTGACCTGCTACGACTACACCTGCGCACGGATCGCCGACAAAGCGGGAGTCGATGCCGTGCTGGTGGGCGACAGCCTCGGCATGACCATGCTCGGCTACGAAAACACGCTCGCCGTGACGATGGAAGACATGATCACCTACACGAAGAGCGTGGTCCGCGGCGCGAAGCGCCCCTTCATCATCGCCGACATGCCCTTCATGAGCTATCAGACGTCGACGGAGGAGGCCGTGCGAAACGCCGGCCGCCTCATCAAGGGAACCGGCGCCCACTGCGTGAAGCTCGAAGGCGGCGCAGCCGTCGCCGACCGCATCCGGGCGATCACCGAATGCGGAATTCCCGTCTGCGCCCACATCGGCATGACGCCGCAGTCGGTCAACGCGTTCGGCGGATTCAAGGTGCAGGGGAAGGGCGAAGCCAATGCCGAACGCATCCTCCGGGATGCGCTCGCCGTCCAGGAAGCGGGCGCCTTCATGGTGGTTCTGGAATGCATTCCGCCGAAGCTCGCCGCGCTCATTACTTCCAAACTCGCCGTTCTCACCGTCGGCATCGGCGCTGGTCCGTCCTGCGACGGCCAGGTCCTCGTCATGCAGGATCTTCTCGGCATGAACGACGGTTTCGCGCCCAAGATCATGCGGCGCTTCGCCGACGCCGGGAGCGTCATGGAGCAGGGCTTTGCCGACTATGCCGCCGCCGTCCGAAGCGGCGCGTTCCCCACCGTTGAAAACAGTTTCCCCAAGAGCGACTGCTCAGACGCATTCCTGCAGACGCTCGCTGAAAAAATTGCCGATTAAGGAGAAATTCCAATGATTATCGCCACCACCGCCGATGAGGTCCGCCGCCAGGTGCGGGCCTGGCAGCGCGAAGGTCTGACGGTCGGTCTCGTGCCGACCATGGGCTACCTGCATGAAGGTCACGCGAGCCTCATCGACTGCGCGAAGCACGAATGCGACCGCGTGGTCGCCTCCGTCTTCGTCAATCCGACGCAGTTCGGTCCGGGCGAAGACCTCGAAGCCTATCCCCGCGACTTCGAGCGCGACTGCGCGCTGCTCTCCGAGCACGGCTGCGACATGGTGTTTCACCCGGCCGTCGAGGAAATGTACCCCGACGGCGGAACCGACACCTACGTCGAACTGCACAACGACATGCCCAAGCAGCTCTGCGGCGTGACGCGTCCGATTCATTTCCGCGGCGTCTGCACCGTCGTTTCGAAGCTCTTCAACATCGCTTCGCCCGACAAGGCGTTTTTCGGCCAGAAGGACGCCCAGCAGCTCGCCATCATCCGGCGCATGGCCCGCGACATGTCCTACGGCATCGAAATCATCGGCTGCCCGATCGTGCGCGACGCCGACGGTCTTGCCAAGTCCTCCCGCAACACCTATCTGTCGCCCGAAGAGCGGAAGACCGCGCTCGTGCTCTCCCGCGCCGTTCGTCTCGGCGAAAAGATGGTGGCCGAGGGTGAAACACGCGCCGCCGTCGTCCTCAACGCCATGCAGACGCTGATTGAGGGCGAACCTCTCGCCCTCATCGACTACGTGTCGGCCGTGAGTCTCGACACGCTGATGCCGGCAACCGAAATGAAGAGCGGCGTACTGACCGCCATGGCCGTCTACATCGGCAGAACGCGCCTCATCGACAACTTCATCATCCG